>PBSO01000027.1 GCA_002726275.1 Methanobacteriota archaeon | reverse complement strand
TCTTTCCTCATGTCGCACCATTATCCAAGGTTCGCCTAATTCAGCACCCTTGCTAGAAGTGACCCAAGAAATCACGAATACTTCGCTAGCCATCCATCTCACCTCTAATTTCTTCAGTGATTTCGATAGCCCCAGGTGTCCCTTCAGCCGCCAGTCGCCTCGCAACAAAGAATGCCTCTGAGAAATTTCCTGAGGACATCAAACCCCTTACCTCTGTTAGTGGATCAATACTAGCAGCCTCATCGGGTTCAGGGAAGCCAATCTTATCTGTCTCAGGAGTTGCCATAGCTTCCATCTTTCTGAGGAAATCGAGCCTCTCATTTACTGCAGGAGCCTTCCATGGTTTCCCTCCACTTCCATCTAAGAGGGACTCCATCCTTTTCTTGAACTGATCACGTACATCCATTCTTGGGAATTGAGACTGTGCTTGATCGTAGCATATCCACGCATCACTGTATTCACCCCTCCTTTCATGCATCCTGCCCAATTCAGACCATGCCTCAAAGTTGGTCGGTCTCTGTGCGAGGATCAGTCTGGCAAGTGATAAGTATCCATCTTCGTCGCCGTTATCCCTGATTCTCTCAATCCTCCTAGAGAACAAGACATTGGCACGCCTGTCCCTCAAATCTAGACCCTCTACCCTTTCCATAAAGTTGGAAATATTTTCATCGGCAATCGATATGGTTTCCCACCATTCGTCCGGATCCAATGGATCAGCAGCAAAAGCTCCCTCCAGAATTATATTGCCAGACTCCAACATATTCACGTTATCTAGTTGATTTAGAAGTTCGGGATCACGTCCAAGAACGGTAAAAACATCATCAAGAACTGCTCGGATACCATCCTCATCTCCTGAAATAATCTTCACCTCAAGCAAAACCCTCCAGTTATCGGGATGAGTGAAATCATGAAGGACGGACTGTCTGGCATTCTGCTCTGCCCAACCAAGATTGGTAGCATCAGAATCTGTGCCATTTACAATTTTAAGATACTTCTTGGCTTGACTTCTATGTCTGTTACCAAGACTCCTTCTAGGGTGCTGTAACCTGTCGTCGATGGAATCTTCTGACATTTGATACCTCACAGAACCGACTCGAAAGGACTCCTGTCCTCCCCCGGATTAAGCGTAGCATCCATTCCTATCTTACTAGTCATTCCATCTTCTGATCTGCTTGGATCCAAGCTAGATCCCTTCTGATTAGAGAGGATAATTGTGTCACTATCCGGCTGCCATCGTGTCATCAGTGCCCATTCCACTCTCATCGGGTCAGCGATGTCTATGTCTTCGTCAACGACTATCACTTGCTTCATTGAAGGATGTCCCTCGAAAGCCGCTTGAATAGCTCTTTTACCGTCATCTGAATCTTCCGGCCTAATTTGAACTACCGAGGCAAGCCAACCACAACCACCATCCGTCATGTGCACATCAGTGCAGGTGACAACTTCAGAAACAGCCGTTTTGATCGTCGGAGCCCTTGGCATCCCCATCAATGTCCTATGTTCCACTCCAGTTGGAATAATCGCATGGAATATCGGATCCTTTCTGTGATGTACGGCATCATAAGCGATTACGTGCTCCTGCCTTATGTCATCAACAGTACCAGTAATGTCAACATATGGCCCCTCATCGTCCCTCTCTGGAGTAATCCTGGCCTGCATGGCATATTCAGCATCAGCAGGCACAATTACACCGTTATCCAACTTAACAACCCTTAGAGGACTTCCATGCAACTTCTCATGTAGAGCTGCAGCAACGGTCAACTCGTCCACATAATCGGTAAATGACATCGCAGCAGCCAATAGGACGGTAGGATCAGCACCATTTACTACTGCAATTGGGACATCATCACCATTCTCAGCAGCCATAGTGCTCAATGTTCTGAGGTGCCTCGGAACAAGTCTGGCAACAGAATGCCCCGAATCTCTTAGCAATTGTCTATGGAAAGAGACATTTCTAACCCCATTATACTCCGCGATAATTATGGAGGCCGATTGATACCTCCCCCCGTCCTCTCTGAAGTGCCAGGGAATTGGAATCTTCCCCAAATCCACATTTTCCTGCCCCGATTCCATCACTTGAGCCGCTGAACGTTCAACAATCACTGGTTCGGAGGGATTTTCCATCGCCCAAGCGAGGATGTCTATGAGTTCACCGGGACCAACTCCGAACATCTCGCATAGCCGCGAGCGTTCAAGGACATTCAGTGCGGCTCTGTGCCCCGGTGTCTCAGCGATATTATCGAATACTAGAGGCGGATTTCCCATCGAAACAGAACTATCCAACATATCATGAATGACACTCACAGTATCGTTCACGTGATGGACGCCATCGAGCATGTCGCGGAATGCCATGTATCGGGGCGACGTCAGGTCGTGCTTCAATGTTAGTGAGACTATCTCACTTGGAGTGCCACTCACCTACGGTGACCCCGTCACGCTCTTATACCCCATGAGGGTCGGCGAGGCGTCATTCTGAGGTGTCACTTTGGGTAGAGGACTATTCTCCGGCCAGAAGATGAAGACCGATAGGAAGAGATACAGGTGGAAGGAACGCAAGTTTCGAGACCGCCAACTGAAGCAACAGAGGGGCGGCGTGCTGAAGCACGACCCCCTTCGAGGAAGTACACAGGCTAAGGGAATAGTAATAGAAAAGGTGGGTTTCGAAGCAAAACAGCCCAATTCCGGAATTAGGAAGGCTGTCAAGATAAGCCTCATCAAGACCGGGAACCAACTTACTGCATTCGCGCCAGGTGATGGAGCGATATCCTTTATCGATGAACACGATGAAGTTCTTGTAGAGGGTATTGGAGGCAGCAAGGGACGTTCATACGGTGACCTGCCCGGTGTAAGATACAAGGTAATCAAGGTCAACGGCGTTTCCCTAGACGAAATGGTAAGGGGACGCAAGGAGAAGCCGATCAGGTAGGTGAAATGATGGCAGAAAACGCAGAATCTCCAATTGCTGGAATAGGAACCATGGTTTTTGGTAAGTGGGATGCAACTGAGGTTACATGCGCGGACCCCGGACTCGCCCCATACATCAATCTAACAACGATCGGAACCCCTCACAGCGGAGGCAGGCACGCCAACGCATGGTTCGGCAAGGCCAAACTATCAGTTGTTGAGAGATTTATCAACAACCTGATGAGAACCGGCAAATTCTCGGGGAAGAAACAGCACTGTGTCAAGGCGTTCGAGGCAGCACTCGACTCTATCAGCGAGAGAAAAGGTAGCAATCCACTGCAGTCATTTATTGACGCGATAGTTGAAGCGGCACCTTGCGAGGAGATCACCAGAATCAAACTCGGTGCAGTTAGCACCCCCAAGGCAGTTGACTCTTCACCCAGCCGACGCCTCGACATTGCACTCAGGAACCTTTCAGTAGGCTGTGCGGCCGCTACTGCCGGGAGCAAGAGAACATTAACACAGGGAATTGTAAATGAAATTACTAAAGCGGCTGAGGGGGATGTCGGAGCATTCTCTATCGGTAAGAGAGAGGAAATTGAGAGGATTGCAGCTTCGGCTAGATGATTCCGTCAGATTTGAAAATATGGCCACTGAGGCATATTATGCCGCCTCCGCAATCGTATTTATGAACCAAAGTCAGGTCGCTGCACCAATTGAGGAATTGAGATGGGTCGTAAGGAAGACAACATCAAGCGCGCTACAGAGATAATGCACGATAGAGAGCACATCAGGAACATTGCTATTGCTGCTCACATAGATCACGGAAAGACCACTCTTTCCGATAACCTGATTGCCGGTGCTGGAATGATGTCCGAGGATCTCGCCGGCAAGTCACGAGTTCTAGATTTCGACGAGCAAGAGAGTGCCCGTGGAATCACGATAAACGCTGCGAGTGCTTCAATGGTCCACGGTGTCGATGGCACGGATTACCTGATCAACCTGATTGATACACCCGGACACGTCGATTTCGGAGGTGACGTTACCAGGGCCATGCGCGCAGTCGATGGTTGCATCATTCTAGCCTGTGCAGTGGAGGGAACAATGCCGCAGACTGAGACAGTAGTACGTCAGGCCCTCAAGGAGAAAGTCCGACCGGTATTGTTCATCAATAAGGTTGACCGATTGATAAATGAGTTGCAGATTGATGGACCAGAGATGATGGCCAGGTTCGAGAAAATCATTACTAAGGTCAACAAATTGATCACTACTTATGCTCCAGAGGATCTCAAGAAAGAATGGCAGGTCTCCGTTCAGAAGGGAACAGTTGCCTTCGGCTCGGCTTACTACAATTGGGGAATGTCAATACCATACATGCAGAAGAGCGGCCTAAATTTCACCCAAATATTCGAGTTTTGCCACAACGACAACCAGAAGGAGCTAGCAAAACTTGCACCAGTTCACACCGTACTCCTCGACATGACTGTCGAGAAGCACCCATCACCTGTTGTTGCACAGAGGTATAGAATTCCGAATATTTGGCAGGGAGACCTAGAGTCGGGCGTTGGTAAGGCAATGATTGAGTGTGACTCGGATGGCCCTCTATCACTAATGATTACCAAGATATGGATGGACCCTCATGCCGGTGAAGTAGCAGTCGGCAGGGTCTATTCAGGCAGAATCAAACACGGTGAGTCTGTATGGGCTATCGGCGCTGCAAAGGCAGAAAGGGTCCAACAAGTCGGAATGATGGTTGGCGGCGATAGGATCGCTACCTCAGAAGTCACATCAGGAAACATCGCCGCAATAACTGGAATTCGCAGTGCTGCTGCTGGTGTAACTATCGCCAGGGATAAGGACGCTGTACCATTCGAGGCAATCAGGCACATTTCAGAGCCAGTTGTCACGGTCGCAGTTGAGCCAAAATCAATGAAGGATCTACCCAAGTTCATCGATGCCCTCAGGGGTCTAGCAAAGGCCGACGCGTCTTTGGACGTCTCGACAAACCAAGAGACGGGCGAGGCCCTTCTCGCTGGGATGGGCGAGCTACATCTTGAAATTACAGTATACAGACTTGAAGAGGAACAGGGAATCAAGGTCAAGGTAAGTGAGCCCATTGTGGTATACAGGGAATCCGTTCAGAGTACAAATACCGGAAGCCCGTTTGAAGGCAAGTCACCAAATAGACACAACCGATTCTATATCGAAATCGAGCCTCTGCCCGATGTAGTCGTTGAGAACCTGAGGGCCGGGGAATTCAGAGATGGCGCTGTGAGGACTAAGGATGCCAAGGAAGTTGGAGACAAGTTCGCAGCTCTGGGGATGAATAAGGATCTAATGAGGAAGATTTACGCAATCAATGGGACCAATGTCCTAGTCAATGATACCAAGGGAATACAGAACCTCCACGAAACCAGGGAGCTGATTATCGAGGGATTCAATGATGTGTGCAAGAAAGGGCCCGTTGCTGACGAGCCTCTGATGGGGGTCATGGTCAGGCTAGTCGACGCAAAGCTCCACGAAGATGCGATCCACAGGGGGCCAGCACAGACAATTCCCGCAGTTAGGAATGCTGTGAAGGGAGCCTTCATGAGGTCAAGACCAGTGATATTTGAGCCCATCCAGAAAATTCAGATAGACTCTCCGAACGATGTTATTGGTGGCGTCACAAGGGAGGTCTCAACTAGAAGGGGGATAATCGAGGACATGCCGGTGGAGGATGGCGTGACAAAGGTGATTGGTACAATTCCGGTCGCTGAGACATTCGGCTTCTCAAATGACATTCGTGCAGCAAGTCAAGGAAGGGCGATTTGGAATACTGAGAACGCGGGTTTCGTCCACCTCCCTCCAAACCTTTTCGAGAAGGTTACAGGTGAGATTAGGGAGAGGAAGGGACTCAACCCAGATATTCCCGGCGAAGCCCACTACCAAGACTGATCAGTTGATTCTAATCAGCTGGAAGTCTGTCAATTCCCTTAGGACATCCAATGCAGGGCTATCCTCAATATCGTCTAGACATCGATGAGCCAAAGAGTGGTGATGCATCGCCCTTTCCTTTGCATAACCAATTGATCCACTGTCATGTAACTCCTTTACGGCCTTCGAAAGAACGTCTTCTGAACAATCGCCAGACCCATATGCTTCAGTGAATGCAGGCATATCGTCACCACAACTCAATGCGTGAATTGCTATGAGTGTCTTCTTCCCCTGGACAATGTCCGAACCAGCCGGTTTCCCAAGCGTTTCGGTGTCTCCAGTGATGTCGATTAAGTCGTCCATCAACTGGAAGCATAGGCCGAGATTCAGTCCCCAATTTTTCATATTGTTGACAATGCTATCAGAAGCACCGGCTAAAATTGCACCAGTTCCGGCACAGGTTTCGAACATTACACTAGTCTTACCTTTTATCATCTCAATGTACTCATCCTCAGACACCGACTCCCTGGTCTCGAATGAGATATCTTCCTGCTGCCCACTAGCAACATTCCTTACCATTTCTCCAATCGAACTGACTAGGAAAGCAAGCTTATCCTGCTCTATGTGTGGTGATTCGGCCAATATCTCAAATGCAACGGCAAGCATCGCATCTCCTGCGTTAATGGCAGTAGAATCATCATACGCGACATGAACTGCGTCCAATCCCCTTCTAATGGGGTCTTGATCCATTAAATCATCATGAACTAGGGTGAAATTGTGAATAATTTCGATAGAGGCACCGAGTGTATAATGTCCCTCATGAGCCTTCCCTACGGCCTCTCCAACTAACCTAGGAAGAGTCGCCCTGAGCCTTTTCCCACCTCCTGTGAAAAGGTGCCTCATCGCCCCATGGAGCCTTTCTTGCTTCATCTTACTGAGACTTTCCATAATGACACTCTCGACATGCTCTCTGTGGGTGCCAATCGCCGCCATCAGATTCTGCCCAGGGACTACTGAATTTCCATCCATATCTACTTCTCCGAAAGATACGACACCTTCTCTAGGAGAAGGAGGTAATTCTGGCACTTGCTGCAACAAAAACTCCTTCCACAGTAATTTGAACCAAGGGGCAACGGCTTCATCTTTCCAAATGTCCGTGTCCGAATGTACCGGTTCTTTGCCACTTACCATGTCCCATACATCGCCTATATGCAACCATCTAGTCTCTGAAATCTCATTAGGATTGGGTTCAACATGTAGATCGTCTTCTAATTCTCCTGTGAGTTGGGCCACAATAACATGGTCAACTTCATTTTCCACCCAATTATCATCCCATCTACATTCATACTGAAATCTACCAACATGATGAAAGTCGATTAGATCTAACTGTTGCCGAGGTATTCCCAATTCTTGGTTTAGTTTTCTCTTTGCAGCATTAATCACTCCACTGACTGCATCCTCATTCTCGCCGGGGATATCGAGAGGGTGGCTGCAGCAGGTATTTGCCCAGACTGAAGGAAAAGTAATCTTGTCAGCAGATCTCTTCTGTACCAATAGATATTGACCTCCACCTTTGAACAATAATACACTGAATGCGCGATGAAGAAGCCCATCTCCATAGTGGCACTTGAGTTTAGTTTCGGAACCGATTACATTGTCTGATGAATCAACAAGAATACATCGCTCCTGCATCATATCTGCTTGTGAGCTGTCTTGCCCACTTAGAGCCCCTTCTTGACCCGTCATAATTACTCCGAGGAATCGACACCATATAATCGAAATCCAGTATTATGGCAATATCCTCGTACCTATGGGCAATACATCATCAACTAACAACTCAATTACCCTGCCCGGCTCCCTGCCATCAATGAACCAAACATTTGGCACGTGTAGGGCGATTTGAGCCGCTCTTCTAGATTTCAACTCAATTCCCCCTGTGACATCCTCAATTGCATTGTGGTATGTTTCGGTTTCTACACTAGGTGACCAAACCTCTAGTAAATTAGCACCCGCTTTACTTGGGGGTCTGTCTAGCATGCCTGGGGAATCTCCCAGGAGAAAAATAGAATGTGTAACGTTCGGAATCTCGATCGAGAGTCTAGCCATCAAATCATCACCCGAGAGTATTCCAAATTCTGATGAGTCATCAGTATCTACTACATCGCCGAATGTTACCATCACTACTTCTTGGGGAGATTTTCTGAATGCTTCCAAATTTCCCTTGAAGCTGGGGCCTGTACCATTGGCCCATCTAGATGGAGGCAGCGAGATGCACTCTACACCAATGCGATTCAGGCTATTTGTAACATGTCTGTTCAACTCTACCATGTCTTCACGTACCTGTTCGACAGCTTCTCTTTGACCCTCTGCAATTTCGGAATCAAGACCACCCGAAAGGCCCCATTTCTTAGCAGTCAGGTGACCGAATGAACCAGCTCCATGAACTAAGATTACTCTATGTCCATGTACGATCAATTCTGCAGTCATTGCAGCCATTGAATCTATCACATCAAGCTTAACGGATTTATGACTGGATTTGTCCGTTATCAGTCCCCCGCCCATTTTGATAACTATGGTACTGAGCATTATATTCAGTGCTCCGAGGCGGACTAGTGATTTGGGTTCTCCTACTGTCTCATTGCACACAGGGTTCATTTCATGGGGTCATTTCGGACGTTCATGTCCGACACTAGCGAAATGGAAAATTTCCAAAGATGGCTTCAGACTCAACTGTCTCTGACCGCTTCCATTGAAGAACCAAGTGAGAGGGAACGTAGAAGATTACAAATTGAATCCGCTATACGTGAAGCCATCTCCTTTAGGGAATCCTTGGAAATGTTGGCCGATTTACAAGTCTCGCCTCCGTTTGTCAGCGCAGAGTCATCGGTAAGAAAAATTTCAGAACCCATCACACCCGATAAAGAGAATATTAGCTCAAGGTGCCCTAAATGCGACTCTGAAGTAGAGCATGAGCTAGGTTTCTGCACCATGTGCGGTGAGAAGAGCTAACTACTCTTCTTCCCACCTAGCTCTTGCTGCCTCAAACTCAGGGTCATCATCCGGTAGGATACTCAGGAAGTCTCCTGAAACTACATCGGTTAGGTAAACGGTAACCCCTGCGTGCCAGATTGTTTCCCCCGAGGCCACCATCCTAGCTGTGTCGACCTCTAGTAGTGTCGGTCTCGCATGATGTACGTGACCAGCCTCCGCTGCCGCTCTGATTGTAGCAGAAAGGTGAACATGCGACCTCCCGCTTGGTGAAATTCCAACTTCGATCAGGTTTTCTGCCTCGTCGGGTGAGCATGGGAAGTATAGAAGAGGGGGGATATTATCAGTTGGTAGATCCAACTCAATCTCGAGGCTATGCCCATATGTCGCTCTCATCATGTTCCCCCTGACTTCGTATCTACCCTTAGGATCAGTCTCGGAAATGGCTCTGAAATGATGTGGCCTCAGCCAGTGAAACCTCCTTTCATTCGACTTCTTGAATTGGAATACTATGTCCTTAACATCTATCCAACCATTGATATCCATCTCCAGGTCGAACTTCTCTGGTGCGTGCCTAAGGACTAATGCTAACCTTCTTGCTATCGTGTCTCTTTCATTTCCCCTCATAATGAACTTGCCCTCAGAATTACATGCAGGACATAGGTCGTCGTCAGAGAAATATCCGTGTGTGTTGCACTCTCTAATCATTGTATCAGTCCATCGAGAAGCATTTATTTCATGAACCCCTCGGTCGATATCGGATTATTCGACCTACTCAACCGTTATGTCCCACCAACTCTTCGCATTATTGTGAAGGCAGTTATTGTTGACTGGGTGAGGAGTCCGTTTCATCGCGCTCACAAAGGAGCAATGTCCACATTTAGGCCGGATGAGATACTTGGACAGGTTACGAAGTCCCTCCTATCTAGAAACCCAATGCCTCTCGATTCGATAGATGACATTCTTGTTGGATGTGCATATCCCGAAGGTGAGCAGGGCTACAATATTGGAAGACTATCTGTTTTCCTAGGTGATATCCCAAACAGGGTTCCTGGGGCGACATTTAACCGGCTATGTGGATCATCCATGCAGGCAATTCTTACTGCTGCCGCCCACATCGAGGTCGGCTGGGGTGAATGCTTCATTTGCTCTGGTGTGGAGTCTATGAGCAGGGTCCAGAGGAGAGGATTCAACTGGAGCCCGCATCCTGAATTAGAGCAGAACTATCCTGATGCATATGTCAATATGGGAATCACCGCAGAAAACGTCGCCGAGAAATGGGCTATTTCCAGAGAGGAGCAGGAACAGTTCGCTTTGGAGTCCCATCACAAGGCGAGCCTCGCCTCCAAGTCTGGCTTCTTTAATGACGAATTATGTGCCATTGTTGAGGGAGATTCGGTGGTCGACTCCGATGGCTGCATACGCCCGGAAACTAATATTGAGTCAATGTCCAAACTCAAACCTGCATTTATTGAGCAGGGTTCTGTAACGGCAGCAACATCGTCCCCACTTACGGACGGAGCGGTATCCATGCTGGTGTGCAGTGAGGAATTTGCAAAGTCGCACGGACTCGAGCCGATTGCCAGAATAGTTTCCGGGGCCGTTGTAGGATGCCCTCCTGAGTTGATGGGGATAGGGCCCATAGAAGCTACAAATATGGCAATATCGAGGGCTAATTGGGAAATCGACTCAATCGACATCTTCGAGATTAATGAGGCATTTTCATCTCAGAGCTTAGCTGTTATTAGAGAATTGAAGATAGACCCTGACAAGGTCAATATTGATGGTGGCGCTTTGGCAATGGGACACCCCCTAGGTGCCTCTGGCGCAAGGATCACTGGAAAGGCTGCCTCACTCATCAGAAGAACTGGTGCTCAGCGTGCACTGGCAACGATGTGCATCGGTGGGGGGATGGGCATCGCTATCGCCCTGGAGAGTCCCTAATTAGACTCCCTGAACAGCTTGGGCATTTGTCGTGAATGCCGAGCTTAGAAGGAATGACTGCAAGAATGCTGTGGCAACTGGGGCACGTTGCAAGCACCTCTCCTTGACCCAGGACAATTCCCCTATCATTGCCGGGGCTCCCTGAATACCATTGAGTAAATGCCCTGCTCCTTAGTACCCTGACTCTCCTTATCGAGCTGATTCCTAGAATCGCGTATAGGGCACCCTGAAAACTATGACCCATCGAAAAAATCGTTATTCCGGAGATAAGTAATGAGAAACTACTGATGGAGAGGAATGAAACTCCGAACCAAAGTCCGGAAGCACTTCTAGATCTAAGGGTGGATATCGCTGCAATTCCCATTGGTACCGATAGTAATGATGCTAGTATGGAAGCAGAAACCGATACTGAAACACGATACTGGAGAAGCGATATTGAAAGGAGGAGGATCAGTATAGTCATCACCGAGATGAATACAATAAGGTGCCTGAGGAGTCTGTCCATACCCTTTGAATCTGATAGTACCATGGGCCTCCACGCAGGCGACGCACTCATGAATCACTCGGCACTCCGCAGTACGTGAGCAGAGACACGGGCGTAACAATTGCGAGCCGTTCCCTAAAGGGCCGTCGTATTCTACTGGCGGTCACTGGGGGAATCGCTGCAGTTGAATCAGTCAAACTTGCTAGGGAGCTGCGGAGGCACGGTGCTGAAATCACCCCTTTGATGTCCTCTGATGCAACTAGGGTAATTTCACCACTGGCACTTTCGTGGGGTTCTGGTACCGAAGTAATCACAGCTTGGGAATCATCCATGGCCCAACTTGGTGATTTTGACGCAGTCCTCGTCGCTCCTGCAACCCGCAACACAATCGCAAAGCACCTCCATGGAATCATGGACTCTCCAATTCTAATGGCACTATCAGCATCACGTGGAAATAGCACCCCAATACTCTTCGTGCCATCGATGCATAAGGACCTCTTCGACGATCCAGTAACTGATGAATTACTATCATCAATCAGAAAATCAGGAGGGTTCGTACTGTGCGACTCGGAGAGTGAGGGTAAGAGGAAGCAGCCAAACGCCGTTTCAATTGTGGCCGAATTATGCCATATCTGCAATTCGTCCCTGCCAAGGAGGAAAAGGGTGGCAATCACCTTAGGTGCAAATAGGGCTCCCATTGACTCTGTTAGGGCTATTCAGAACGCATCATCTGGTAGAACTGGTTGGGCTATTGCCGAGTACCTACATCGAATGGGCCACGAAGTTACTTGTATTGCTGGAAAGACATCCGTACGTTCAACGTTCACCATGCCCGATGTCAGGGTGGATGGCACACCCGGTGGAATGCTTGTATTGGCCAAAGAATTAGCTTCATCGAGACCCGAACCAGATGTGTGGATACATGCAGCTGCAGTTCTAGACTATTTCCAAGAACCCATCGATGGTAAGAAACCTAGTGGAGAAGGGGATTGGACGATAACGCTCAGTCAGGGGCCGAAGCATATTTCGGAACTATCCAAGCTCACAGAGGGGGCATTTCGAATAGGATTCAAACTTGAAGTTGACTCATCCGAGGATGATTTGATCAAGCGCTCAATGGAACAAATCTCTAGATATGGGGTAGATGCTGTCATCGCCAATAATCTCAACGACCTAAAAGACAGAAAATCGCCAAGATGTAGAATTGTCATGCCTGATGGAAATTTTTCTGTAATTCAAGACCAGGTATCAATGTGCGAGGCTATCGAGTCGCTAGTTTCGCTTCATGACCCTAGATAGATGCGAATAATTCAAGCCACGGTCATTCCGGGTTAACATCATGGCAGGTCATGGCAAGGCCAAGAGAGGGATACCTCCCAAGTCCGACTTCAATTCCTGGTATCCTTCTATTGTGGAGATTGCTGACTTAGTTGACAAGAGGTATCCAATCAAGGGAATGGACGTTTGGAAGCCTTATGGATTAACTGCAATGTCATTGATTGATGGCTTAGCACGGCACGAAATGTCCAGGACCGGCCATTCGGAATACAGGTTCCCCCTATTGGTCCCGGAGGATCTTCTAGAGAAGGAGAATAAGCTAGTCTCCCGTCTAAAAGCGGCTAGGGCCGCAGGTGTAGACCCCTCTGAATTGAGGATGGATGAGGAGGACTCGGGATTCAAGAAGGAAGTATATTGGGTAACTCATGGAGGGGAGAATGAGCTAGAAATACCGATGTTTCTCAGGCCCACCTCTGAGACACCGATGTACTCGATGTTTTCATTATGGGTGAGGAGCCATGCGGACCTGCCTCTGAAGACCTTTCAGATTGTAAATACATTCAGGTACGAGACCAAGCAAACTAGATCTTTCATTAGAGTCAGGGAGATTCACTTCTTTGAGGCACACACAGTTCATGCAACAGAAGATGACGCCACTGAGCAGATACATGAGGATGCAGAGATGGTTCAGAACATCCTGCATGACCTGTGTTTGCCCAGCATAGTATCGAAGAGGCCCGTTTGGGACACATTCCCCGGAGCGTGGTATACTGTGGCTGCAGATGTTGTGATGCCAAACGGTAGGTCCCTTCAAGTTGCAACATACCACCATTACAGGGATCAATGGGCCGGAGCATTCGACCTCTCGTACGAGGATTCCGAGGGCAAGTCAAGGCTATGTCATCAAACTACATTCGGTATGTCCGAGAGGCTTCTGGGTGCAGTTGTGGGTATGCATGGGGACGATCAGGGGTTGATTATGCCGCCCGCAGTCGCTCCCTACCAAGTGGTCCTATTTCCTGTTGCGGCGCATGCAAACGAAGAAGTCCTACCGGCGATTGAGGAACTAGCATCATCGTTGAGCGATTGTGGTTTCAGAGTTAAATTGGACCTTCGTGACGTTAGGCCAGGCGTCAAGCATTACGACTGGGAGATAAAGGGGGCTCCGATAAGGCTGGAGCTAGGGCCCAGGGATCTCGAATCCGGAAACTGTATCCTATCTCTCAGGACTGGTGGAAAGAATGAGGTCCCTCTCGATGGAATCGCTGAAACTATATCGGACACACTGGACTCCATATCCGATGAATTACGCACCAGATCTTCGGTTCATATCGAGTCCCTTATCCGACCGTTTCCAGGAATAGTTATGCAGAATGGAAAATGGGAGCTTTCCGGAGAAATTGAAGACGGAATAATCTACGAGATCGCATTTGACGGTAACGATTCAGACGCCGAGGTTCTTGAGAAGCTAACCGGACTCGCTATTCTCGGCGACTGTGATAGACAGTTCACCGAACCAAGGCCCTGTGTAGTAACAGGGAGGATGACATCAAGAAGACAACACCTAGCTAGGATGTATTGATCATCTCTTTCTCAATAAAAGAAGCATTGTTGTGAGGCCAAAGAGCATCATTAGTGCCCCATCGATAATCCCGCCAGTACCTGCCGAATCCCACGAACTAATGTCGTTATATTCGGGCAGTTCCGACCACAGAAGTCTTGTATTATCTTCACATTTAGGCGTCAGCTGCTGGATATTAGCCAATGCTTGAACCGAGTCCCCGACGGTCCCATTGCTGTATGCCACTGCAACTCCCTCTAGATGCAGTACCGAGAGATAGGTATAGGGCGGTTTCGTGACGGGCCAGTTTTCAGTCTGTATCCTAACAGTCTCTCCAGCTGTCCAACTGGAGCCGCCTTCATCAACAACCTCATTCGACCCATCCTCTGAAATTACCCATGTGATGCTGTAGTTTGATGAGATATTCATTCCTGCAACCGTCCATGATATGTAGAGCGTCCCCTCAATCTCAGAAGCCGACGAGGTATATGTCAGAACTTGGGGTCCCACCTCGTCTTCGCATAACGGGACGTATGTGCCAATCCCTATTGCTACGTTTGAAGCAACAACAAAAAGACAGATCACACTTACAGTAATCAGTATTTTCGACCTCCTGGGCTTCTTCATGCCGCCCTTTACCTCTTCCTCTTCTATGGGTACCTCTGGTAATTCGACACCACCATTGCCATTGGATGTCGTTATGCCGTGAGCCTTTGGCTTCACAGGGGGGTTCACCCCCATCTCCTCCAGAGCATCTCTGCCGTAAATCCTCTCAGCCATCGAATAAAGTGCTGGATCTTCCTCAATTTCAGAGGGATCTATAGAACCATCAAGTAGTCCCTTCAGCCTCTCCGAGTCACTCATATTGCTTTCTCGTCGATGCATACTTCATCAATCAAACGCAAGCCTGAACAAAATTGAGTCGTTTATCGACTGTTGACCAATCCTCGGGCCCGTTTCACGATTTCATCTCTAGTTAGACCGAGAGACTCCATGAGATCAGAGGACGAGCCACTTTCACCGAACCTATCCTCAACACCCACCATCTGAACGGGGAATCCCCCGACAGATGACATGTACTCCGCCACAGCACTGCCCAGTCCACCTATTACCGAATGGTCCTCAGCAGTTACTATTCCTCCACACTTCATCCTAATATCATCCAATAGTTCGGTATCTAGAGGCTTTATCGTATGCATGTCAATAACACATGCATCAATACCTGAACCGGCCAATGTTGAAGCCGCCTCCATTGCCTCGGATACCATTACTCCACAGGCGATAATTGCTAAATCGTCACCATCCCTGAGTACCGATCCCTTTCCTATTTTCAGTTCTTTCACTGATTCCTCGTCATACATTCTCGGCGTTTTATTCCTAGCAGTTCTGGTATATGACGCACTACCGTGTTCTAGAAGTTGGATAGTCAACTCTTCTGCGGATATATCGTCCGATGGTGTAATCACGGTCAATCCAGGGATTGTTCTGTAGATTGCTAGATCCTCAATTGACTGAGCGCTGCTTCCATCGGTCCCAGTGTGTATACCTCCATGACTCCCACAAATATGCACCGGTAGACCAGGTCGTGCGATGCCGTTTCTCACCTGCTCAAATGCACGTTCGGTGAAAATCGCGAAGGTGCTAGCAAAGGGGATTTTACCAGATGATGCCATGCCCGCAGCTACGAGCATCATATTTTGTTCAGCTATGCCGAGTGATACCGTCCTTTCTGGAAATTCAGCTCTGAAAAGACATGACTTGGTAGATTTTCCTAGATCTGCCTCTAGTACAACAACCCTGGGGTCTGATGATAGTTTGAGAAGTGCTGAACCATATCCATCTCTGGATGCTCCGCCAGCTGATGGGGCACTCATGACAACTCCTCCAATGCTAGGGACAATTCTTCATCACTAGGCGCTTTACCATGGAATGATGGATTGTCTTCCATGAATGAGACCCCCTTTCCTTTGGTTGTATGGGCTACGATTGCTGAGGGAGCGGGCCCCTGCTCAGATGCCCATTTCAGAGCATCAACAATTTCGCCCATATCATGTCCATTGATTTCCTTAACGTTCCAACCAAAGGAGGAGATTTTTGATGCAACATCTCCGATCTCCATCTGAACATTTACGAAGTCATCGTTCTGAATCCTATTCCTATCGACAATCATCTTTAGTCCATCGACTTCGTGAAAGTTGGCCGCCATCATAGCTTCCCATACCTGACCCTCCTGAAGCTCACCATCCCCTACCATGACCCATGTCTCTCTCGAACTGGAGTCCATCCTTGCTGATATGGCGCATCCGAGCCCGAACGAGAGTCCCATTCCCAGGCTCCCAGCAGAGAAGTCTACCCCATCAGTCCACTTCATGTCGACGTGCCCCTGGCATACGGAACCAAGTGTGCGGAATGTGGACAAATCGGTCTCGCTAAGGAAGCCCATTTCATGAAGAATTGAATATACCGCCGGACTGGCGTGACCCTTACTCATAATGAATCGGTCCCTATCTTTCCAATCTGGATTACTACTATCGAACCTAAGTCTCGTACCATAGAGTGCAACAATAATGTCGATGGCAGAAAGAGACCCTCCTGGATGGCCAGCGCCAGCTTTGTGGATCATTCTTACTATGTGCTTCCTGCAATCATTTGACAGATTCTCGAGCTCGGAAATAGACAGGTTCAGATGTCCGACATCCCCATCCATGACACCCCTACCGAATCTAACTAATGATGATTTCCGGGCATGGTATATATTCATCAGACGAATTCTTATCACATGCTATGTGGGGCCGAATATCATGGAGTTGGTGGATGCCCTGTTGTCAGGCAACAACAATTGGCGTGAGACCCTTTCATCAATGCCAGTTCCCCTTTCAGTTTCCTCAGATCCAATTTCCATGTCTTGCCTCGAATCATTAATTCAAGATGGTAGGATTTCTCGTGAGCAGGGGATATTATTGTTTGAAAATCCATCACTATCTTCCGTTACTGCACTGGCTGACATGGTGAAGAGATCACGATACTCAAATTTAGTATTCTTCAATGAGAATCTCCATGTAAATACAACAAATATTTGCGTACTAGCATGCCGCTTCTGCGCATTCAGAAAGGGCCCCAGGCACCCTGAAGCTTATGCCCTAGGTGTTGACGAATACATCGACAGAATACGCCCCATGTCGACGTCCATAGATGAGGTACACACAGTTGGAGGCCTTCACCCAACATGGGACGTTGATGACTATTGCAGACTATTTACAGCATGTAAATCGGAATTCCCAGATATTCACATCAAAGCACTAACTGCTGTAGAGATTAAACACCTCTCTCAGAGATCTTCCATTTCCGTCGAGGACACACTCTCGAGACTGTTGGATGCCGGACTCGACTCACTCCCAGGGGGGGGCGCAGAGATTCTCGTCGATAACATCAGGGATAGGATATGTATGGGCAAGGAGTCATCCGACGAATATCTGGAGATTCACTCCATAGCTCACAATCTGGGAATGCCAACAAATTGTACAATGTTATTCGGAACCATTGAGTCAATTCATGACAGGGTGACTCACCTTTTGAGAATAAGAAACCAGCAGGATATTACTGGAGGATTCCAGTGCTTCGTACCATATCCATTCCTTCCCGATAAAACTAGGTTACCAGAGGCACAACTAGCTACTGGGAGCGAGGTAATCAGAGTCATTTCTGTTTCTCGATTAATGCTTGATAATATTCCCCATATCAAGGCATATAGGATGAATATTGGGGACAAACTCGCCTCATTGGCCCTAACGTGCGGGGCAGATGATATCGACGGGACAGTCGGCCACGAGGAGATCATGCACGTGGCCGGTAGCTCCACTAGGCTGGATACGAGCTCGGACCAATTAGCAATGCTTGTTGAGTCAACAGGCTCTCTACCAATTAAGAGGGACTCGAAATACTCTGTATTCACCCCCTACGAAACAAACTCTGTTTCACAGTCAATTCCTTTACCGCAGATTGGTGCAGAATAGGTGTAGATATGACTTGGAATGGAGTAATTGGCAGGGTTTCATTCTCTAATTGTGATCCAATTTTCGATGGTATCGATGAAAATTGGTCTATTCTATCTGCTCCCCCAGCTTGGCTAACTGGCCACGTCTTGAGGAGAGACTGCCTTACTGCCCCGATCCCTGCAGCCGACTACGCACTCAATCACGAGGAGCTCTTTCTCTTACCGGATTTGGGCATTGTAAGCAGTGGCGATGTTGGATCAGTTCTACTATTTGGCTCCCGGCCACTAGAGGATATGAGGGATATCGCACTCCCGTCCGACTCCTCGACATCCAAGGTCCTATTGAAATGGGCATTGAAGAATCGCGGTCTGGATCCCAAATTTGTTGAGTCTGGGCCAGACATAGATACGATGTTGTCCAAGTGTGACGGGGCATTGCTCATTGGTGACAGGTCGTTGATGACATCAATGGAGCGCCCCGATCTTGTAAGATTGGATCTAGGCAGGGAATGGAGTAATGCTACGGGATTGCCAATGGTTTTCGGCGTGTTCGCAGCTAGGAGGGACTCCCCACTAGAAGATCTTAGAGCGGCGTATTCCGATATGATGTCACAATTGCATAAATTTGAGTTCGATGATGATTGGCGGTCCAATGTGATAACAAGGTCATCACACAAACTTGGATTTCCATATGAAAGGATGGACGACTATTTCAGAAGAGAGGTTAGAAACAGGATGACGGAAATTGATGTCAACGGCCTTACAACATTCCTCAGAGTCGCTTGTGGAATGGAAGAAGAGCCCACGTGGGCGTTTCATTCTGAGTAATCGAGCTTCTTGCTGGAAACCCACTCAAGTAGATCCAGGGCCACTTCACAGGATTCGGCGACGACGATGTCCCTGTCGTCCTTGAATTCATTGAGGACGCCAAGAGCGGTCCTATCTCCTATTGCACCCAGGGCCTCAGCAGCCTCATGCCTAACCATGACATCCTCGTTCATATCCCTCAGCCTTTCGATTAAGTGAGGGACTGCCCTGGAGTCTTGCATCTGCCCCATTACATAAGCAATCTCATGCTTGAGAAGGGCCGATTCCGAAGAGAAGGCGGCAGCCAGAGCTTCTATGGAATCTTCACCCCCAATATTCCTCAAGGCAAATAGTGCCCTCATCCTTTGAAACATGCGCTCATCCTCATCACAGATGCTAGCCCTTAATCTTGGAACATCAGAGTCTTTACTAGGGGGGGCCGGATCAACAGATTCAAACTCGCTAATTTCAGGCTTATCGTCAGTCATCTATTCACCCGAACCTATGAATTTAATCGAATCGACATCTAGTGTTTCCCTCACCATTCCAATTCTTTGCCCCTCTCTGAGAAAGAGGCGTATTGCATCCCTGCCGTCATCCCCGTAGTCTAGAGTTCTTTCGTTTACATACATGCCAACGAATTCCTCGTTAGTTTCGTCATCAATGCCCCTTCCCCACTTCTTGGCAAACTCTAGTGCTGCGTCTGGTTCTGAAAGGGAGTGCTCGATGCTGTTCTTGACATCGTCAGTAAGCATTTCACAGAGGTCTATTCCAAGGTCCTTTCTGACTACATTGCCGCCAAGTGGCAGGGGCAACCCAGTTTTATTATTCCACCATTTTCCAAGGTCTAGTACTAGGAATACTCCCTCAGATTTCCATGTTAACTGTCCTTCGTGAATTATCAAACCGACATCGTACTCGCCCCTCAAAACTGCAGGCAGGATCTCATCGAATGGAACGACCTCCACATCTACATCACCCCATGCTAACCTCAGAGCTAGATATGCACTGGTCCCCAGTCCTGGAATTGCAATTTTTCTATTCATCGCTTCTTCTTCGGTCATCACAGTGTTTGAAATTAACATGGGGCCGTAACCCTCTCCCATTGATGCTCCACAATTCATCAAGTGGTACCTGTCAGAGATTTCTGGGAATGAGTGAATACTTACGGCGGAAACCTCGTACTCCCCATTCATGGCGTGCTTGTTCAGAGTCTCAATATCCAACAGGACATGCTCGTACAGCCTCCCTCCAGTATCTATTGCACCTGTAGTCATAGCATGGAACATAAACGCATCATCTGGGTCCGGAGAATGGCCAACTCTGAATGCCCCTACCATGTCACCCATGTGCCCTCGGCAGAGGACGCATAGAAAATTCCTTGTATGCACAATTATCGATGGTAACAGTGAATAGCCAACGCTAGGTCCACGGTTTATGCCTGACCCATCCAAGCTATCCATTGCAACAGGGCAGCTAGGCCCAATATGCGCAGTAACCGGCAGGGCACTAACATTCTCAGAGGCGATTGTGGTCGATGACCGCTTTGTTTGCTATGAGGCCTACCTGGAGATTACTGGCACCGAATCAGCTACTGATTCAAGAGAGGTCCCCACCAGCCTTGTTCTGGAATAGTATGCGCATGTTCATGTGCCGAACTCCCTCCAATGGCTCATGGCATCCGGATGGAGTAGGTTCGCTCTGAGATTTAGCGAATACTACCAATCCCTCGATGTTTCAGATTTGTGGGTTCCTCCAAGACTCAGATCAAGGGAATGGATGTTTATTCCCTGGGGGAGCAAACCCCCTGATAGGCACAGGGCACTTCCCACTAAGCGAATATTGCTTGACTACCTTCAACAGAGGGGACCACACTCCTGCTTCCACAGTACTGCTTACTATCAAGACCCCAGCCAGAGAAAGATGTCAGAGAAAGGGTGGTTGGGTGCAGACCTCATTTTCGATCTTGATGGTGATCATTTGCCAGGTGTTTCCGACAACGACTTCCCTGGTATGATGGAGAAAATTCAGGAGCAGGCATGGAGCCTCTGGGACGATTTCCTTCAACCCGAATTCGGATTCAAAGAAGAGTACGTGCAGACCTCATTCTCGGGCCACAGGGGATTCCATATTCATGTCC
>PBSO01000026.1 GCA_002726275.1 Methanobacteriota archaeon | reverse complement strand
TGCCCCGTTGGGGCAGCTGACGTCAGCAGAGCTGGCGAATGCGGCAACCGCCTCCGAGAAGGTGAGTGTGAGCGTTGGCGTGTCGCCTGTCTTCATTGCAGTGTCATCGAAGGAGAACACGGAAACTGTTGGGTGGGTGTTGTCGACAGTCACTGCTCCGGTGTCGGCAGTGGTGTCTGCAGCCGCCCCTGGGTTGCCTGCGGCGTCCTCGAAGGTGCAAGAGAAGGTGACTGCCCCGTTGGTGTCGCCATCAGCGACCTCAATGGATGCGACCCAGCCTGTGCCGGATCCGCTGTATGTCACGGTGTTTGCCATGTTGGCATTCCCAGACTGGAAGGTGCAGACAGGCTGTTGGATTGACTCCGAGCCGGTTATCGTCAGTGAAACTGTGTCACCGTCGTTCGCGTCTCCAGTGCCGTCTGTCGCCTCGACGATGTTGGACAGGGTCGGGGCGGTGTCGTCGTGAGTTACAGCGCTGCTGTCAGTTGTCGCCGTTACTGCTACTCCGGCGTTGCCTGCCGAGTCGGAGAAGCCGATGGAGAAGGCCACGGTACCGTCAGCGTCGCTGTCGTGTGTTACTAGGGTGCAGGACCATGAAGTGCCTGAACCGCTGATTTGCTCGTTGTTGGTAGCCGCAGCGTTGTTGATTGTCACGGCGCAGGTCGGTGTTCCGATGGTCTCTGAGCTGGTTATCGAGATGGTGACTGTGTCGCCATCGTCGGTTCTGGTTGTGGAATCGCCGTTTCCTGCCATGGAGACAGCAGAGAGTGTGGGCACGGTGTCGTCATGGGTGACCCCACTGCCCGAAGTCACGGCTGTCACCGCAGTACCGGCGTTACCATTCGCATCAGTGAATCCGATGGAGAAGGTCACAGCACCGTCATCGTCAGCATCTGCCGTGACTACGGTGCACTGCCAGTTGTTTCCATTACCAGGGTTGGTGATAGACTCGGCGTTGGTGGCATCCTCCCCGTCGATCTCGATGTCGCAAGTAGGGGTCCCTATTGCCTCAGATGAAGTGAATGCGAGAGTGATCGTATCGCCATCCTTAGTCAGAGTGGTGACTGCGTTATTGGAGGATATTGTGACCGAAGTCAGTGTTGGAGCAGTGATGTCTGCGGTCCACGTGTAAGTGTTGGAGACCGTGTTGCCATTGGTCACCGAATCGGTGTACGCGCCGGCTGCGACATGTACGGACACTGCGCCGCTAGCACCGGCGGTGCATGTCGCCGTGTAGGTGGAGCCTGATCCTGAAAGCGAGCCCAATGTGCACCCAGAGGCTGTTATGTCGCCGACTACGAAGTTTGTCGTGGACTCGCTGGATGTGAACGTGAGTGGGATGGCAGCGGTGTTTGTGGTGCCCCCACTCGCTACAGTCCCGGTTGTAATTGTCATCGTCGGCGCTGTGATGTCCTGGGTTATGAAGAAGTTAGAGGAAGTCGTTCCAGAAACAGTTGCTGTTACTATCACTGTACCATCTGAAACGCCACTCATATCGGCGTAGGAGTTGGTTCCGTCGTCATCGTACAGGCAGGTGAAGGCGCCGGATGATGCGTCGGATGTGACAGAATCGGTCACACCACCGTAACTGCAGCTGACAGTTGCATCCAACTCGTCCGTAACACCGACTACGGTGAATCCAGCGCTTGCCTCGGCCTTGGTGACTGTGTTGTCACCAGCGACAGTGGTGACGCTTATGCTCACGAACCTCTTTGCAGAGAGGTCGTTGAGCTCGGTGTCGCTAACGCTAACGCTACCGCTATCGCTGCTCAGAGCACCTGCAAGCATGACAATCGCAATGGCGGCTGTTAGGCCGATTGCTACGTTCCTTAGGTCGGTTGTCGTTATCGTCTTCTTGCTTGTCGTCTTCGCAACTTCGTGCGGCATGGCTGCAACCATGTCGGTTGTCAGGACATGTAGGGCTTTAGAGGGTTGCGGAACATACCCTATAGGGTATGGTGAGGTAAATACTTCCGATAACCATGTGGATAATCCTCGATATTCGGCCAAATGGATAATATTCACGGTATTTTTGGCCGATAATTACACCGTCTCTCGTGGATTCAGTGCAGCGGTTTTCTCACCCAATCTGAATTTGCCGCATTCCGGATCCTCGGAGCTGGATAATCTTCGAGCCCACGCCCTTATCCCGTTGGGTTCGAAGAGGTTTCTCAACATGCCCTTCCCCCTCCTGGGGCTGGGGCAATTATGGGTCCGTTTCTGTGAATCAGTATATATCAGATGAGTGAAAATATCATCATTCACTTATAAGCAAAAAGGCGTAAATTGAGGGTTCTGCGGAAAAAAAACACCCCTAGTGGGGGGTAAATGGGGTGGAACGGGAGTTTCCCACGAATCGTTGTGAGTCCGATAATCAATGGTTATCCGGCCATTGCTTCGGGATGTCCGATATCGTGTTTCTGGGTTTTGCCGGTCCCGCCAGGCCCCCACGCAAGGGGGCCCGACGGGCCGGTTTCGTTGTGACGATCAGTCTTCGTCTTCGTCGGACTCCTCGTCGGAGTCCTCCTCTTCCATGAGGTCTTCGATGTCGTCGTCCTCGAACTGGTCGGTCTCGTCGTACTCGTCGTACTCGTCCTCGCCGTCACGGCCGCCCAATTGCTTGGACACCAAGTAGAGGGCCGCCATGAGACCGACGCCCGCTGCTGCGAATGGCATCGTGTCTGCCTTCACGTTGTCTAGGAATGAGGGCACTGCTCCGTTGTCTCCCGCACCGTCGCCGTTCGCGTCGAAGGCCTCGGTCGGGTCGTACGGGAAGTGGTCCTCCCAGTCCTCGCAGGTGGTGCAGACGCCGTTCGCGTCAAGCGTGAAGATCGCTGCGTCTGGGACGCCGTCGTTGTCGTCATCTGGGTCGAGCGCGTTGCACAGTCCGTCTGGGGCTGCGAAGTCGTCCTCGGTCCCCATCTCGCCATCAGCGCCAGGGTTCGTCTCGTTGTCGATTGGCTTCATGTTGGCGTTCCTCGGGTCGCCCTGTCCGCCAGCTGCGGCGCAGAGGTTCTCGGTGATGTCCAACCAGCCGTCGCCGTCGTCGTCGCTGTCGGTGTTGTCACCGACTCCGTCTCCGTCGAGGTCGTTCTGCTCGTCTGGGTTCATTGGGAAGTCGTCGTCGACGTCTATTGTCCCGTCGTTGTCGTCATCCTGGTCCACTGGGTCGCACTGCCAGTCCCTGTCGTTGTCGGCAGGCACCGATAGGGCGTCCATCGGGTCGGTTCCGCAGTTGGGCTCGTCTATGTCCAGCCAGCCGTCGTTGTCGTCGTCTGTGTCGCTGAAGTCGCCGGTGCCGTCGCCGTCTAGATCGGTGTACTCAGTGGCATCGAACGGGAACGCGTCGTTTGCGTCCTCCACTCCGTCGCCGTCGTCGTCAGTGTCGACCTTGTCGCACAGGCCGTCGCCGTCGTAGTCCGGTGGGACTGACTGGGACAGGAGCGAGTCGGAGCCGCAAGCGGCCTCCTCTGCGTCCGTCCATGCGTCGCCGTCGTCATTGAGGTCAGCGTTGTCGCCGACACCGTCCCCGTCTGTGTCTATCCACTCGTACGGGTCCAGCGGGAAGGCGTCGTTGACGTCCAGGACGAGGTCGTTGTCGTCGTCGGTGTCGGCGTTGTCACCAACACCGTCCCCGTCTGTGTCTATCCACTCGCTGGGGTCCAGCGGGAACGCGTCCATGTCGTTGTCGTACCCGTCTCCGTCTACATCCGTGTCGATGGCGTCGCAGGTGCCGTCAAGGTCCTGGTCCATCGGGATGTCCCCGACGTTGAATGGGTCCGACAGGCACTCGATCTCGGTAGCGTCGTCGAAGCCGTCGTTGTCGTCGTCCGTGTCGGCGTTGTCGCCGATTCCGTCGAAGTCGTTGTCGGCCCACTCCGATGCGTTGAGCGGGAACGCGTCCTCGGCGTCCATGTATCCGTCGTTGTCGTCGTCGGTGTCGACCACGTCGCAGATTGCGTCGCCATCGGTGTCCAGCGGTATCGAGTACGGGTCATACATGTCGGTCAGGCACAGCGTCTCGTCGTCGTTGGTCCAGTTGTCGCCATCGAGGTCGGTGTCGTTGTTGTTGCCGACTCCGTCGCCGTCATCGTCGTACTGCTCGTCTGCGTCGGTTGGGAACGCGTCGTCGTTGTCGGCGATGCCGTCATTGTCGTCGTCGTCGTCCAGGTAGTCGCATATCCCGTCTGCGTCGGTGTCCGTTGGCACCGACGAGGCGTTCAGTGGATCCGTCTGGCACTGGTCCTCAATGGTGTCCCTCCAGCCGTCGCCGTCCGTGTCCAGCGAGAAGAAGTTCATCGTCACGTTGTAGTCGGTTCCTATGCTGTCGTAGACGTAGTTCCTGATGATCAGTATGACGTTGCTGTCAGACCAGTCATGGGTGGACATGGACGAGTTCCATCCGTTGGGGTTGTTGTACCCCTGGAAGGTTATCTGCTGCCCGGACTCGGTCCAGACGTAGAGTATCATCCACACGCTCGGGTACGCGTACCCGTGCGAGAGGGTTACCTCGAAGCCCATGTTGTTTGGCACGTAAACGCTGTACCAGTCCTGGTCGTCGATGCTGGCGTGGTTCCAGCCCTCCCAGTACATGCTGTTGTTCGTCATGTTGTTGTAGAGGTTCACGTCGACCGCGTTGCCGACTCCGCCGGAGCCAGCGTCCTGGCCGGAGCCAGCGTCGTTCTGTATGCCGCCCGGCAGGTTGGCTAGGTCATCGAAAACGATGTCCATCGTGTACGTGACGTTCGCATTGCTGGTAGTGTATGAGTCGACTTCCAGCCATACCCAGTTGCCTCCAACTGGATATAGCCCGGAGGCCAGCTCGCATCCGTCGCCGTTGTACGCGCTGGTCGCGCAGTAGTAGTCGTAGTCGACGTAGAACGCCATCCCACCGCCCTGCACGGCTGAGAAGTTGGCGGCCTGGTACAGGCGACCCTCCAGCATCGTGGTTGCTGGGCTCTCTGGTGTGGAGATGTTGACCATGATGTACTTGCCAGCTGGGACGAGGATCTTGTAGACGTCCATCTTGTCCCATGTGTAGCTCACCCATCCGGTGCATGTTCCGCCCGCGTCATCGGGATCGCCGTTGGCGTCGATGGCGGTGCTTCCGTTCATCCAGGTGTCCTCCTCTGGCATCGTCCAGAGCGAGTCGGCTGCGTCGATTCCTAATCCGCAGTCGTCCTGGTTCGATCCTGGGGCGTTGTCAGCAGTCAGCATGACCACGTCTAGGTTGTAGTTTCCGCCTCCCCTATCTGCCATCACGCGTACGAAGATATCTTGTCCGCCATATCCGAAGTTGATGTTGACGACCTCTGGGTTGTAGTTGTACGAGTAACCGCCCGATATCGAGTACAGGTATCCGTACACCGGATGCTGGTAGTAGGTATACAGCTCGTAGTCATCCTGTACGGGGAAAGATAAGGTCAGCGTGAGACCGTAGTTCTCGGGCACGTATATCTTGTAGTAGTCGTACCTGTCCAGGTAGTCGTGCCCCCATCCGGAGTACGAGTTGTTCATCGAGACGATCGTGGTGGCGTCGTAGCCGGATGTGCTGTCTCCAGCGTCCCCGCCGGAGCCCGCGTCGTTCTGCGTTGGCTCGGTGAACGCCGTTTGGTTGTATATCGAGAACTCCACCGTGTAGTTCAGCTCGTAGTCGTCTGGCAGGTCGTTGACCCTGACGTTCAGCCACACAGTCCTTGAGTATGCAGCGTATGTGCTCGAGGTGAAGTAGAACGACTCGTTTGTCGAGACCGCGTGGGTGTCGAATGTGGTTACTGTGCTCGAGGAGGCAGTGGTCTGGTACCCGTATATCGGGTGTGAGAAGTACTGGTAGAAGTACATGGTCTCGGACCCTGTCTCCTTTGGCCAGTCAAGCCTCGCCCACATCCCCTCGTGTGGCTCTAGGTCGAAGGCGTACCAGTCGTTGTCGTCGTAGTCCTTGCAGACCATTCCGCCGAAGGTTCCAGAGTCCCCGAGGGAGGACATGTTGAGTGGCCCTGGGGTGTCCGTTGAGGAGTCTGCTGCGTCATCGCTGCCCCCACCGTCT
Source organism: Methanobacteriota archaeon (assembly GCA_002726275.1). GTDB lineage: Archaea > Thermoplasmatota > Poseidoniia > Poseidoniales > Thalassarchaeaceae > MGIIb-O5. The sequence goes on along the minus strand of PBSO01000026.1, from coordinate 1,916 downwards.
ACCTGCTCGTAGCATGGAGGGTTGACCGATGGTTCTAGCTGCAGCCACAGGGAGTATCCGGAGAATGAGGATACGCTGTACCACGAGTAGTACTCGACCTCGACCCATACGGTCGTGTTGGCGTAGGAGCCGCCTAGGTCGATGAACTCGGGCTGGTCGTACCAGGAGTAGTCTATCAGTCCGGTTCCGGAGGCGGTAGTCCATACGTACAGGTCCAAGTCAGCGTTCTGGTCCCAGTCGAGGGTTATGTTTGCGGCGAACCCGTCGGGTATGACGATCGCCCATATGTCAGAGGTGTCGGTGGTGCCGACGATTCCCCCGCTGATGTCATCCATGTCGAGGAGCGATCCGGTAAGCATACCGGTAGCCATGCCCAATACTGAGTTGAGTGTGAGTTGCATACCCCCATCCCCATAACTATCGGACATCACTACTGTCCACGTCCCGGCTCCGGTGTATGGTCCGACGGTGCCTGTCGCGTACTGGCCGAAGGTTCCGACAGGGTAGCTGTACGATGCGCCCCCTGGGCCGGACACGGTCATCGAGGTCTCGGATGCGCACCAGTAGTCGCACGTGTAGCCGATGGCTAGCGAGTCGCCTGCCGCCATTGTGAAGGTGTCCGTGTAGCTGGACCAGTATCCGACTCCAGTGGTGGTGGAACCGGAGTTCCATGGCTGGTTGGGGCCAGATATAGAGGATGTCTCGTCACCGATTCCGCCTGCGTCGCCCGGGTATACGGTGACTGTCAGCTTGTAGTCGTCATACGAGTTCGAGTAGCATCGGTAGCAATAGATGCTGGCCATGACTGGGTCTCCAGCCAGGTCATGCGGGAACTCGACTGCGTGTGGGTAGTACGAGTTGCCCGTTGGGGCGCTGTAGCAGTATGGCGGGGTGCCTCCTGAGTTCGCATTGAAACTGGTGGTGCTCATGGCCATCTGGCCGGTGTTGCTGTAGTAGCAGTAGGCCCAAGCGCCGCCGTAGGTTGTGCTTGTGCTGTATGAGTAACCGACCATGTTCCCGTCCCCTGGCCCGATTGACATCCTGTAAGCATAGGTGTCGGAGTACGAGTAGCTGCCCGGTGTGGTGTGGTTCCACTCTAGCTCGAATAGGACCCCGTAGCCCATTGGGGGATCCACTAGGAACATGTCGTAGTTGGCGTCCGCCGACGTAGAGTAGGACGTAGCCTCACTCGTTCCGTAGTAGACGTTTGTCTCGTTCGCACCTGTCCAGTCGAAGTCCGCTGTCAGGTTGATGGCGCCCGACGAGTCCCGTCCAGCGTCCGTACCACGACAAGCGTCATGACCCTGACAAGGGCTCGGAGGGGCTTCCTCCTTCAATGCGGTATCATCGAGCTCAAGTCTCTCTGGTTCGGCATCGAACATCGGCAGTTGTACCGAGACAATCATTAGCAGTGCTAGGGCAATCGAACGGGCGGCGTTGCTTCGCATGGGCGTCACTATCGTGGATGAGACGATGTAAATGATATAATGATGCCGCAAGATGCTCGTACACCCCTATAGGGGTGCTAGGAATCAATTTCCTGCCCAATGTTGTGGAATGGGGGATTTCCCCCCGAATCCTGCAATAATTAACATCGAGATGGCAATCGGGGGCTTCAACACGGATAAATCGCCTAGATCCTGCGCCAGCTCTCGTCCGGCTGCTGCTCCCACGTTCCGCATTCCTCTCCGACGTATGTCATCGGCTCCGTCATCACGTAATCCCCTCCATCAGGGAGTTCCTCCCATGTGGCGGCTACCATCTGAGGGGGTTCTGGGACTGACTCCTCGAACCCTGGCGGTGGTGGTGGTGGCGACTTCGCAGGAGGCATCTCCGGCTTGGGGGGAATCTCCGGCTCGACTGCGAGCTCTGGGGGCCTCTCGGGAGGGTCTGGGATAGCAGGTTCCTCCAGCTCG
>PBSO01000025.1 GCA_002726275.1 Methanobacteriota archaeon | reverse complement strand
GCCAGATAGTGGGATGGGCATTACCCCCAATGTTGGAGCCGGTTACGAGGCTCTTGCAGTTGATTTTGTCAAGTCCTACGAAGAAAAGTTGCGCACGGCCATAGCGATGGGGAAATACCCGGTCCCATTTCGAACCCGGAAGTCAAGCCCATCTGCGTCGATTCCTGTACTGTGGTGCGAGAGCCCACGGGAACGTTCGTCGCTGTGCCTCTTTACTTCACCCCGGGGCGCCCCGGTTAACTATCTGGGGCGTCCTGGACCCCGCAACTCGAAACAGTAAGAGTCACAAGTACCTCAACGGTCAGGAATCTCAGGGATCGGCATGGGGATATCAACAGGCGACGTTCTTGGACACAGCCAAGTAGGTGTCTACCTGTCTGTTGTCGGCGATGTTTTGTTTCACCCTCACTCCCTGAGTGAAGATGCTAAACATGAGCTACAATCTTCATTCGAATTGGAAATGTACCCATTCATGGTAGGCGGCTCTTCTTTGATTGGCAGTTTACTAAAGGGGAATAGAAAGGGAATCGCTGTTGCTGACATAGCTACAGAGGCTGAATTGGACGAATTGACTAGTTTTGGAGATGTGGTTGTGATGCAGAGCGGGGTAAATGCCGCTGGAAACCTAGTCGAGTGTAATGACATTGGGGCCGTAGTGAGTCCTGTGATACCCCCTGGGCCAAATGGCTCCGACATGATAGGCGAGGTACTGGGGGTTAATGCTGTTAGAAGCAAGGTGGCTAACCATGACACGGTTGGTAGCATGCTGGTCGCCAACTCAAATGGGGTCCTGGCACATCCTGACATTACAGCCGGAGAGGCTCGTGTGATAGAAGACGCACTAGGGGTCCCATTGATGGTTGGCACCGTTAGCTTCGGATCCCCATTCGTAGGAGCGGGATGTACGGCTAGTGATAATCACGCCATGGTTGGAGAAGGATCGACCGGTCCCGAATTGAATAGGATCGAGGACGCACTCGGTCTAATTTAGTCAAATAGCAGTCGGGGCAACATGATCATCCCCTTTGCCATCCGTTGACCTAACCCTATTCCAAACTGACTTCATCAATTCATCGTGATGTTCCCCGCAGTAGTGAAATCTCTTGTATGCCTCCCTGAATGAGTAGGCCTTGTTTCCAGTAGCTACTAGGAAACCCTCGGGAGAAAGTCTGCTAACCTTCGTACCCTCGACTTTACATCCGGGGTAATCACAGGTCGGCACAACACTCCCCCAGTATATTCACTATTGAATACATATGTTCAACCCCCATCCTCTCCGGGATCGATTACAATGAGGGGGGAATTAGCCTCAATCGTCTCTCCAGGTGAACAATTCAATTCAGTAACTACCCCTCCAATGGGTGCCTGAATTTCATTCTGCATTTTCATTGCTTCGAGCACCATGATGACATCACCTTCGCTAACCTCATCGCCTTCTGATATGTTGACGGACACAATCTTTCCAGGTATGGGCGATGAAACAACTCCAGAGACCTTCCCCTTTCTTGAATTTCTGGGTTTTCTTACACCCTTTCCCCTATTGGGATTTTCTCCCATTTCTATTGTGAATGTCTTTCCCCCCACCTGGACAATCCACGACTCTCCTTCTTTCTCGATCATAACTTCAAACTCTTCCCCATCAACCGTGACCTTCCTTTTTTCGGACATCAAATCACCTAGTCGTGCTTCTTCTACTTCTTGCCCGGAACAGGTTTCTTCTTCCGATGAGAACTCTTCTGTGGTCCATGGACCATGAATCTCCCTTTGCCCTAGAGGAAGAGGGGGCGATTGCATCACCGCCCTCCATTGAATGAATCACTGCCATAATTGCAGCCGCGAGAAGCTTTTGTTCATCTTGTTCCGGAGTCATTTTTCACCTCACAGTGGGATGTTGCCGTGTTTTCGAGCAGGTCTAATCTCTTCCTTCTCTAGAAGTGCACCAAGTGCTTTCGACATCACCATTCTTGTCTCCCTGGGTTGGATGACATCATCCAGGTAGCCGAGGGCAGCGGCCCTGTATGGATTTGCAAACGTCTCTGTGTAGTCATCGACGAGCCTCCCTCTCTCTTGTTCGGGATTGCCAGATGACTCAATCCTCCTTTTGTGAATAATCTGAACTGCCCCCTCTGCTCCCATAACAGCCAGCTGTGCAGTAGGCCAACCTACGTTGTAGTCGCCTCTGATATGCTTTGAAGACATGACGTCGTAGGCACCACCATATGCCTTTCTTGTAATTACTGTAAGTTTCGGCACGGTCGCTTCCGCATACGCATAGAGTAACTTCGCCCCGTGTCTAATTATTCCGCCCCATTCTTGGCTCGCTCCGGGCAAGAAACCGGGAACATCTACGAACGTGAGTAAAGGTATATTGAAAGCATCACAGAATCTAACGAATCTTGCAGCCTTGACTGATGCATCAATGTCTAAGCAACCCGCTAGAACTTCGGGTTGATTTGCCACGACACCAACGGTATGGCCGCCCAGCCTTCCAAAACCAACCACGATGTTTCTTGCGAAGTCCTGCTGCACCTCTAGGAATGCCCCATCATCTACTACCTCAGTCACTGCAGTCATGATGTCATAGGGTTTCTTCGGATCATCTGGAACCAGATCCTGTAATTCCTCACTCACTCTCTCCACTGGATCGGATGTTGGAAGTGGGACTGGCTTCTCCAGATTGTTTGACGGCAATAGTCCAACTAACTCCCTAACAACGTCAATTGCCTCTTGGTCATCTTCCGTAGTGAAGTGAGTTACTCCAGATCTGCTAGCATGAGTGCTCGCACCCCCTAGGTCTTCGAAACTAACTTCCTCGTTTGTGACCGTTTTGATGACCTCCGGCCCAGTTATGAACATGTGAGATGTCTTGTCAACCATTACAACGAAGTCTGTAATCGCAGGAGAATATACCGCACCACCAGCACATGGGCCCATTATTACTGAAATCTGCGGAATAACGCCACTAGCTCGAACATTCCTGAAGAAAATCTCCGCATACGAACCTAGACTTGCAACTCCTTCCTGTATTCTCGCCCCGCCACTATCGTTAAGCCCTATTACTGGAGAACCAGTTTTTAGTGCCATATCCAATATTTTGCATATTTTTAGGCCATGCATCTCTCCAAGAGATCCGCCATAAACTGTGAAATCTTGGGCGAAGCAGTACACAGTCCTCCCATCAATGGTGCCGTGACCACACACAACTCCGTCCCCGGGGATAACATTCCTGTCCATGTCAAAGTCCCTACATCGGTGTTCTACAAGGGGATCTACCTCCATGAAAGAACCCTCATCAAGTAACTGGCCAATTCTCTCTCTAGCAGTCATCTTGCCCTTCGAATGTTGAGCGGCAATCCTGGCTTGGCCCCCGCCAGCCTCAGCTTGGGCCTTTCTTCGTCTGAGGTCCTCGATCCGAGCTTCGTCTGCAGGCATTACAGTACCATTACGGACGAGGCCGTCAATATGCCTTCCTGAGTGAAGTACGACAAAATATCGATACTGCGGTTGCTTGAAGACATGTCACCAACTCGCAGATGTGAAGACAGTATGCGAATAGTGGTCGCAAAACCCGGTCTCGATGGTCACGATAGGGGGGCCAAGGTAATTGCACGGGCCCTGAGGGACGGTGGTCACGAAGTCGTCTACACAGGCTTACGGAGGACCCCTGCCGAGATTATCCGTATCGTCACAGATGAGGATGTATCGGCGCTCGGTCTTTCTACGCTATCGGGTGCCCATGACGTTCTGATTCCAAAGATATGTGATGGACTCCGTGAAGCAGGACTTGGGGATGTCATGGTTTTCGCAGGGGGAATAATCCCCAATAGGGATAGAGAATTTGTTTTTGAACAGGGAGTCAGGGCAATATTCGGACCTGGCTCTCGAACCGATGAAATTCTAAGTTTCCTAGATGCTTGTAATGACCGTATTGAGAAAGGCGAACCAATAGGTGTCGGGCAGTCGGCGGGATGGCGTTGGGAGTGACGCCTCTGGGAGAGCAAATTGAGGCTGCTCTATCGGGCGATCGTAGGTCTCTAGCTAGGCTCCTCTCCAGAATTGAAGAGGGCGAACTACTGGGACTGCCAGAGGTGATGCCTTGGACATTGGGAGTCACCGGTCCTCCGGGAGTGGGAAAGTCCACACTAATTGGAAAACTGGTTGAGTACTGGGCGGACAATGGCGAGAAGGTAGCAGTATTGGCAGTAGATCCCTCATCGCCCAGAAGCGGGGGGGCCCTTCTTGCAGACCGAATGAGGATGGATTCAGCCGATTCAGGGGACGCAGTTTTCTTCAGATCCCTAGCTACACGGGGTCACCCAGGGGGAGTCTCCCACCTCTTGTCTCCAATGGCCGATTTACTCTGTTACTGCGGATGGTCAAGAATAATCATTGAGACCGTCGGATCTGGCCAGGCTGAGACTAGAATAGTTGCATTTGCCGATAGGGTGCTGATGGTTGATGGGCCTGACAGGGGGGACATCATACAAGCCGAGAAGGCTGGCATCATAGAACTCGCAGATATTATTGCAGTCAACAAGTCAGATAAGCCAGGTGCCAGAAGGGCAGCAGATTCAATTCGTTCCTCGCTCGAATTGGGAAACGATAAAAATCGCCCAGAAGTACATCTAGTTTCAGCGCATAATTCATCGGGGGTCGAGGAGTTAGTAGTCGCAATTGAGAAATGCTCCTCACCAGATTGGAGAAACAGGCTAAGGATAACTGAAAGACTACTTTCTATATGGGACTCGCGGCTTATCATGTCGGATGGGCTAGATGACGTGCTAGATGATTTAGAAACCGGAAGTATAACACTGGATGAGGCATTAGACAGATTGCTGAGTTGACTCCGGTGATGCCATGACCGAGCCCGAAGTTCCATTTGACATCGATCATGTTGGCCATTCAGTGGGTGGATTCGGTGGTCATGCATTCAGAAGGTTCACCCATGTCGCAATGTCACTGATTCCCATTCTTTATTACACGAAGGGGGATCAAATGGGTGATTACCTATCAATCTCCTCAAGAGAACTAGTTAGTGTGATAGTGATCATTATTCTGTTATTAGAAATCATTAGACTTAGGTGGGGGATTGTGGTAGTGGGCCAAAGGGAATACGAGGCCGAACAGATTTCCGCATTTGCATGGGGCGGAATAGCCGTTGCCTTGGCCTTGCTAATCGTCCCTGAGGGCGATGGAGCCGGTATTGAGAGGGGGATTTATGGTATTCCTCTGATTTTTGGATTGACCTTTGTGGATCCTGTTATGGGCGAGGTGAAGAGAATAAAGAAAGACCTCAATACAGCAATTGTTGCTGGCACAATGGTCTCATTCACTGTTTGGTTGGGTTGCCACTTATGGATCGGCACGCCTCTGTTAGCCGCACTGGTACTGGCCCCATTTACGGTTTTGGGAGAATTGCCTTCTCTGAAGTACATAGACGATAATGCAACAATGATTCTGATACCACTGGCTGCACTGGTAATCATGTATCCATTCCTGTAGTCAGCCGGGTTAGATTTACAGCCTTCTTTACTCTCGAAGGGCCATGAGCGATGGGAACAACGGAGAGTTGAGCCAGTCTACTTACATCATGGCATGGGTCATAGCATCAGTTGCATCATTGGCAATTTTTATTGTCTATTTCTGACTATCTTGTTACCGAGGGAATATCGCACCCTCATTTACCAGCAAAGAGATCTTCAGGGAAACGCCTCCAGGGTAGCTGTATCCTCCAATTTCCCCATTTGAGCGAATTACTCTGTGACAAGGGACATCCGGTGCATACGGGTTTCTAGCACATGCATTAGCCACAGCTCTGGATGAATTAGGACGGCCTATTGATATGGCTATCTCCTTGTATGTTCTGACTTCCCCTCTGGGAATTTTCAACAATTCTCTCCAGACCAATTTCTGGAATTCAGTACCGACGAGAGAATTCGTCAAATCTCTATTGGACTTCTTCACTTTCAGAACCCTCTTTCATTTCAAATGACTCTTCCATCCCAACAATCTCATAGTTCGATGGGAAAAGGGCAATTGCGACACCTGCAACCATACATCCAAGGCCAAGGAGGAATTGGCCAGTAATCATGAATTCTAGTGCTATGGCACATAGAATAAGACCTCCCAAGTTGGAAACCCAGACTAGGTTCTTGAACGTCGATAGAGATACTCCAGTTGTCCTTTCTGTTCTTTTGGGTCCAAATTCCGCGCCGAATCTAATTGGGTCATCACTAGCCATTACATCACCTGTCAATCATCAGTATCGCATCCGTGGGGCACGCCAAGACACAAAGCTGGCACCCTGTACACTCCTCACGAATTATCTTGGCCTTTCTGTTCACTTCAATATCCATTATCGGACTGGCTAATGGGGAATCGTACAATTCTATAGCATCATCATCGCATACGATGGTGCATTGGTCGCATCCGATGCATTGCTCTTCTTTGACCCAAGCAACAGCGCTTTCGCCTCCCTTTAGTTTGGCTTGGTCCTCTGCCTTCATTGCATCGAGCATCATCCTGATCCTTTTCTGTTGAGATGCCCTTCGCGCCTCTAGGTCCGGAATGCCCGTCACACCCCTCCCTGTTGGTCATCGGTTCTCAATTATGCGGTCGTGAATCCAGTCATATTGATGACGTGCACTCTTTGCGAGCACCATGGAAAGTGAAAATACTCCTTGGTATTTCGACCCTCTTTCCCTACTAGGGCTTTTGCAAGGCATCCTAATTTGGTTAGCAATGGTTCTATTCTTGACTCCAGAGGTAGCTTGGATATCATTTGCTTGCGGCGGACTAATTGGATTTTTCATCTGGCTTACAGCATTGGGGTATCGGAACTCCAGAGTGGCAAAATTCACAATTATTGGAATTTTGTTAAATGCCATACTCTCAAGCTATTCAGCATGGTTAGCTTTCGGCTAATCGGACTTGCCCGATTGAACTTGCCTGGCTAGGAAACTTACAACGTCTAGAATCTCGAAATCATGCCTAGGATCACCTTCGAACTTCAGGCATTCAAAGTGCGAAACACACTTCGGGCATGATGTCAGCATGATATCGGCTCCGGTGGCATTCACCTCTTCGAAACGTTGCACCCTGAGGGCCCGACTATTCTCATTACAACTCATCATGCTGGATACTCCACAGCACAATGCATCTTCGCCATGATGCTCCATTTCAACCAGGCTCACTCCCTCTACGCCCGAGATCAAGTCTCTTGGTTGGTCATAGATGTTCATTTGCCTTCCTAACCTACAGGGGTCATGGAATGTCACTGTGACATCTTCTTCCGCACTCAGATTCATATCAAATCCACTTTCAATTAAGAATTCGGTAGTGTGCATGACCTTCATTTCATCTAGTTCGTAGTCAAGAGCAAAAGTCCTGAAGCATTCTGCACACGAAGTCACCAATGTATCGACCCCACTCTCTCCCAACTTCTTCTGGTTGTATGCCTTTAGTTTCTCAAACACCTCAGTCATGCCTTGCCACTTTTGATCGTGACCACAGCACTTCAGGAAGTCTCTGCCGAGGTATGTCACCTCTTCTCCCATTTCTTCAAATAGCGTGAATGCAGATGTCGTTGCATCGCCCAAGTTCATCGATCCTTCGTTCAAGTGGCTGAAAATCATCTCTTGGTCAAGGTAATCAACACAACCAGGGTAGTAGCCAATGTTGGAATCAATCGGATATTCATCTACGGAGATAAAGTCCGAATCGGAATCCTCCTCGGCCTCCGCAGCCAAAACTGCTTGGAGGACTGTGTGGGGTATCTCTGATGCAGGGGGCCCCCCTACTATCATGTTCCTCCTGATATCGACATATGAGTCATAATCGACCAGTTGCGGACAAGCGTTGGTGCAAGCAGAACAGGTCAGACAAGAGTAAAGGGGAACTCCGTCATCCTCATTATTCCATGTGTTGTAGATGATGTTTAGTTTGTCTCCGGCGTTGAAAAGCCTCACGGGACAAGCATCATCACAGAGATCGCAGCCATAGCATTTGTTCATCTCATACTCATATCCCCTGGCCATGCTACGCATGAGCATGAAAACTATTGCCCCGACTCCGAGACAAGGGATGAATAGTGAGTAAATCAGCTTGGCATCAAGACTCTTTGGATTCTTGTGATAGGTTGGGTTCTCTACGGACAGCGATGATAAATCAGAGGCACCTAGGTCACTCTGTGAACGTACAAGGGCAGTTCCATCGTCATCTAGGAGGAGGGGCTGGTAAGCAACTGCTGAGAAACTAGTAATCACCTCAACACTCTCGTTCATTCCAGTCGTCGTCACCGAAAAAGAAATTGTATATGTCGATCCAGAATTGACGTATACCGTACCAGTTTCACATGATGCTCCATCATTCTCCCATACTATGTCGCCACTAGAATCACTCATTACTAGGCTCTGCGTATGTTCTCCAGCTCCCCTCACAGTTGTTCTGAATAGGCATCCAACATCTACTGGCACCGATGAAATACCGAGATCCTCAACTTCGAATGTAGATGACTCGTCATAGCTTACTTCGGCCAAAGAGGAATCACCAAAGTAAGAAGAAGATCCCTCAGCCGCGTTTCTTCCAATGCTTGAATCTGCATGCCCATTAGCACCGGAATAGTCAATCAAATGGAGTTTCGTGGGTTGATAAAGTCCCCAATCAACCCAATTTTCGGCAGGAATAACACACCAGTCATCAGGGTCTTCCTCACTACTTAATCCCGACCAGGCTGCTAGGTACGAACTGTCCTCGTATAGCAGACACTCACTTCCCCAATCATCCCAAACGTTGCCTTGTTCCTGATGGACCAGGGTATCTGAAGGCTGCCCCCTCATCCCATCAAGATCTTCAACGTCGTCCATGGCCCCAAGACCTCCGTAATCCCAGAATCCACCCTCGTAGATGGGCCATGTTGCAACTGAGATCAATATCGCGGCAATGAGTGAACCTACGGCGACCTGCCTTCCGATTTTTGGAGTCACCCTTGATCCAACTGAGTTCAGCAAGAATTTTCTAAGGGGGAAGAAAATAATGGCGAATATGAAAACACCTGTTAGTATCCACGGTATCGCGTTGAATACTTCAGCAGACCATGGAGACTGCCTTCCACAAAGGAACTCTCCATGCGTTCCAACAAAGCAGAAGTCAGAACGGTCTTTTGCATACAGGTCAAGGAAGATATTGATGGAGAATACTGAGATGAACCACACGTGCGCTAGGTAAACAGCTCCAGCAGTGGCGAACCAAGGATCCTCAACACCTCTCTTCTCCCTCCCGGGGAGGAAAGGTGGCAAGGCCAGTATTCCTACAGGTAGTCCAGTAATTGCCGCACCCCACCAAGCTGAGTTCCAGTTTATCACGGGAGATCCAAAGAACTCACCAATAGGGCCTGCAGGTATGACGAATTGTGGGAGATACTCGCCCCACCTAAGGTACCCATATGAGAAAAGAACATACCAGTCTGGGAAAACGAATCCTGCTTGTGCAAAGGGGTCTGCCGCACTGTGTAGGGGAGGGGGTATCAACCAAGAATAGAATGCGATTACCATTACTATTGATGCAAGTATGATTGTATCCCTTAGGACCTCTGTGGGCCAGAAAGGATGGCCAATGAATGTCCTCCTACGCTCAGTCTCTGCCTCTAGGAGCTTGTCGCGTTCGCTGATGTATGTATCAGCAATCCTTCCAAACCTTTCTACGATCCCCATAATGATTCCTCAATGCGGCTCCGCAATTCCTTGGGCCCAGACTATGAAGAGATGGGCAAGAATCAACGCGGTAACAACCACGGGCAGTATGAAAACATGGAGGAAATACATCCTCGTTACTGTCTGTCCCGACAGGGATGTACCAGCAAACATCGCATTTGCTACCCACTCTCCAATCAGAGGCGTACTCATGGCCATGTTGATTCCAATGGTAGCTGCACCAAATGCCAAACTGTCCCAGGGGAGCAAGTATCCCGAATAGCCAAAGAAAATGGTGAAGAACATAAGAGCCACCCCAATTAGCCAGTTCAACTCCCTTGGATTCCTGTATGCTCCTGTGAAGTAAACTCTGCACATGTGCAGGAATACAGCTGCCACCATGAAGTGTGTAGTCCAATGGTGGATTGATCGAATGATGTACCCAAATGGCAATTGAGTCATGATGAATTCCATGCTGCTGTATGCAGGAGTGGGATCCCCCTCTCCTCCCGGGACATAATATAATCCAAGAACAGTTCCAGTGATTACCAGTATGACGAATGCCAGGAACGAGATTCCGCCCAGACAATACAAGGGGTACCAATACCAGATTATTCTGAGTTTATATTTTTCAGCGTGCGTCATAGGCATTTGCCTGTGCATTCCATAGTAAGCATCCCTGCTCATCCCCCAATAGTCCTGAATTCTGAACCGGGTATCCAACCATGAGAACGCCCAAAGGAACGTTTTTTCTGCTAGGCCCATACTGCCAGCACTCGTTTCAACGGCTCTCAGAATGTCCTTTCGAGGCATTTCCTCCCGCTCCTTTCTCAGAGTCAGTGCGACAATTACCACGACAATAGCGATGAACAGCCATAGGAACCAAAATTGAATCATCCTTTCACCTCAGTCACAATATGCATACCAGTCTTTGAAATCAGGAAGTGCCTCAATCATATCACCATTTAGTACGAATGGAACCAGCGGCATGCCCACGGGAGCAGGGCCCCCCACTCTCTTTATCCCGAAGTACTCGAACTGAGAACCATCAGAGCGATTTGTATTCCGGTTTTTCTCAATAACAGTAGGATCGAATCTTGAAGAATGGCAGATACAGAAGAGCTTATTGCCGCCCGAATCAGTTCCGTTGGGGAACCATTGGTCTGCAGTGAACTCATTTGCGACCAGTTGCCAACCGGGTATGCAGCACAAGTGGGGGCACCTTGAGAAAACTATGATTAGGTTGTCGTGGACTCTCAGGGGTTCGTATTGTGAGTCATCCTCCATCTCAAATCCGGACCCCACATATCCCCCATCTACCGAGTACCCATCTAGGAATTGGAATCTTGGCTTGTTCTCAACCAGTGACTCTGTCTTATTCTCATCATGGGGGACGTAGATGGCGTTGATTGGCATGCCTGACCAAACTCCCTGGGCTGCCGCCATCCCAGTTGATGAACTTGCAGCAGCATCGACGAATGACTGGTATGTCATCGCCTCTAGGTGGCTGTCGCCATACCAGACTGTGTCCTCAGCACCTGTCGGAACCCAGTATCTAACGGCCGAATCTCCTCCGGATGATTCTGATTGCCCCATTAACAAAGAAGCGAATCCAACACTTCCTAGGCTAGCCACTGTTATTACTCCGGCTGCAGTATTAAATGAGTGCCTCATGAACTCTCTCCTATCTATGAAAGGAGCTTCAGCATCAGATCCAGAATCGTCCCCTTCAATGGGTCTGAGCTTGAATTTCCTAGCCATAATCACACCTTGTATTGTTTCCAGGAATCAGGGTCTTTCGGAGTTATGTACTTCCCTCTCCTCTTCTTGACTATGAGTATGTCGGGCATAACGTATTTCATGTATATCATTCCCATTATGATAACCGTCAACAGAAGCATGCCCAAGAAAAATGACAGTAATTGTTGATCCCAGTGGTTGTATAGACCATAGGACAAGGAGCCTGCCCAATATAGGGACCAAACAATCCCCCACAGGCCAACCAATATGATCAGCCAAGAGTCACCGGAGGGTGAAACGCTAGCTCTGACAATCGAACCAGGTGACGCTTCGTTGAAAACTCCATGATTCACAGCAGACTCATAAATTTCTTCACTAAGACTTACTCCCTCGAGAGCCTCCCTGGCATCATCCACACTAACCTCACCTGAAGCTACCTGTCTGAGCATCTTCAGAACAATATCGTCCTTCATTACTGATCACCTCTCCTCTGGTGCTTAATCCGCAATCTCAGAAGATTGCTCCTTCCTTCGTAGTGCCTTGAGAATCCGTACCTGAGCATTAGTCCACAGAAAATTATCACGATGACCACGGCTGCGAAACCAAGGAGCCCAAGCCAATGCGCCCGCAATCCCGCTCCCATGTGGTGAAGGTCTATGCTCTCTTCTCCAGGAGCCGGCGGCTCTATGTCCCCATTGCCTGCAAAAACGGTTCTTGTACCACTGTCATCGCCCTCATCTATGGTAGTGCTAAGTCTGTTCCATCTGTCTAAATCAGAAGGGACCCCATCTCCATTCACCGAGTTTCCTGCAAGCCACAGCGTAACTATGCCAGAATCAGAGGGCGGTGCCGTCCATGAGATGTGCCATGTTCTATCCGCCGTCTGTGAACCCGGATCAGTATGCGTCAATGTTTGCGGATCTTCTTCCCAGTTTTGCACCAAGTTTTCAGACCCTTCCGAGGCCCCAAGAGTTCCAGCTGATATCTTCATTGAGAAACCCGCAGTTCCAGAAGAAGAGTCTATATCGGGCCCTCCAACAATCTGTATTTTCATGTCATAGGTTACTCCCGGTTGGTACCTATGGGGAACTTCGGCCAGGATTAGTGTGACTGAGTTGTCTGGTTCTTCTGAATGGCATGTGCAACCTGCTATGGACACATCCCCGTCCCCATTCGCGTCCCCTCCTACGCCTGTGTGGAAGGCCTGAACACCCCCTGCGAGAAGGAGTGCGACGGCCCCCATCACGAACAGCCTTCTGGAGCTTGTCAGAGCGGACCTCATGATGAACCCTCAGTGGACGTGTTGGCCCACCTGAAACGAGGCTATTAACGTTCCATGTCGTCAACTTGTAACTTGCCCCTGAAACCCACATTTAGGATGATTCCAGTTACTCACCAAACTAATACGGAAAGAGCCCCTAGGGATGCCATGGCGAATCCCAATTGGCGCAACCTGTATAGGCTATCCGAAACTCAAGTTTCGCTTCTCGATTCTGCTGAAGACAAGATGGAGATGATGGACATTTCAGGCGCAGAGGAGATTCTTCTTTCCATGCTCGAGGATGATCCCAGCTGTGTCCCTGTTCTCAACATCCTCGGGCATATGAACGGCAGGCATCTCTCAGATTTTGAGGCTGCAATAGAGTACTATGACAAGGTCTTAGAAATAGAACCAGATAATGCATGGGCGAGAGACGAGAGGAGAAGATATCAGAGATACATCTCTTATGACTAGTACACTCTAAACACTAGACATACATGGCATGACCATGGAGGAGGGGGCCATCCTCATTGTCGGTGTAGGGGGCATAGGTTGCATCTGGGCCAGGCAGGCGCATACTAGTTGTCAGGATTTATCAGAGCTTCTTCTAATTGATGCGGACGAGTCTTCCTTTGAAGGTGCCAACACTGCAAACTGCTTATTTCTCGATGCGGGAGGTGAGGGCAGGGGCTCCGCAGCCTTGCCAATGATGGCCACTCACAGATTGAGGGAGGGACTAGATTCCGTAATGCCCCTGATCGAGAGGGCAGAAATAATGATGATTCTTACCGGACTGGGCGGGGGAATGGGTTCTGGGGCATCTTCGGAAATCGCTTCTGTCGCCAAACAAAGGGGCTGCATAGTTCTTTCAATCGCCGGACTCCCCTTCGCAGAACAGCCTCTGAGGTGCTCTATAGCCAATGAGGCCATTTCGGGATTGGATTTCAACTCCCATGTCTGCATTAGGGTGAGTATGGAGAGGCTCGCTTGGCAGGCAAGGCAGCGTAAGACAGACTGGATCACTGGGTCCGGTTGGATAGAGGAGCTGATAGAGGGGCTAGTGACCACTATAGCAGAGGTAGGGACAATAAATTTGGATTTGATGGACATGCGTTCGATAATAGAAAAACCTGGGAACGCCACATTGATTGTTGGTACGGGTACGACCGAACTTCCTGAGAAGGTTGTAGAAATGGCACGTAACTCACCCCTATCCGAGATAGAAATCAGAGGCGCGAAGGGATGCCTCGTTCAATTGGAAGGAGGGCCCGACATGACTCTGGCACATCTGGATCAGATTACCGATGCTTTCGTATCATCCATGGATCCGGATTGCCAGGTTATTATGGGTGCCAGAACCAGTGATGACATGGTGGGCAGACTCCGGCTTGTTGCGGTAGTCAGTGGACTCGATTGATTACCCATCATGCGTTAAGTGGATGCCCCTTCCGAGCTATCGTGGCGAGGCAGAGAAAGGCTTCTAGGGGCAAACACAGATGGATAGGATTCCAAGTGGAAAATATCGTTCAGGACAGATCTGCGATGGAGGCGATACTTGAGAAGACACTGGGCGATATGGGGTGGCGACTCTATGACTTTGCGAACTCCCAGAAACCAGTCCTCTGCATACTAAGGGTCTCTCTTCCCGACTCCGATAGTGCCATTTCTACCCTAAACTCGATCAAATCAATTTCGACCGTGGCTAAGTCGGGCAAGATCCGACTGGTCAGGGAAAGGATGGGACTTGAGAGGCCACCTAGGAAGCGTTAGGGGAATAGCCACACAAGCTCGTCCACATCGGTGATGACCGATAATGCCCCCCTGGACTCAATTATCAAACCCCCATCAGTATCCAGCCCTACAACCCTCTCCATCCCACTTGCAGTTGAGGGGAAAGCTCCCTCTGAGAGGGAGGTGGACAAACCCCTCCATGATATTTCTAGGAGTTTATCTCCACCCAGAACGGGCAGTCCTGGTATATTCTCCAAGATTCCCGATAGTGAGGCATCAACAATTCCGAAAACGGCATCAATGTCAGTTTTTCCGAGTGTTTCAGACCAGCCCGAGGCCTCATTCCCGCCAACATCTCTAGGTTCCGAGTTGATGCCAACCCCGACCCTCATCCCCTTTTCCTTGCTAGATGTCTCTGATACAACTCCGCCCAACTTCTTCCCACTGGCGTCAATAAGGTCGTTTGGCCACTTTACTCTGCATCCAATACCTTTGGATATCACACTACCAGCAGCGATTTGAATCAAACCATGATTGGCCCCAGATTCCTTATTCACGGGAACTCTCCAAGTTGCAATCAGATCCCCTATCTCTGACTCCCAAGTGGAACCCCTCCTGCCTCTTCCAAGCAGCTGCCTATCCGCCCTAACTCTCTGCCACCCGGATTCTGCGAGCTTGATTGCCTCATCCATAGTCGACCCGCACTCATCGAGGGTAACAGCTCCAATTCCAGAACCCGGCTTCCAGAATGCGAATGCACCTATCTTTTCATCAGCAATTCTGAGGCTCATTAGCTCTCTACAAGACCATCCTCTGGACAACCAATCCTCTCTCTTGCTCGGACTTTCTGGGTCAGTTCTCATTAGAAGAATGATGATGAATCCGTCCTCCTTATGATTTTCGGCCGTACCAATTAGTTTGGAAGACCAGCCTCCATTGGGGATATCGACCATTGAGGCCTCCTCAATCGGCTCAAGAATTAGCGGGCCATCTGACGGCTCTAGATATGGCAGGTTCCAAATCAGAAGTTTTACGCCCTCTGGTATCGACCAATTATTTTCACCCACGCCGCCTTCAAACACCGACACTTTATTCGATAAGGCATGTTCCTCAACATTCGATCTCGAAGATGCAACTGCATAGGGGTTAACATCGTACGCCAATACTTCCCATCCTAACTCTGCCAAAATGATCGAAAGTGCACCTGAGCCACATCCAATTTCGACCGCTAGGGATGGCATAATGTCGAGAGAATACAAAGCCTCTGCAAGAAGCTCTGTGTCTTCTCTTGGGGGATAAACCGTTCGTGGGATAGTCAATCTCCAGGGCCCATTCTCACCAACGCTGAAATCAACAACCTTAGTGCCTCTTGATATGTCCGCATTGCGGCTTGTTTTTCCCATTTTCATCCTCTCAATTCAGCAAAACTTTATGCGGACCTGCCCCAACTAGCATCTGCTTCCCCAATCCCCCAAGGGAGCTCAGCCGGTCCCGGGCTAGCGTTGCCTTTGCCGGTAGGTTCAAAAATACCCCTACGGTCCGCCAACAGCCCAGCATCAGCCATGGGCCTGTAGCTTAGTCAGGTAGAGCACCGGGCTTTTAACCCGGTGGCCGGGGGTTCGAATCCCCCCGGGCCCTCTCCTGAACGAAGCACTAGGCCCCTGTTTTTGCTGGAGGGGGAGTGCGCATGGCAGTCAAAAGTTCAACCAAAAAGAGACTAATAGAACTCGGTGTCTCCGAGGAGCACGCCCACAAACTCGCTGATGATGCGAATATGGATGCCATCAAGAGGATGACAGTCGAAGAAGTCGCCAAGAAAACCGATCTCGAGACTGGCTCAGCTGATATTGACAACATTATGGGAATCATAAGGGAGCAAGCCGCCTCGAGGAGGAGGAGTAGAGCGGGGAGGATAACAATATCCAGGAGCGCTCTTCTGGATGAAGACATACCAGTCGGCGATGATAGATTCAACGTTCTAAACCACCAACTAGTCCCCCATCATGATCTAGTTCCAGAGGATGACGAGGAAGACATCCTCTCTCCATGGGGATTGTTAGAAAAGGACAATTCGGGCAACAGCCGATTGGCCAAGGAGCTACTGCCCAAGATACTCATAACAGATCCAGCTGTACAGGCCTTGAAGGAAATCGAGGAAGAAAAGAGAAGGAATGAGATAGCAGGGGGGACCAGGGAGGATGACTTCCCAGCGGGTTGGCTCAGGAACAGGGTCGTGAAAGTTGTGAGGTATAGTAGGTCAGCAGGTGCTACCACGGCCTACCGACTAATTGTGGAGAGTAATTGAGGTGCAATAGATGAAGGAGATAGTAAAGAGTTATTTCGCGCACAGAAGCATGGTTAATCACCAACTTGCATCATACAATGATTGCATTCCAGGGGATGGCCGAGCCAGTAGGATGGAGAGAATTGTAAGGGGCATCAGGATTGGCAGTGATGATCCTCTCGAGGAGGTTCCCGGAGGGGAAGAATCAGGAGGAATGATCAAGCTTGACGTCCTAGACAAGGAGATATACATCAGGATGAAGGGAATTAGGCTGGGGGCACCCACCGTTCGAGAGGCAAACGGTGCAGAGCATCCCGCAACACCCCTTGAGTGCAGACTAAGGAAACTAACATATTTCTCCCCAATTTACATGGATTTCAGAATCTACAGGGACGATTTGCCCACTACTGAAGGAGCGGACTTGGGATACATAGAGGAAGAAAGCGTCCACATAGGAAACCTTCCAATAATGGTCCGTTCAGCTAGATGCAACCTACATCCGGATCACATTGCAGGGACACAAGAGAAGTCCCGCAAGCTTTCTCCAACAACCATCCCAGAAGATGCCGATATCCTGAAGCAACTTTTGAGAAAGGCGGGGGAAGATCCGCTAGACCCGGGAGGTTATTTCATAATCAATGGGACCGAGAGAGTCCTAATTTCAATGGAGGACCTGGCTCCCAACAGAGTAACCGTTGAGAAGAACAAGAAGTACGCACACGAGACAGAAGTAGCAAAGATATTCTCCCAGAAAGACGGTGTCAGGAAACCCATCAATGTAGAAAAGCGTAGAGATGGAATGCTGATGGTCAAGATTCCAAGTGCAGGAACAACTGCCATCCCCGTAGTATTGCTCATGAGGGCACTAGGGATGGAGAATGACAGGGACATTTTCTCTGCCATAGCTGGTCCTGTGGAGGCAATGAAGTACACTGTAGCTAACTTGAATGATGTCAAGGACAATCCCGAATACGGAGTTGACAATACAGAGGAGGCAATGGCCTGGTTGGAGAAGAAATTCGCTGCAGGTCAGCAGAAGGAATACAGGGAGTCGCGAATCCAGAACCTCCTCGACAAAGAGCTACTGCCTCACTTGGGGTCCAATGATGAGGTCAGGACTAAGAAGGCGATATTCCTTGGAAGGATAGTTCGTCAGGTTCTTGAGATGGCTATAACAAATAGGGACCCAAATGACAAGGACCACTACGCGAACAAGAGAGTACGCTTAGCAGGGGACCTGATGGAAGACCTGTTTAGGGTAGGAGTACAAGGACTCGCTAGGGACCTGAAGTACCAACTTGAGAGGCACCACAACAGAAAGAGGGAACTCAAGATAAATTCCTGCCTCAGGCCCGATGTTCTGACATCCAAGATAATGCACGCTTTGGCTACAGGGAACTGGGTCGGAGGAAGATCAGGTGTGAGCCAGCTTCTGGATAGGACGACTTACCTGGCCTCGCTCTCACACATGCGCAGGGTCACTAGTCCACTAGTTAGGAGTCAACCGCACTTCGAGGCCAGGGACTTGCACCCTACTCATTGGGGTAGGCTCTGCCCCAACGAGACTCCTGAGGGGCAAAATTGCGGCCTCGTCAAGAACGCGGCACAGATGATTGACGTTTCGGAGGAAGTTCCAGAGGCTGATGTCAAGGAGCTACTTGTTGAGGCAGGAGTTGACCCGAGCCCAGAGGGATGGGCCGACGGCTCTAGAATCCACGTAAATGGCGATATCTTCGGACTGCACAAGAGGCCCAACAAACTAGTTTCCCAATTCAAGCGCCGACGCAGATCAGGAAGAATCAGGCCTGAGGTTAGCATCAGGCACGACACTGAGAATAGAGATGTATACATCAATACGGACAGGGGCCGAATTATGCGACCACTGCTGGTATTGGAGGACGGTACATTGACACTCTCTAAATTCCACTTGGAAGGGCTTGAGTCGGGAGAGATAACATTCTCGGACTTGGTTTCGTCAGGAGTCGTTGAATGGGTCGATGCAGAGGAGGAGGAGGACCTTCTCGTGGCACCAAGACCCTTCGATCTCCCAGAATTGTCACCCAAGAATAAGCGCCCCATGGATCCATCAAAGGTAACGTGGCTGAACCTCGGTGATGAGGAGATTTCCAAAGCCAAACTATCTGTGGAGGTCAAATTACCAGATGGCACTACAGTTACTGAGAAGTTCTCAGTTCCATTGAATTATCATCAGGACGACGTAGAGGCCCTCAAGAAGAAGGAGAAGAAGGGCAATACGGTTCTCGTATACACCCATGTTGAGATTGATCCTCAACTCATTCTGGGCGTATGTGCAGCACTGGTTCCATACCCGGAACACAACTCCACTCCGAGAGTAACTGGGGGGACGGCGATGGTGAAACAGAGCCTAGGTCTACCAAGTGCTAACTACAGGCTAAGGCCCGATACAAGGGCCCACATAATGCACTACCCACAGAGGTCTCTCGTTGGAACACGTGCAATGGACACCACCAACTTCAACAGTAGGCCAGGCGGTCAGAATTTGGTCGTCGCAATAATGAGCCATCATGGTTACAATATGCAGGACGCAGTTGTCATGAACAAGGCCTCAATTGAGAGGGCATTGGGAAGGTCTACCTTCATACGAACATACAACGCTGAAAATCGCAGATTCCCTGGTGGCCAGGAAGAGAGGATAGAGGTTCCTGGTACCGGCCTTGACGAAATTAAGGGCATGAAATCATTCGATAGCTACTCTCACTTGGAGAGGGACGGACTACCCGTTCCAGAAGAGTTCCTGACCAGCGGCGGCTCTGACTCAGCTGTACTGGTCGGAAAGACCAGCCCTCCTAGATTCCTAGAAGAGGCACATGGCGCATTCCTTCAGGCACAGGAGAGAAGGGAGTCATCGATGATGGTCCGACATGGAGAACATGGATGGGTCGACAACGTGTTTGTCACAGAATCGTTGGACTCTGGCAGGTTGGTAAGAATCACCCTAAGGACAAACAAGATTCCAGAACTGGGAGACAAGTTCGCCAGTAGGCACGGGCAGAAGGGAATCATTGGAAGGATAGTGGAGGAGTCTGATATGCCATTCACAGCCGATGGAGTGGTTCCCGACTTAATCATCAATCCCCATGCCATCCCGTCCCGAATGACGGTAGCCCACGTCCTCGAGATGATCGGCGGAAAGGTCGGTGCAATGGAAGCAAGGAGAATAGATGGAACCGCATTCACGGGTGAGAAGGAGGAGTCCCTGAGATCAGGACTTCTGAGAAACGGATTTAACCACACGGGAAGAGAGAACATGATTAGTGGGGAGACCGGGGAACAATATCCGGCAGAGGTTTTCGTAGGAGTAATTTACTACCAGAGACTCCATCATTTGGTAAGCAGTAAGCTGCATGCCAGAAGTAGGGGAAGGGTCCAGATTCTTACAAGGCAACCAACTGAGGGTAGAGCCCGGCAGGGAGGCCTCAGGTTTGGGGAGATGGAGAGAGACTGTCTGATTTCCCATGGCGCGTCCATGGTGATAAAGGACAGGCTTCTGGATGAATCCGACGGCTGGCCACTGATGGTGTGCAACACGCCTAGGTGTGGGCACATCGCATACTACGACTGGAAGAGGAGGACTACGGTCTGTCCCTCTTGTGGAGACAGAGCGGACGTCCACTCCGTACAGACTTCATACGCGTTCAAACTACTTCTCGATGAGATGAAGAGTTTGGGAGTCGCTATGAGACTCGAACTGGAGGACCGAAGATGAGTGCCCGAAATGCAGCAAAGATTCCAAAGAGGATTGAGGCGATTAAGTTCACGCTTATGGATCCAAATGAAATTAGGAAAATGTCCTCTGTCGAGGTGAAAACCGCTGATACTTACAAAGACGACGGACATCCCTACAAGCAAGGACTAATGGATCCTAAGATGGGTGTTATCGACCCAGGTGTGAGATGTGAGACATGTGGAAACAAGCACGATGAGTGCCCCAGTCACTTTGGGCACATCGCACTAGAGCTCCCAGTAATGCACATCGGTTTCACGAATCTAATCAAGACTTCACTGAAGTCTACATGCAACACATGCAGTAAGATTCTCCTTCATGACAAACCAGAAACCCATCCAGTGGACCCAGAAAAGTCTGAGCAGGATTATTATGAAGAGAGAGTTAAGGATGTAATGATCAAGCACGGCGTCGGTTCCTCCGAATTCAAGAATGTCATCAAAGACATAGAGAAGGAGTGCTCCAGCAAGAAGAGGACGATTTGCATGCACTGTGGTAGCGAACAGGGTAAAATTATACTGGACAAGCCATCGACATTCAAGGAGAAGAAAGAGAACAAGGGTGAGCACAAGCTCAATGCCCGGGACATTAGGGAGTGGCTGGAGAGGATTCCCGATGAACACCTCATCTTCCTTGGCATGGACAAGGATGCAGCAAGGCCAGAGTGGGTCATAATGAAAGTACTTCCAGTACCGCCAATCACAGTAAGACCCTCCATCACCCTCGATAGTGGAGACAGGTCCGAAGATGACTTGACTCACAAGTTAGTTGACGTACTTAGGATTAATCAGCGACTCAGGGAGAACAGAGACGCAGGCGCGCCCCAGCTTATTGTTGAAGACTTGTGGGAGTTGTTGCAATATCACTGTACCACTTACTTCGATAACCAAACTAGCGGAATTCCGCCTGCAAGACACAGGTCTGGAAGGCCACTGAAGACCCTCGCACAGAGGCTCAAGGGTAAGGAGGGCAGATTCAGGAGCAACCTCTCAGGAAAGAGAGTGAACTTCTGTGCGCGAACAGTGATTAGCCCCGATCCAAACTTGGGGATTAACGAAGTCGGAATACCTACTCAGACGGCCAAGGAGCTCACCGTTCCTATCCGTGTCACGAGTAGGAACAGGGAGCAACTAAGGCAGATGATTCTACGAGGCCCAGACGTTCACCCAGGTGTAAATTACATCATCAGGGGGGATAAGTTCAGAGTCAGGATAACCGATCGAACGAAGTTTATCTGGTCTGGCTTCAGGTGTCTTAATCCTGAGTGCCACTCCGGTAGTGACGACGAGCCATATACTGGATACAGGCCTGACTTGAATGAAGTGCTGCCCGCACCAAATTTCCTACCAGGACTCGAACTAATGAGGCAAATGAGGAGAAATTCAATTGGTGATTTGGAGGAGGAGTGGGGGGTCGATCTGGACATGACCCTCAGGAACCTCAGGGGCGAGGACGAGAGGGGATTGCCCCTCCCTGACGGCGATCAACGAGCCTCTATTCACCAGAGGTGGAAGTGGGAGATGGAGCATCCCGGAGAATACCTGCCCGATCATCTAGAGGTTAAGTGCCCTCATTGTGGCAGCCCAGAAGTAGAGGATGACTATGGCAACGCATACAGTACCGATGTCGAGGACAGGCTCAGCACTCACGACTTGGATGGGAACCCAAAGCCAGGTGTGATAGTGGAGAGGCACTTGATTGACGGCGATGTCGCCCTCTTCAATAGGCAACCATCTCTTCACAGGATGTCGATGATGGTTCACGAGGTCAGGGTCATGCCTGGAAAGACCTTCAGATTCAACCTAGCTGATTGTACTCCTTACAATGCCGATTTTGACGGCGATGAGATGAACCTCCACGTCATTCAGAGCGAAGAGGCGAGAGCAGAGGCGAAGATTCTGATGAGAGTCCAAGAACACATCATAACACCAAGGTACGGTGGAAGCGTAATCGGTGGAATACACGACCACATTTCAGGAGCCTACTTGCTTACACACGGCGATAGAGTTCTGCCGAAGAATTTGGTAATGCAGGTCCTAGGGGATACAAACTGGGACGGGGAACTGCCTCCAGAGGTGGAAGAGAATGGGGTGATCGGATATCGAGGAAGCGATGTTCTGAGCCTAATTGTTCCAGAAGGCTTCAACCTAGACTACATCAGTAGGATTGGCGATAATGTGAAGGTCACCAAGGGCGATGTTTCGGGAACTATTGACAAGAGGGGAATAGGCGCTGAGGATGGAAGGCTACTGGATGCCGTAGTCCACACACACGGCCCGGACGCCGGTGCTGAATTCCTAGACAGGATGACCAGGATGACAATTTCCATATGTACCTCGATGGGATTCACCACGGGAATCGACGATGAAGACCTCCCTCCGGAGGCGAAGTCAGAGATTGCAAAGATCAACAAGAATGGTAGCGATGCAGTGGATGAGGAGCTAGCGAAGTTCGGAAAGGACGGGAGGAAGTACGAGACAAGGCCCGGCAGGACTCCCATGGAGACATTGGAGGAGAACATATTGATGATTCTGGACGAGGCCAAAACCGAATCAGGAAACATAGCGAAGACATACCTTGGAGACGATAACTCGGCTGTTCTCATGGCGACCTCAGGAGCTCGTGGTTCGATGGACAACCTAGCCATGATGGCAGGTTCTATCGGCCAACCAAAGGTTCGAGGAAAGCGCCTTGAGCGTGGTTACCAAGACCGTGTTCTCTCTCACTTCCCCCGAAATGCCAAGGGCGCTCAGGAGAAAGGATTCGTCGGCTCTTCATTCAAGAGGGGCCTGGAACCAACCGAATTCTTCATGCTCTCGGTATCCGGAAGGGAGTCGCTAGTCGACACCGCGGTCCGAACAGCGAAGTCTGGATACATGCAAAGAAGGCTAATCAACGCCATGGACGACTTGAAGGTCGCGAACGACGGCATGGGTTCGGTTAGGAACACTGCCGACAGAATCATTCAGTTCGAATATGGTGAGGACGGAGTCGATCCAGCACGTAGCCGAGGGGGAATGCCGTTCGACGTTTCCAAGGTCCTAGACGATGCATTGGGAGGTGCTAACTGATGGTAGTCAAGAGTGCAACAAAGAAGAAACTAATGGATCTCCAGATAGATGAGGAATATGCTCACAAACTGGCAGATGATAGGAAGTGGGACGATGTCAAGGTCCTCACCGCAGGACAAATAGCCCAGATCTGCGGAATCGACTCAGGAACCGCTCAGAGGATACATGATCTAATGGCGGCGTCTACCAAGTCATCCAGGGCCGCCGTCTCGACAGAGAAGACGGTAGTGCGCAGAAAGTCGGCCGCCTCACGTCGAAGGCGTAAGTCAATGATGCCACTCCAGACCTATGATTCGGAATCCAAGATGGTACAGGTAATGAGGGACATCGATCACCATGACGAAATCTATGCTCAACTCGCCTCCGCTTGCGAGGGGGAAGGACTCGTTCTGACTCCTAGGATGCTCACAGACCTAACTGAGGGGATAAGGTCCCGTGGGAACTCCAAGATTACTCCTGCAAAGGCAAGGAAGGTCATTCAGTCTGCTAGGTCATCCCTCAGGAGGTCCAAAGCAGATCCCCATGAAGCCGTGGGCATCACCACGGCTCAGTCAATCGGGGAGCCTGGTACTCAGATGACCATGAGAACATTCCACTATGCGGGTGTCGCTACCGTTAACGTAACACAGGGCCTTCCGAGGATCATTGAAATTGTCGATGCCCGTAAGGTCCCCAATACCCCTACAATGAGAATTTTCCTAGAGGAATTTAATTCCAAAGGCAAGCCACTTCGCACGAATGAGAAACTAGTCAGGGGAATCGCCGCCGGATTGGAGGCAACAAAAACCAGTGACATAGCTAATATTGATGTCGAGGTAGCACAGCGTTACCTTAGCCTGAAACTAAACAACTCCAACATGCGTCTGAAGAATATGTCTGGCGCCGAAGTTAGGGACAAGCTTCAGAGGGCCCTTAGGCTGTTCATACAGGCGGACTCAGATGATAAGCCGAAGGAACTGAAGATAATCCCTGGTGTCTCCAAAGAGGAAGACTTGGAGACTCTTGCCACGGATCCGCCGACATACACGGATCTTTTGCAACTGGAGGACAAGATAAAGAAACTACAGTTGAAGGGAATCAGGGGCATAGAGAGGGCAAATGTCCAAGCTGGTGAGAACGGGGAGTACTACATCTCGACCATAGGATCGAACCTTGCCAAGGTGAGCGAATTCGCAGGCATAGATCGCTCAAGGACTTACACGAACAACATCAATGAGATTCATTCGTACCTCGGAATAGAGGCTGCTAGGCAGGCAATAATAAACGAGATGAGCGACACTCTAGAAGGGGCGGGATTGGATGTCGATGTCAGACATCTTCTGATGGTCTCAGACGTTATGACTAGCGAAGGTGAAGTTAGGGCTATAGGTAGGCATGGAGTAAGCGGTACCAAGCACAGCATATTGGCTCGCTCGGCCTTCGAGGTTACAGTTACCCACTTGCTCAGAGCGGGAATAATCGGTGAGAGAGACGAACTCAGGGGAGTCACCGAGAATATTGTTGTGGGGCAGCCAATAGCACTTGGAACGGGTAGTGTGGACTTGTTCTACATACCAGATGAGGCATAGGATAGGAGGAATCAGGATGGACTTGGCTAGAAATCTTAAGCAGAGCTTGAACACTGGAAAAATTTTGTTCGGCCAGAGAGAGACCATGGGCGCATGCGACAAGGGAGAGGCTAGATTGGTAATAGTGGCCGCGAACTGCCCCGAGAAGTTCATCGAAAGTATCTCTGAGAGCCATCCAGGGATGACAGTCCACAGAGTCAACCTAGTAAACAGGCAACTAGGTGCCGCTTGTGCAAAACCATTCCCTGTTAGCGCCCTGTGCGTGGTCGATCCTGGACAGAGTGATTTGCTATCACTGCAATCAAATCTCTAACCGTAATTTCCAATAGCCTTAGTTTATTGCTACTGTCGATGAACTCATACGGTACTGTTCAAGCGTGCCACCCCTCCCTAGTAGCATGGAGGATGCAGTACGCGCTCTACTCTCATCTAGAGGGGTGAGGCTGGAAACTCCTGCTGAATGGATAGAAATTCCCGAATTTATTCTGCTGGGAATAGCCGAGAAGACTTCCGAGATTGGTGGCGGTATTTCAGAAACTAATGTACACGTCTGGCATATCGAGTCAGGAATGATGCCGCTGTCGAGGGCTGATTTCGAAAGGTGGTGCGTAGATGCACCCATTGGAAATAATTGGATACTCAGCGAGAGGGAGTTGCCTGATGGTTGCCAGGACAATGCCCCCCATGGAGTTGAACTGGTAATTTGGGGCCCAGAGGTTCTATCCAGGTGGATTGGAGATGCAGTAATCTCGGGCGAGCTCGTTGCAAGAGCGCCAACTATCGTGTCCGAGGAAAAAACAGAACATTCTTCCGGCCGGGAGGAAGAACACGATGGGCACACCCTCGTCGTGCCTGCAATAGTGACCCTCGACTCATGGCTCATACAGACAGGCCGGGAAGGATCCGTGACATCCCCCGTTCTCCTTAAAGCGGCACTTTGGAAAATAAGCGGTTTCCTAGTTGGGCCCGATGGTGAAGAATTAAATTCCAATTGGGAAGTAATCGAGGATCCATGGGCGTCCTCGGTGAGCATTAACGAAGTTCCACTGGGCGACAGTCATATTCGAATCAGGACTGTCGATCCTCCAAGTTCAATGTGGAGGGAAGAATCATCACTTCTGGAGGAGTTACCATCTATTCTCGATAGGAAAATTCAGGGTGGCGAAGAGTCGAAGGATGGGCCAATTAGAAGCATCATGTTGCAATGGTGGAGGGCAGACATATCCTCATTGAAGAAATCCCGAGTATTCATTGGAATACCTGGGTGGATTGTAGAGTCACCAGGGAGGGAAAGAGTGTTATTGCACAGTGGTAATGGCAGAACTTACCCTTTCAGTTAACTTCTCTGGAGAGCCATTAGTTCATCAGTTGACAAGGTGTCTCCTGACATTAGTCTGGACATCAAGTCAGTAACCTCGGTCTTGCTTTCCGCATCCACATGCCCTCCCTCCCTGGCGTCAATGGCCTTCATAATGTCCTGCATTGAGTGAATGCACCTGAGTGAAACAATATACAGATTGTGAAGGGCGTCCGCTTCCTTTTTTGACTTGGTAAGGCCTGAGTGTGCGGAGTTGGCACGCTCTCTCAGTCTGTCAACTTCATCAGATAACTCTACCATCAGATCGTGCGCTTCCTGGGCTTCCGAAACCGCCCTCTCTACTTTGTTATGGGCATCTTCCTGCTCCCTCTCAGCATCCCTTACCTTCGATTTAAGGTCGCCCAAACCACCGCTAGTTTTGTTCTTCTCTCGTGCTTCATTCAATTCTTGCTTAAGCCTCTTCATTTCTCTGAAGAACTTCTTCTCGCTCGCCCCAGTGAAACCACCTCTCTCGTATTTCCTTTCTAGGGCGTCCATTTTGGCCTTGATTTTTGAGGGCGGTGGTCCAGAAGGCCCCTTCTCACGTTTCCCACTTTCTTCAGCTTCCGCCAACCTAGATCTGAGATCGGTTCTCACGATCTTCAATTCATCGGACCTATCAGACCTAACGATCTTCAATTCCTTTACCTTGGAGTTCGCCAGATCTCTAATTTCTTTCTGACTTCTAACTTCGGAAATCAGCTCCTTGACTTGGCGATTAACTTCGTTCCTGCTGTCTAGATAAGTTCTAACTTTGGCGTTGAACTCATCTCTGACCTCCTTTCTTCCATCTAGATCTGACTCCATAGATTGGGACAAAGGACGGAACAACTCACGTATTTCCGAGTATTCCACAGTATTTCCTCCATATTGCCCAAATTGAGGCTCCATATAAGTGCATAGCAGGGAGGCGTATCCTAATCCTCTCTCTTACTGGCGAGGTTCCCCTTTCTTGGGCCCCTCCTGGAAACACCCAGTCGCCTCTTCTTTCGGCCGAGTTGCTTCGAGTCAGGCCTATCCTCACTCGACTTTGATTCTGATGAGGCCAACTCAGACAAGCTCCCTGAGCCCAACAAGGCATCTAGTTCGATGGTGCTAAGGGTCCCTCCAGATTTCGCCTTGTCCTTTATTTCTGAGAAACGTATCTTTCTATTCCTCCCCCCTGTTATTCTCCGGTAAGCCTTAACCCTTCCAAGCTCCTTTCTGAGATCTCTTCTTTCGATGTCAATGCGGTCAAGCCTTTTGTCAATCTTCGAAATCCTGTTACTAGTTTTTCTGACCTCTTTTCTTGAAATTCCATCGGCACCAACACCAGAATTCTCGGATGCTTTACTTGTCACGGCTTTGTGGTCCTTCTTGCCCTTGTCTAGTTTAGAAGTGAGCTCCTTCATTTTCTTCACACTGCTGACATAATCGGAGTGTGCGGTTTCTGACTCCGCCTTCATCACTATGGAGGCTTGAATCTCAAAGAACCTCCTGAATGCATCCAACTCCCTTGGCAGTGTTGGTACAGCAGTAAGGTCGTTATCGATTGTTGTCAGCCTCCTGTGCGTCTCAGAAAGCCACTCTTGCAGGACATCTACAGGAGGGGGGATGAGCACGTTTACCCGATCCCTTTTGGCTCTGGATATATCTGCGGATTTCCTGATTTCGTGAAACTTCCTAAGTAAATCCCTCCTTTCTGAATTAGCACCCTCAATTTGACCTACAGCTCCACGGAGGATCTTGACCTGGCTCACCAAATCTGAGCGCTCTTCCCTGAGGTCCCTTTTCTGTCTATCCAGTGAACGAACCTGTCTCTCTAGGCCGCCGAACATTTCTTGCAATTCATGTCCATCTAATTCCTCTAGATCTTCAAAGGAGAATGACTCTGTAGATTTACTCATTCCTCTTCTCCCTCCCGAATCTTCGATTTCTTCTTCCTGGAGAAAGA
Organism: Methanobacteriota archaeon; assembly: GCA_002726275.1. Lineage (GTDB taxonomy): Archaea > Thermoplasmatota > Poseidoniia > Poseidoniales > Thalassarchaeaceae > MGIIb-O5. Next base: position 37,934 of record PBSO01000025.1, on the reverse strand, counting down.
TGAGGCTCCTCCTGACATCACTCTATGCATGTCTGCCAAGAGATCATCATGCCCCGACCCGATCTCCCCAAAACCTTCATCCAAGCGCCTCTGCCAATGCTCAATGGCCTTAGATGACTGAGACAACAGCTCTTTGGCTCTGTCCAACTGTCTACGCACGTCCCTAATTTCATCTTGGAGAGCGACCTTCTTCTCGTAAAGTGGCTGCGCTTTATTTACCGTGTCCAGCATCTTGGTATGCGCTTTCTCCGACTCTCTGAAATTTTCAACCATCTCTCTCCTGGCTTCCACGAACTTGGCCATCTCCGGATTCGCTATTTTACGTTCTTTCAGCCATTTATCGTTCTGCTCAATCAGCCTTTTCCTCCGGGTAATAAGCTTCCCTTCTGACTTGTGATCAAGTGCAGATGTCTCGATTTGAGACTCAATTTCCTCAAGCTCTTCTAACAGCTTCTCTTTCTTCCAACCAGGATCAAGATTAACCATCCCCCCTGATTCAGAAAGATTGTCACCGAATTTTCGAACTGTGGCCAGTAATGCTCGAGCCTCCTTCTGCCGCGAATTCCTCTCCATCTTCAATTCTGAGACAGTTTCATTAGCTAATTTATGAGAATTCACCGCTCTTTCAACTTTGGGTGAAAGGGAGTCTTCTTCAGCTTCAAGGTTCCTTATGACTCCGGGAAGTTGTTCATCAAGGACCTTCCATCTGGCCAGCAGACCTTCGGCGAGCTCCTCGGGTTTGACCCTCAATAGTCCCTCTATGTCCATGATGCATCCGGGCCAGCCGGGACAGTCGGTTAAAGGTCACTATGTGACCTTGACAGGGGTTTGATTGATACGGCCCCTTTTCTGAGCCAATACTATGGGGGAGGAGCCTGAGAGATTCATTTTCAGCTCCCATGGCACAATATTGGTTGCACTATTGATTACATCACTATTCTGTTTCAGCCCAGTTTGTGGATTAGTGGGCCAGAACTATGATCCACTATCAAATCCGACCGCTTTTTCATCCGATCACTCAAATGACTCAGCATCAGCTTCCTTCACGCCAGCTGGTTCCGCAGATGTGGCGATAGTGGGCGAGCCAGCACATGTGGGAGACTCGCTAACAGCCTCGATTCTGGTCCACAATCAGGGAAACTCATCAGGAGATGTTTCAATGACCCTTTCTTCGCAGAACTGGAGTGCCAATGTTTCTGGTGAATATGTCACAATTAGCCCCGGCTCCAGTAGGGAGGTTTCTACGACATTTTCCCTGAACCAATCCGGACACATCGAGATAGAGTGGGAAATATTGAGTCTGGGTAATGTTGTCAGTGAAGATCTATCGGGAACCCTGATGATTGAGGCGCTTCCCCCTCAGACACTCGAAATCATCATCTCCAGCGAGATATGGACCCTCTCAGAAGGCCTTCATGTAGGTATATCTGTACTGCTTTCAGATGGTCCATCGAGAGATGTCGAGATAATTGCCGAGTTGCAGGATATGGGTGTTCCAAGAGGCAATCAAGTCCACTATGCCACCCTTTCTCACGGCATCAGGGACCTTTCATTCGCTTTCGGAAATCCAGATGCAGACTCAGTCAAATTCTCGATTGTTCCCGTTGGATGGACAACATTTTCTGATTCCAATTTAGAGTATCAAATATCAGCTCCCCTTGTTTCTCCATCTGTTTCATCGTGCTCAACCATGCCAGAAATAGCAATACCAGGACAGTCACTTGTTATTGACTGCACCATTGGCAATTCAGGAAATTCAGAATCCCTTGGAGGCACAATTTCGGCATCTAGACAGTCCGACGGACTTATCCTGTCCAGCGACCAATCACTGCCAATTTCCGCTGGAAGCGAATCCAGTTTTTCACTGATAATACCCCTGTGGCCAGACGATGGAGACTCCATAGTAGAGGTAATGTGGGTCTCAGGAGAATACTCTGCAATCCAAAGCATCCAGATACAGACCAGGGATCCACCACCAGACTCTTTCTCTCTGCCGTTCGATACATCTGCAGCATTACTTGGGTCAGTTATGGGATTAGTGGTGGTGATGGTCGTTCTAGCATTGTGGAGAGTAATTTCAGAGAAAACCCCCTCAACTGAGTCAGATGGAACATTCCAGATTCGTAGGGAATCTCGAATTGAGAGGAGGTCAGAGGTCCAGAAAAGGGAGATCGCCTGTCCATCGTGCAATCAAAAGCTCAGTGTCCCGGCAAACCATGTCGGGGCCGTGAAGTGCCCCTCTTGTACCACCCAATTCAGAGTCGGCGAAGAAGAAGTCGGAGATATCGAAAACAATCTACAAGATATCACTCACAGTGACTCATACGAAGAATTACCACAGTCCGAGAAATCAAATGAGATTCAAAACTCAAGGTCCTCAGGGGAAATCCTAAGTTGCCCTTCCTGTGAACAGAGGCTGAAAGTACCCATAGAAAAGAGGCCTGTGATGTCCAGATGTCCGGCATGTAGGACCGAATTCATGGCACTAAATGAGGAGGTCCCCCAATGATCGAGCTGAGTGAGTTTGAGGAAATGTACTTGAAGAGAATGTTCGAGTTCTATGACTCTACACCGGATGGCATTCTAAAAACAACACAATTATCCGAAATGCTATCTGTTAGCCCAGCATCTGTATCTGAGATGATTCAGAGGCTTGCTTCCAGAGATTTAGTCACGCACATCCCATACAAAGGATCCAGACTAACCCCCCTAGGTTTTCAACAGGCGGCCAGAGTCAAGAGGAGGGAGTGTTTGCTGGAGATTCTTCTCTCAGAAGTCATTGGCTATTCAGGAGATATCAACGAAGCAGCGTGCAAGATGGAGCATGACATGGGCCCAGAATTAGAATCTGCCATAGACAGGATGCTTGGATATCCTGAATTCACTCCATCCGGAAAGAGAATACCATTAATCGAGAGGTCCGTGGAAACGTCCACGGAGGGCCTTCTTCTGCCAATCAGAAATATCCCCCCTGGGTCGGAATCAGTAGTTGAGATATTGGCCGTCGACTCAATAGAGAAACGGACATTGGAGAGCTTCGGCATAACCATTGGTTCCGTGATAATTACATCAGAGTCAGGAATTTCATGCAACGGCTCACCAGTCGAAATGTCCGAATCCATTTCGAAGAAGATACTTGCAAGAGTTAGGGGGACTAAGATTGATTGACGAAGAAACTCTGGATAGTCTGGCGGATGAGATTAGCGATTTCACGCCTCCCGCACCAAAACTAGAGACTCAATATATCACGCAAGACATTGGTGATTTTGACTGGAAGGAAAGCTCCCTCAGGGACAGGGAGGGCTCCCTGATTACATTGGACAGGGTGCTTGTTAGCGGTGGAGCTAGGTTGATCTTACTACTCCCACTTTTCGCCGTGGTGCTTTTCGGTGTGGCACAGTCATACGGGCAGACTGACAATCTGTGGTGGGATGACCACCTCAGGGAAGCATCTGGGGGATTGAGCCTTGTTACCGCAACTCACGCTCTAACACTGCTGATAATTATCGCAGATATCGCACTACTTTCCTCCCTGCTCAGGATGATGTCTTATTCCCGCTCAATATTCCATCTTGAGGCAGAGTCACTAACCTCATCGGGAATCACTTTCAGAAGCTCTCATGGCTATGCAGAGATGAGGGCCACAATAGATGGATCAATACGTCAAATCACCGCAACTTCGTCCCTGATGATAATATCAGCAGCCCTTCTTGGGACTAGCCTCTGGCTATCCAGTGGGGAGTCTGGAATGCCAGTGTTGATCTCACTTTCTACTGGTTCACTACTTGCAGGTCACGGAGTCCATTTAATCTCCCATAGGTCTAGGTTCAATGCTTCTGAGCCATGGGGTATGTTAGAGGCATTCTCACCTCCAATACACCCTGCTCTACTGAATAGGCCGTTCAATGATGTCATAAAGGCACACATCGACCCCCTATTGAATATCAGAATTTCCGAGTATCTTAGAACAGTCGGAGTAGGTCTGAAGGAAGGGGTAGAAATCTCCGAACTACAGGAATCCCTGCTGCACCTCTTGCATTTACGGAGATCTTCCTTGATTTCAGAGTCAGAGTTCAAAGACTCATTGGGGGAGATGGTGGAGGAATCGTCTATCGACGGACTATTCAACCATCCCGAGCTAGGCGAGGAGACATGGGATAGGCTGCTGATGCACGCAAGGAGTGAATGCAAGCCATTCTTCAGACTCTACGATAGGATGAGGATGAGAAGGGGACTGAGTAAGTCTGATGGGGGTTTCTGGTTTGACGTAGACATGGAAAATCTAGTGGTCGGCCAGGCGAACCTCTTCGCTTTCGTCCTAAATCGTGGAGAAGATCCTCGGGACTTATTCTTGAAGATACAGACTCCTGATTTCAAACCCAATGAGTGCGTCTACAAGCTTAGGTCATTGCCCCTATCTCACTCATTTGATCCTATGGAATCAACTTCGCTTTCACACGAGATGCAGGAAATGATTAACCACACTGGTATTGTATGGCAAAGTTTGCTACCTTCAATAAAGGGAGAAGCTACAGTCACAGTAAGGCTGGAGGACGACTCCGGAAATCTCGTTTCTGGAAGAGTTCTGAATGTGCAGGTGGGCAATGATCTGATTACTAGGGTAAGGAGAACAGTTGGCGCCATGTTCATGGCCGGCGCCGCAATAGTTGTCTTGTCACCAATCATCCCATTTGCCACTTCTCTACTGGGGTTTTGACACATAGTTCCATTCAATAGTGAGCCCCACTTCGACGTTCCATGCAGAGCGATGAGAGTGGTCCTGATGACGACCTGAGGACCAGGCTTCATGCTATGGAAACAAGGCTGAGGAGGATGAGGGATCAGAGGGCCACCCATAACGAATCAGCAAGAAGGGCCGCAGACTCAAGAAACTCGGTTCAAGAACAGGGAAGGGAGCTCAGGTCCTCAATTGAAGAGAAACTAACCGAGCAGAAGGAAGTCAGATCCAGAGCGAAGACTCACCAGAATCAGAGGGACGCAATTCAATCAAGGATCAGAGAAATTATTTCAAACAAGAGGGGTAAGAAGGGAGACGAGGGCAAGGCCAAGACAGGAGTAGTTGCACTATCTGAGACAATTGCAAAGATTGGTAGTATTGAAAATAGGCTGATGACTGATGGCACACTTACACTCAAGGCGGAGAATAGAATTCTGAGAGAGTTGAAAACACTGATCGCCAGAAGGGATGAGCTTTTGCCTGCGGCCGCCGAATTCGAGAGCATCAAGATTGATTTGGGGGATCTAGAAAGCACAATCCAGTCACTCAAGGCAGAGGCAGACGCCCAACACAAGGCAATGACAGATGCACATAAGGAGGCGGATGGGATCTGGGAAGAGGTAAAGCCCATGCTCGAAGAGAGGGATTTCCTGAGGTCAGAGGGAGACAGGCTTCATTCAATTTTCGTGGAGTCGCGAGAATCGGCAAACAGCGTACATTCAGAAATTGAGGTTCTCCTTAAGGAAGTCAATGAAGCCAGAGACGAAATGAAGGCCAGAAGGGAAGAGAGGGAGAGGGTAATAAAGGACCATAACCAATCGGTAAAGGACGCCCTGAAGACTCCAGATGAAGACGAAGGGTTAGCAGACTCTCTTACAGAAAAACTCCTCAGTCAAGGAAACCTTACTCTTGGTGGCTCAATGTCAGGGGATGCACAGGGATCCCCTGCTGCCACTGGGGGCAAACCAAGTCGCAAGAAGATCAGAAAACCCAAGTCATTCAGGGGAAGGGGTAAGTGACTACCATCCCCTATCTTCGAGCCTAACGTCTAGTGACTCTATTTCCAGGCCTGGCATTGCATCCCCTACCATTTTACAGGCTTCCACTACTACTGAGGGATCTTCGAAGTGATGTGTGGCCATAACAATGGCTTCTGCGGTATTTTTCGGGTCCGAACTCTTGAAGATACCAGAACCAACGAAGATCCCATCCATCCCATGACTCATCATGAGTGCAGCATCAGCAGGAGTGGCGATTCCTCCTGCAGAGAATGTCACAACTGGTAGTCTGCCAATGCTACACACTTCCTCGAGAACAGACGACACCTCATCCCTGAGGTCGCCCAATTTACCAAATGGAGTATCCGAGGACCCGATGTTGAAATCCGACGCATCTTCCATCCTCTGGTATCCTTTCATGATAATTTCAATCATTTCTTCTCTCCCAGAGTCCCCAGAATTTATCGCATGGGAAATCTCTGTTTTTACCAGCCTTGCATGTTGAACTGCACTTACTATGTTGCCCGTACCTGCTTCTCCCTTGGTGCGAATCATCGCAGCCCCCTCGGCAATCCTTCTTACTGCCTCTCCTAGGCTTGTGCATCCACACACAAAGGGGATGGTGAAGTCATTCTTTGCTATGTGGAAGAAAGGATCTGCAGGAGTAAGAACTTCTGACTCATCTACCATATCGACACCAAGACTTTCCAGAACTCGGGCTTCTTCATCGTGGCCTATTCTGGCTTTCGCCATTACGGGGATGCTAGTGGTTTCAATGATTTCACTAATCATGTCTGGATGGCTCATTCGAGCTACACCACCCATGGAGCGAATATCCGCAGGAACCCTCTCCAACGCCATTACCGATACTGCCCCCGCGTCTTCCGCTATGTGGGCTTGTTCGGGAGTCACTACATCCATCACCACCCCGCCTTCTTGCATTTTTGCAAAACCCCTCTTCAGAAGCTCGGTTCCATGACGCATCCCACCAAGGTCGACCGTACGTGTCATGCTAATCGCCCCGGGCCATTTATTCATGAACCTATTTCCTGACCATTAGGTCGGAAAAGACCCTATGCCAGTACGGGCGAGTCGCCTTCTGCGATAGGCAGGTCCGCCGCTTCAACTTCATTTCTGTCAAGCCACTCTTCGAACTCATCAGGAAGATCTGTATCTGCAAAGATCGCCTCAACCGGACACTCAGTTACGCATGCAGCGCAATCTATGCACTCATCTGGATCTATGACGAGATAAGAGTCCGCCTCCCTGAATGCCTCAACAGGACAAACCGCTACGCAGTCCTGATATTTGTGATCAACACAGGCACTCGTAACTACGTGTGTCATATCTCTCACACGAAGCACGTCGAGAGGGACATTTGAACTCTTGCTCAAACACATTCAGCATTCAGCTTTCTGAGCACAATCTGGAAATTACCCGAGAAGCAACAATAACTGGATCATCTCCTGGATAAGATTCGATCTTGAAAGTGCCCTTTACAGAGGAACTCCTGCTCCCTGAATCGATCAGCGATACGTTCCCCTTACATAGTTCAGGAAGAGAAATTCTAACATGCACTGTTTTCTCATCGTCGATCCTATTTCCAATGCCCCCCTCGTTAATCTCACTAAGGACCGAAACACCAAGTCTGCGGAGCCAATCCATGGCAACTTTCCTTTTTCCAGTCCTAATTATTGCAACATGCTGAGGAGATCCATGGAACGACTTGCCCCTTTCCCACATTACTTCACAGCAATCACCAGTAAGCCAATGCATCGCTCTCTCAATCATTTCCAGGTCGTCAACCCCACTGGCATGAATCCTCCATGTCGCATTCAGTAGGCCCATAAAGGACCCTAGCAGCACTATTTCTTGAAGCCTCGCAGGGGATGCCGCCCACTTTCCAGAGGCTTTGCTTCAAATAGTAAGGGCAGGTCGGCACGCCTAGCGAGCGGGGAAGCCCCCGAGGTACGAGGTTATTGTCATGGCAAAGGGCGCAAAGGCAAGAGCAGCGGCACGTAGGCAGAGGGACAAGTGGAAGTCCAAGAGGTGGTTCTCAATTAGAGCACCTAGAAATCCATGGTCATTCAGAGTTATCGGTGAGACCCTGGCCGAGGAGCCAGAGATGTTGATCGGGAGGAATTTCGAGATTATGCAGAATGAACTAGATGGGGATTTCTCAAAGATGCATGTAAAGATACGATTCAGGGTGGTAGATGTACTAGGTACGGACGCTCTAACCGAATTCATAGGTCACCAGATGATGCAAGACCACATTAGAAGACAAATCCGTCGAGACAGGGGGAAAATTGACGACACTGTCGACATTGTAACAGAGGACGGATATTATGTCAGATTCAAGCCCCTGATTATTACTAGGGAAAGGGCGAAGTCTAGTCAGAAGAACGAAATTAGGACCATTGCAAGAAACATCATTCTGAAGACCGGGGCATCATCGACCTGGGTCGATATGCAGAAATCAGTGATGGATGGCGAATTAGAGGCCAAGATCAAGGAAGGAACATCCAAGATTACCCCCATTAGGGCAGTAATGATTAGAAGGACCCAATTGATTCAATCCGGAGTAGTTGTTGACGACGGTCCAACACTGGAGGAGATTCACGCACAAGAGAGGGCAGACGCTGCTGCTGTCGCCGAGGAATCCGATGTCTTGGCTGCTGCCGAGGCCTCAGCAGATATTTCAGAACCATCTGATGATGGGGTTGAAGATGAGGCCATCGGGGGAGATGCAGATAATGCTCAGGAGCAAGATAATGACGACTCCGAGGTTGACTACTCTTCTCTAAAGGTCGCGGAACTGAAGGAATTGCTCAAAGCCGCTGGTAAACCAGTTTCGGGCAAGAAGTCAGACCTCATAGCCCGACTTGAGGAGTGATATAATGGCCCGCATAGCGGTGCTATGCGGCACTGGGATGAGCGCACTCTCGGATGAGATGTCATCCGCTTGGAACACTCAAGCTTCACATGTCAGAATCGATACTGACTGGGGACAGGTCCCAGCAGCAATTGTCTCCACTGGTGCAGGTGACATCGTAATTATTGACAGGCATCATGGAGATGGAACGTCCCGAACTCCGCCTCACATGATTGAACACAGAGCAAATGTACAAGCTGCCATTAGCTGCCAGCCGGATATCGTATTGAGTATCAACTCAGTAGGGTCGTTAATCGAGAATTTCCCTCCAGGTATCATTGGAATTTCTGGAGATGTTTTGGATCTTTCAATTAGACCATGGACCTTTCATGATGACGACGCAACTCACGCCGATAGAACATCCCCTTTTGACAGGAATGCCTCAGATGCGTGCAAGGTGGCATTGTCCTCATCACAGGAGCACGTTCCAGACAATCTAATTGTCGCCCAGTGTGTCGGACCTCAATTCGAGAGTTCTGCGGAGATTGACGCCTTGGAACGGCTAGGTGCGCACGTAGTTGGAATGACCCTCGGACCTGAGTCAAGGCTGGTATCCGAAACAGGTGTCCCACATGTCGCACTTTCTTGCTCATCGAATTGGGCAGCGGGAAGAGAGCCCGGAGACCCATCAGCGAAGATAGATCACCATGCGGTTGACTCCATGGCTTCATCCATGAGAGCCAGTATTTCGGAGTGCCTATTGGCAATACTCGACCTATATGTTTAGTCTCCACTAACGCGTTTCTGGAATTATGTTGATGTGTAACCCCCTTCTCGTCAATGCATGGGCAGGAAGGAGAGTGTAGAAGATTGGATTTTGGCTGAGGGTACTTCAGTACCCGATGGCTCATGGTTGACTATGATGTCAAGGGTTGCATCCTTTCACCACAAGCATTCCTTTTCTTCCGAAGAAAACCACGGTCATGACATGGGCTACAGAATAGCATTGACAGTGGAGGAATTGGGAGAGCTATCCGCTGCAATTACCAAAGGCAAGCCCCATTCCGAGGCAGCCGAGGAGTTAGCTGACCTGTTGATTCTAATATTGGGCCATTCCCTAGCAATGAAAGTTGACTTGGAATCAGAATTTCACAATAAGATGGACAAAATAATGCTAAGAAAGGCCAGAAGGGGCAATTTAGGAATTAGAGTTACTGAGTATGAATCCGAAGACTAAACCCCCGGCTCACACTATGGCAACATAAATGCCCTATCCCCAAGTCGAAGCACTATGCGTACAGGTGCCGTAGTCATTGCGCTCTTGATGGTCACCACTACTATTTCTGGATGCATCCATCTGGATGAAGGGCCCTCCGAGGAGGGGGATGAAGAAGCTCCAGAACCACGTTTCTTTGTCACGGGACCTAGCGGCCTCCCAGTTGATGTCCCCCCCTTGCCCCTAAGTTTCGTATTCAGTGATGTGGGGGAGACTGGTAAGGAACCCAGTATCGGCATAACTTCGAGTGGTTGCATTTTCTTCATCGCCATGGAGAAAGTGATGAGATCTTGCGATCATGGACAATCATGGGAGGAGACGCAAGATCCAATACAGTGCTCCCCTACTACCAGCGATCCTTATGGTTGGGTCGATCCAATCACTGACCGCATCTTCAACGTGCAGATGATTGGCCTTGAGACGTCATGGATATGTTGGAGTGATGATGATGGCGACTCTTGGCTAGGCAATCCACATGATTCTGGAACTACTCCAATCAATGATCACATCAAATTAGCAAGCGGTCCTTGGACCAGTGAAGGATATGGTGCGTTGGGACAATTCACTTCGAGTTTCTACGAAACTGCGGTATATTATTGCTACAATAAATTAGCCGGTATTTTCTGCTTCACAAGTTTTGATGGGGGCGCGACCTTCGATGCTGGGGGGCAGATTTTCGGTCTCGCAACCACCAACGGAGGCCTTCATGGGGCGATTTCCACCGCTCCTGATGGAACGGTATACGTCACTCCCAGGGTAGAGACTCCCACAGTCATCGTTTCCAAGGACAATGGATTCTCATGGTTCCAGAGAACGATGGGAGAAGATGTCTCTACACCCTACCCTCGCAAGAATTCAGAAGTCTCGACAGATTCTGCCTCTAATGCATATCATGTATGGACAGGTGCTGATGAGGGAGTCTACATGTCTCGTTCAACCGACTCCGGTGAAACATGGGAACAAGAGAGTATCCGGATATCTCCGATTGAAGTCATCTCATCGGTATTTCCACAAACCGATGCTGGTGACCCAGGAAGGATTGCAATAATGTACCTTGGGAGTGAGAATTCTGAGATGCTAAATCAGTCAGATATCGATGGTAACCCTTGGGGTGGCAATGCTCACTATGCACCGAACAATGTAACCTACCATCTCTATATTACCTACAGTCTCAATGCTTTAGATTCCAATCCTGTATTTCACACCATGAGGGTGACTGACGATCCAGTACAGATGGGGAGCATCTGCCTCAATAGTGGGGATTGCCGTGATATCGGTGGTTCAAACAGGAACCTTCTCGATTTCAATGACTTACATATAGACAGAGAAGGGCGCGTTTATGTCGCCTTTGCCGATGGTTGTACAGGTTCTTGTGCAACGAATAATAATTCCAGCGCCGAGGACTCTAGGGATGGCAGGGGTTCTGTCTACTACCTGGGGAGCGGCCCCAGCCTTTTCGAATCTGAGGGGGACTTAGCTGAATTCTTCGTCATAGAATGAATCAACTTCCCGAGGGAGGTATCCTGCGATCCAAAGGCTCAGAATGATGCCCCCGATCTGCAGCATCAACCTAACCACATGCCCAGTCGGAGAAAGTGAAGCCCCATCGCCAAGCTCAACATCGAATACCCACATGTACAGGTTGGCAGGATACAATAGGACCAGGAGTGTCGCGCTAGCGTAACCGGATATCTCTCTGGTTCTGGGAATAATCAGTCCAATACCCACTAGCACTTCCACTACTCCACTCGCCAGAACCCAGAACGTAGCAGAACCCAATACGGGTGGTACGATTGGCTCGAACCAACTCGTATCTGTGAAATGCATTATTCCAACATATATGAAAAAGGCACCACCGGCAGTAGACAGAACTCCTCGCAGGTCCATTCAAATCCGCTTCCATATGGAGTATGAAGATGGAAAGTCGTCACCCGGTGAATCGGGGACCTCCATCACAGTCTCTTCCCAGAGGGCCTTGTCCCATGACGGGAATGAGATCTCTCCACTATCGTTGGTTTGAACTGTGGTAATATGAATTTCTTCTACCCTATCAAGGAACATGGAGTATATCTCAGCACCCCCAATGACCCATAATTCATCACTACCTTCCGCGAAAGCAAGCTCAATTGCCCTGCCAATGTATAATGCGGTCTCGGCCCCCTCCTCACTCCAAGAAGTATCCCTAGACATGACGATATTTACCCTCTCAGGAAGGGGCCTGAATGAGTCTGGAAGGGAGTCCCAGGTCCTTCTTCCCATAACAACGGAATTGAATCCATCACCTATTGTTAGACTCTTGAATCTCGACATGTCGCTGGGCATATTCCAAGGAAGTCCGTTACCCTTGCCGATGAATCCGTCTTCATCCATTGCCACAATCATTACGATCTTCAAATAAAACACCTCAAACCGATATGGGAGCAGGAATATGGGGGTGGTGCTCGTACCCCTCAATTGATATATGCTCAAATGCAAAGCCGTCAATTGAAGTGACGTCAGGATCCAAAACAAGATTTGGAAGCCTCTTCGGCTCCCTGGAGACCTGCTCTCTTGCTTGATCTAGGTGATTCAGGTAAAGGTGACAATCCCCTCCAGTCCAGACAAATTCTCCAGGCTCCAAGCCACAAACTCTGGCCATCATGCAAGTTAGGAGGCTGTAAGATGAGATGTTGAAAGGAACTCCTAGAAATGCATCCGCACTCCTTTGGTAGAGTTGGCATGAAAGTCGGCCATCATTCACGTAGAACTGGAAGAATGCATGGCACGGCATTAGGGCCATTTCCCCCAACTCTCCAACATTCCACGCGGAAACTATGATGCGTCTGCTGTCAGGATTGCTCATTATCATCTCTACTGCTCCCTCAATTTGGTCAATTACCTGCCCATCCGTGCCTTCCCATTTCCTCCATTGTTTCCCGTAAACAGGCCCTAGATTACCATCTTCATCCGCCCACTCATTCCAAATTCTAACTTTATTCTCCTGGAGATATTCTATGTTTGTTTCCCCAGATAGGAACCATAGTAATTCATGAATGATGCTGGGCCAATGCACTTTCTTTGTGGTTATGGCAGGAAACCCCTCGGAAAGATCAAACCTCATTTGGTGGCCAAAGACGGACTTAGTCCCCGTACCCGTACGATCACCTTTGTCAACTCCATCATCCAATATCCTATTCAGGAAGTCGAGGTATTGCTGCATTTCCCTCTTTCGTTGTGAGGGAAGTACATCAAGGATGCGGCGGCCAATCTACGGAGCGCCCATCATTTTGAGGGTCCCCATTAGTTGGTCCGTGTACTTTCTGAACAATGCCTTCTTGATTGATCTTTGACCATGTTCATCTAGAGACACCAGGCTCGAAATTTCATCATCACTGAAAGATCCACCCTCGGGACTCGACAACCATTCTGAGAAAATAATGGGGTTTCCGATATGGACATCTACCCTCTTCCAGAATTTGATTAAGTTTCTACCCGGAGGCATGACTGCCCTAGTCCCGATTACGCAAATTGGGAAAACCGGTACTTCGGGGAATCGTGCTGATAATCTAGCCACTCCTGTCTTCCCCGGCTGAAGGAAGGGGGGTGCCTCACTCCTCGACCTAGTGCCTTCTGGGAAAACCCCGACGGGCAGTCCTGCGGATAGGACGTCAGAGGCTCTTGCCAGTGCATCCCTCCCTCCTGTTTCTCTGAAAGTCTCAATCATTCCATTGCTCTTCATTATGAATCGATTGGGCTGTTTCTGGAAGTGCTCCTCCTTCGCCAGATAGAAAACCTCCCTCCTAGCTGCCATAATTTTGAATATCGGGTCTAGGTTTGAGACGTGATTGCTTGCAAGAATCATCGGCCCGGATCTGGGTAATCGCTCCATTCCATAAACGTGGACATTGAAGAGGGACCTGGCTATGGGGGAAAGAAAACTAACTAGGAATTTGTACAGAATTGGAACTCTGAAATCTTCTCCAGTACCTTCGAGCTTTACACCCTCAGAGAAGGATCTCAACGACTCCCCGGAGAGTTCTGCCACGTACGTACGTCTACCAATCGCGTTTCACTCTTTGCAGTTCCATGAAAGCGTTCATTGCTTTCTTTGCGGTCCACGGTCCATGCGGGGACGCATTGCAGTGGCCATTGTATTGGCATCCATACTTATCGTCCCCGTTACTGCGCCGAGTGTGGTAGGCGAATGGTCCGATGATGGATGGTTGAAGAATTTGATTGGACCAGAGAGGCTGGAGAACGGCGATGAGTTCGGATGCCATGGTTTCGAGGGCATTTCGACAATTGAGGAGAACTGGGTAATTGAGGGGTGCAGGGATTACTTGGCTGGTCTTTCAGATTCATCGAGGTGGGGTGAAAATCCAGTATCATTTGGAATTCCTGGAGACAATGTTGATGATGCGACTTCCCAATCACTTCTCGATTCAGGATTTCTCATAGTCGGCGACATGATTTCCAAGGCTCCCGATGACTTGACAGTTTTCTCTAGGAATGGGGGTAGTCTTGAGAAGAACTCAGCTAACCTAGGCCTATTGGAATCAGCGGAGAAAGACACACTGGTGAGCATCTGGTGGAGGGCTCGAATAGACGATCTGAAAGTAAGGGAAGATAAGGACGCTATGTCATGGTTGGAGGATCAGGAAGTATGGCTTACCACATGGGGCGAGTGGCATTTCCACCAGCAATCCAGCTCCGCGATAGAAGTGAAAAACGAGGATGGGCGAATAGTCGTATCACTAGATTCTAGTGATTCACAATGGGAAGTTCCCGGTTCAGTTAACATTCAATTTGACGGCTCAGTTTCAGAGGTAAAATTCGATTCGGGGACAGATTTTCCCAAGATAAGTTCGAGCGATCGCAAGCTGATGGAGGGATGGAGGGAGGCCGAATCTGGGGCAATTATCTCCATAATGCCCGGATCTTCCGTCAGCATACTGTTGGAGGATGAGACAAACTCTGTCACGTCAACCCCAATGGTCACTTTCAACAATTTACACCATGCCGTGACTGTCGTGGGTCACCACACAACAAACTTGTTTCAGTGGTCTTCAGATTTCCAGGAGTCGGAGCTGACGTTCACGTGGCTGATAGAGAGACCTTCCGTGGACCCAATTAATTGGGCCCTTCCAGTTATCGCCTTGGGAGTACTAGCCGCAGTACCGATAGCAATTAGGAAGATAGTTGAAATGGACAATGATTCGAACTAATTACCTATCGGAATTCCGATTTCTGGGCCGCTAATATCGATCCCGTTAGCCCTCATTAGCTCGACAATCCCCCTAACTACTGGCGTGGAAAGGCTCTCTGGCGCATGAACCCCCGGGGGAAGCATCTCCGGGTCACTGAGCCACGCCTCTATGCATCCTACGGTAACTAGCCCAGTGGTACGTGCCATCGATGAACCGTCATCCCCACCATAGTCACTAACTTCCCACCTCATGACATTCCCATAATGATCGGTTGCCACTACCTCCAGCCATGTGAACTCGGGGGTTTTCGGATTGAACCACCACTCGTGAAGCAACTCGTCCTCGTCGAGTGTGCCTGCATCCCTCTCATCAATGAATTTCTGAATATGGCCGGGCCACCTTACGGTGTACTCCGACATGTCTAGCACGGGAATGGAATTCAAAACCGAACGTAACCCATCTGTGAGGAAGGCCTCCATCTCCCCCCTTTCTGGGACATCTATTTTGTGTCTCTCAGAAAGTGCGGGAAGGGTTACTTCTTCGCCGTCTCTCACAACTCTCGCTGGCCGGGTGTATTCTGCAATTACGTCCCTAGGGGAAAATGGCGCCATGTAGTTCCATCCCCCTGTTGGCCCAGTGGGATTTCCTCCAACCCTAACCTCCGCTCTTTTCAATGGCCCCAGAACCCTGTATGCCTCGGCCAAAAGCATGTTGGACAGGCCCGGCGCAATTCCTACATCCCAGAGTATCCTGCCCCCCCAGTCCCTAGCCTTCTCGTCATCACGGTCTGGGGTATGCTCACTGAAGCTAAGGTCCACGGTCGGGAAACCGCCTTCTTCAGCCAGGTTTGTGGTTAGTGCGTGACCAATGTCGCCCGGGAGCATATTCACTACGATGTCGACGTGTCCGAAATCAGCAAGGTCAGTTTCCAATGCATCTCCCGAGTGGAGGGCAATATTCGAGTGTCCCACAATTTTTCCGTTGTTCGGGTCAATATCGTGTACGTGCACATCGTGGCCCCTGTCAGCCAGGGTCCTTGCGACGAACGAGCCCACTAGTCCAGCTCCGAAGCAGTGTACAACAGCCATGGCCAATCCTGCTTGCTCACCTCTATTGCCCCTTCGGTCGGCAATTTCAGTTCAATTTTCAGCGATGACTTGATTGAGTGGACCACCGGCCACGTACCATGGCAGGAGATGGCCTAATCGACCCATGGTCTTCGGATGATGAGACTGACTACTCCAGGATAGTGGAAAAGTTCGGACTTGACATGGTAGACCGATCGACCATCCCCAATCCCGGTATGCTGCACCGTCGAGGCATCGTTTTCGCGCATAGGGATCTCGATGTCGCTCTCCGATCTATCAGGGATAAATCTCCCTTGGGGGTGCTAACCGGACTCATGCCAAGCGGTAGGATGCACCTCGGGCATAGCATGGTAATCGAGCAAGTAAGATGGTTTCAGGAGCAAGGTGCCGATATCACCGTGGCCGTGGCAGACCTTGAAGCCATGGCAACTAGGGGTACTTCACTAGGTTCGGGCAGGGAGAAGGCGATCAATGAGTACATACACAACTACGCTGCTCTCGGACTCGACCCAGACTCTACAAGCGTATACTTCCAGAGCTCTAGGCCCGATGTGCAGAGACTAGGATTCATGCTAGGGCGCAGAACTAATCTATCTGAGTTTGAATCAATCTATGGATTCTCAGGAGAGACTAATCTGGCCCATGTGCAAGCCCCCCTCGTTCAAGTGGGAGACATTATCCATCCCCAGCTTGATGAATATGGGGGATTGAGGCCGATAGTGGTCCCTGTCGGTATAGATCAAGACCCGCACCTTAGACTAACAAGGGATATCGTCGGCAAAACTCACTGGTTCAACATCAAACCACGGAAATCAGGGGGGCTCACCGTCGCCCTTTCAGTTCAGGATGATAATGCCCGATTACTAGGAGTAGGTGATGATGGCAGGATAGACCGTGAAACCCGGGATCGTATTTTCAGCCGTATCTCAGGTGTGGTGGCGTCACTGGGTTTCGCTGACATGAATGCCAATCCCAAGCATGGGACACTGGAAATCCCTGCAGCTACGATTGAAGACAGGGCACCTATGAGAATGGCATTATTGGCCTTGGAGAGGGAGCTCGGTGGAATGGGGTTAATGCCCCCTTGTTCCACATATCATAGATTCGCTTCTGGCATGACGGGCGGGAAGATGTCATCATCCAAGCCAGAGACTACAATTTTCATGAATGACTCAGCAGATGAAATGGCTAGGAAGGTGAAGAGGGCGATAAGTGGAGGCCAGTCGACAGTTGAGGAGCATAGGAGACTTGGAGGAGATTGCTCTAAAGATATACCATATCAGTACCTTCAGTTCTTCTTTGAGCTGGATGACTCTGCACTATTGGAAATAAGGAGGGAGTACGAGAGTGGTAGGATGCTTGCAGGGGAGATGAAGCAACTGTGCATAGACCGTGCAGGGGAATGGCTGTCTGATATTTCCGAAAAGAGGGACGCTTGGTCAGATAGGCTAGGTGAGTTCCTAGCTCCAGACGCAATGTAATCAGACGAGATCAGCAGCGTCGAACACAGGGTATACAGGACCAGGGTCAAGTGATTCAGCCTCTTCACTAGCAATATCCCTGGATACAGCATCTTCGTGTAGAATCTGGCTATGTCCTACTGGGTCAAGTAACTCAAGTGTAACTGGGTAGGAACCAGTTCGTACAGAGTTTATGAGACTCAACATTTCATTACACCGGGTGATAATTCCTGGATCCTCCTGATCCCTCTCAGATTGCCTCTTGATAGTTCCTACGGCATCTTCGAATCTCTTTAGGACGCCTTCGATGTTAGACACATACCCCGTTGAACTACCCCCTGGGGAAACCTCTAGTCCCAACTCAGTGATCCTTACCGTGCATGAAGATGAGCGTACGACGCGTGTGCTCATGTGCTCTTCGGAGTCGACGGTGAGGCTCCATGCCCCCGGCTTCTTTCCGTCGGCTGGAATGAAGTCGGTGACTTTCCAACCGCACCCCTCGCAAATCATGGTAATCTGGGTGTGCTCCCCGAAGTATGGTATCTCGGAGCTATGGGCAATCATCTTCAGAGTCGCTTCCGAGAAGCATATGGGGCAGTCTTGTTCAAGCCTACTTTCCATCGGCCCACCTCAGTTGGCAATTCCACTTGCGAACGTAGGAGGTAGGAGAAGTAGCCTTCTTTCACCAAGTCTGACTACCTCTCCAGACATGTCTCCCTCAACGAAGCGCTGGATCTTATCAACCGCTACCACCAGCTCAAGCTCCCTAGAAAGGATACCACTCATCTTTACAATTACGATATCACCTTCCGAAACCCAGTTCATTAGTGAAGAGATCCCTGTCAAATCATCCAAATCTGCCCTATGAACTATGGCATCTCCTGGGGCCCTTGGGACGGGAGCGTCGGGAAAGCTCTTCCCGAGGTCATGGTAATCCTGACCGGGCTCGATAACACCTCCAGGACTATCGAATTCGGGGACCTCAATCCACTTGGGCTCAGTCCTCTTGTGCCTCGCCATGACCCGCGTCAGGTCAACTAATCCTTGAGTTATGCGGTCCTTTTCCGTGTTTAACGCTACATACTGGGACTATGCGTTTCAACCAACCCTTCACCCCGTCGGATTCATAAGGGGTCGTCATGAGAGGGCATTGTTGGGGAGCTCCCCCGGCGGGTGAACATATGGACGCGACCACAGATGCAGTAAAGACCGGCACCAGTACTCTCGGCATCACATTTGATGGTGGAGTGGTAGTTGGAGCAGACCACAGAGCCACAATGGGCCACTTCATTGCAAACAAGAGCGTCCAGAAGCTTTTCGGCATTTCCGACTACGTAGCACTGACCACTGCCGGTTTAGTGGGACACGCCCAGTCACTTTCCAGAACACTCTCTGCAGAACTAAGGCTCTACGAACTAAAGCATGGCAAGCCGATGACCGTGAAGGGCGCTGCAACACTAACTGCGAACATCCTGTCAGGCAGGCCCCACTACGTGCAGTTGCTAATAGTCGGTGTTGATGACTCCGGTTCAAGTGTTTACAGTATCGACTCTGCAGGAGGGTCAATTCCCGACGTATACTGCGCCACAGGTTCTGGAAGCCCGTACATGTATGGGGTACTGGAGGACCAATTCAGAGAGGGGATGTCTGAGACGGACTCCCTGAAGCTCGCCGCAAAGGCACTCTTGGCATCTGCCCAGAGGGACGCGGCTAGTGGCAATGGAATGGATCTTGCAGTCATCACTCCCGAGGCGGGCTTCCGTCTCTTATCGGAGGAAGAGGTAGCAAACCTCCTCCAATCACTATGATTACACTCTCGCAAAGTGCCAACTGCCTATCTGGCAGCGACATTCTCTGCGTGAGCAACACCCCAAGGAATTGAAATTATGAGGCTGACCTTCTCAGAGATTAAGAACAAGATTGGGAAGATTGTACCCAGTGGCATCGACTACGAAGTAGATCTCGAAGCAGGCTCCATAGCCATCATCACGAAACAGCCTGAGTCATTCGGCGGCGCCGGAGGGGAGAACCTCACAGTCAAGATTGCCAAGGGAATCAGAAGAAGGGTCGTAATCAGGCCTCATCCCGACATGCTCTCAGACGAGCAGCAGGTCAATGATGCCGTTAACAGAATAATTCCACCAGAGGCAGAGGTCAGGAGGATATGGCTGGATCCAGCACTTTCCGAGATAACTCTGGAAGTGGATGACCCACAATCTGCCGTAGGCCCCAGGGGTTCAGTGGTACAGGCCCTACG
The DNA here is from genome assembly GCA_002726275.1 of Methanobacteriota archaeon. Taxonomy (GTDB): domain Archaea; phylum Thermoplasmatota; class Poseidoniia; order Poseidoniales; family Thalassarchaeaceae; genus MGIIb-O5. The sequence goes on along the minus strand of PBSO01000025.1, from coordinate 18,056 downwards.
TGATGAGATTGGCTGGTTGGTTAACGTTGTCCGTGCCCCTGCTAGGGAAAGTAGGACGCAGACTGACATCAGGAGGTTCAGGAAGGAACTAGCCGATGACAGAAAATCCCTACTGAGGAAGTTCGGTACTAGGATTTACAGGCCGCAGAGGCCAGGAGAGAAGTGGGTAAGGGTCACCGCTCTGGGGTCCTACCGAGAGGTAGGTAGGGCTATGCACCTCGTTACCACAAACGAGTCAAAGGTTCTAGTGGACTGTGGGGCCAAGCCAACAAACAACAGGAGCGAGGTTCAACCATTCTTCGCTGCCCCTGAGATGCTACCACTCGACAACATCGACGCCGTGGTCATCACGCATGCCCATGTAGACCACATAGGGATGCTCCCGGTCCTCTTCAAGTACGGATACAAGGGACCAGTATACTGCACACCCCCAACCAGGGATCTGATGACCCTGCTGCAGGTGGACTACATCAAGGTCGCAAAGGCCGAGGGCAACGACCCTCCTTACTCAAAGGCAGATATCCAAGAGTGCATCAAGCACGTTGTGGATATAAACTGGGGTGACAAGACGGACATAGCACCTGATGTAAAGATGACAATGGAGAATGCGGGACACATCCTCGGTTCATCAAGCGTCTACATGCAGATTGGAGAAGGAAGGGAGGAGCACAGGCTCCTTTTCTCTGGTGATATTAAGTACGAGAAGTCATGGCTCTTCGATGCCGCCACGGTTCGATTCAACAAGGTTGACACATTGGTGATAGAGTCAACATACGGGGGCCCCCAGAGCATCCAACCAACTAGGCAGCAGGCGACGCAGGACTTGCAGGACCTCATCATCGACACGCTGGGTAGGAAGGGAAAGATATTCTGTCCGGTCTTCGCAGTCGGGCGCTCTCAGGAGGTGATGATGGCCATAGACGAGTTATTCAAGTCTGGCAAAGTCTCCCCCGTTACTGTTTGGCTAGACGGGATGATTTCTGAGGCTACAGCCATCCACACTAGTCACCCCAATTACCTCAATAGGGACCTTAGGAGCAAGATGCTCAGGGGTGGGACAGAGAACCCCTTCAACTCCACGTGGTTCAAGCAGGTCGAGTCGAGGGAGCAGAGGGAGTCCATACTACTGGATCCCAATCCCTGCATCGTCCTTGCCACTAGTGGAATGATGACCGGTGGTCCGATAATTGAGTACTTCAAGCACTGGGCACCTGAGCCGGGCAACACACTGTGCTTTGTCGGCTATCAGGCCTCGGGCACTCTCGGTAGGAGGCTGCAGGACGGCCACTCGCAAGTCCCCCTTGTCGACAGGGGGCAGACCCTGATGGTTGATGTGAGGTGTAACATGATCATTATCGATGGCTTCAGTGGCCACTCAGACAGGAACCAACTGATGGATTATGTTTCATCATTGAATCCGACTCCAAGGAAGATCCTCTGCCACCATGGAGACCCCCAGACATGCAATGCATTCAGGAAGGGGTTACGTGAGAAGTTCAAGGTGCAAACCTATGCTCCTGATAATTTAGAGACTCTACGCCTGCTGTAGTCAGAGAATTGGCGAGTCAAAGCCCACCTCATCGAGCTCGACCCCAGTGCCTTCCGAGATATCTTCCTCATCCCAGTACCCATCGGGAGAACCTTCGGCATCACTCCCTTCCGTGTTAACGGGGGCCAGTGCCAATGCTAGAGTCAGTGGTGTCAGTAGGAGGAACCCCCAAGTCTCGGTAGTGGCGTAACCTTCTGACAAGAATGATATGAGGGATAATGAAACTAGGGCAATTGAGGACAACCATCCCAAGGTCACCCGCGTACTGCGCATGTTCCCGAATCGGCATTACATACATCAGTCAACCTCTTGAACCGCGAACTTTTGCTCGTATCGTGGATGAGAAGTGGGTTCTCCTAAAGTGTCCATGCGGCAATTTCTTCGGGTCTAGTCTAGGTAGCAACACTTCCTGCACAAGGTGCTCCAATTCCAAGGACATTGTTACGGCATCATCATACCCATCTCCGGAGAAACTGGCTGATGCGGTATCGAGATCCAATATGCCGGACGAGATATCAAATGAAGTATCGAAAAGACTCTCAAAGATAGAAACCAGACAAAATAGGGCGAGAGAAAGGGAGTCACAGGGTCGTGAGTCCGTCATCTCAGCTATGAGGGAGGCCACTGGCCAAGATGGAATCATGTCTCTGAAATCTGTAAGAGAGTCATTGATCGATAGAGGTCTGAAGGAAGTAGATCCTTGGGAGCTAATCGAAGATGCCGAGAGAGAGGGAATTTTGCACCGTGCAGGCGTAGAGGCGTGGAGATGGGTCCAGTAACCTTCATCCCATATGTGCCGTCCCCGGGGGCAAGGGGCCCGTGGGTTAGTCTGGTCTATGCTAGATGCTTTGGGAGCATTTGACCCTGGTTCGAATCCAGGCGGGCCCACCACTACAATAATTGCATGAATTAAAGGGACTTTTGGATAGCTTCAATATCAAATATTGAAACAGCCACCTTGAGTGCTTCCGACTTAGTGAACCACCTCGCCTCTTCAATCTCGTCATTCTTGGGAATCAGCTCATCATCTCGGAACTCACCTTTACACCTATATGTGAAAGAAACCCAGTTTATCCCATCATCGTTGAATACTTCTTCCCTGATTATCGCACCATCGTTTTCTCCGAATGCATCACCAGTTTCCCCCTTGGGGTCATCTATTGCAATATCCACTCCCAACTCTTCCATGGCTTCCCTGACGGCAGCCTCACGAGGATGCTCGCCATAGTCTACGAATCCACCAGGAAGCGTCCAGTAGCCCGTGAAGAAACCACGAGATACCTTGGCCATCAGGACATGATTATCGGAGTTAACGATCATCACCTTTGAGACGACCCTATGCATACTCCTGTAAACACATTCACGGGCCAATGGCTCTACACATCCATCCGAAATCAACATGTCTTTCCACGTCCAATTTTCAGGCCATTCAATCTCAGGAAGCGCATAGACAACCTCGTGGAACTCTTCACCAAATTTGATTCGATTAACTCTACGTTCGGTCCATTCTATTCCCATTGAACGTACTTCTTCTTCCGTCGGCAATCTCAGTGAGATTTCACCAATTCTTCCCATCACAGCCTCACGAGGCCCATCGCCATTCAAATCCACAAGCAGAACTTTCCCATCATGCTCAAGGTAGAGCGAACGAGACATCTTTCCCTCAACTACCCAGAAGTTCGCTAACTGCTTCGCGCTCTTCCAAAAGTACAGCGACATTTTCATCAATTTTCGATTGTGCAAATGAGTCGACAGGAAGGTCTTCCACCACAATCACATCGCCATTTTCACATCTACATGGAAAACTAAACACAAGCCCCTCAGGAACTCCATACCAACCTTCAGAGGGGAGGGCCATTGAAACTATGCGTCCATTCGAACCTTGCCACCAATCTCGCATGTGGTCTGTCGCAGCGGAGGCTGCAGAAGCAGCAGAGGACGCCCCCCTTGCTACGATAATCGCCTTTCCTCGCGTTGCTACAGTATCTAGGAACGAGCCTTGTAACCATTCTCTATCGAATATTTCAGTTGCCATTTTTCCATCCACAGTCGCGAAACGCGGGTCTGGGTACATCGTATTGGCGTGGTTGCCCCAGATGAATACATCGTGTATTTTCGAAGCAGGGACTCCGGCATGTTCTGCCATCTGACCCACTGCCCGATTTTGATCGAGGCGAGTCATGGCGGAAAATTGCCGGGAGGGAATACTCGGTGCGTTTGCACAGGCAATTAGAGCATTGGTGTTGCAAGGATTGCCCACTGTAACGACCTTCACATTAGGTGACGCCATCGCATCGATTGCCTTTCCTTGCCCAACGAAGATCGGACCATTTGCAGCCACGAGATCTGACCTATCCATATCCTTTGTTCTGGGTCGTGAACCAACCAGAAAAATCGCGTCTGCTTCGTTGAATGCAATATTTGGGTCATCTGTACCTACTATGCCATGCAATAGCGAGAATGCAGAATCCTTCAATTCCATTATTACCCCGTCTAAACGTTGCATACCAGGGGGAATCTCTAGTAGCTGAAGTATGACTGGTTGATTTGTTCCAAAACAGTCACCACTCGCAATTCGCCATAATAATGCGTACCCAATGTTGCCAGCGGCACCAGTAACAGCAACACGAATTGGTTTTTTCATTCCGTCGTCACCTTCACCTGTGACTGCGATTTCCTCAGCGCCTGTTCCCATATGTCTCCCTCGTTCCCCGGCAATAGGATGGGAACTTAGCACTTTGCGATTACCCTCCTCCCCAGGAATCATATTTTCCCACCAATCATTCTCTGAAACCTTCGCGCCGACGGTTTCAATAAGCGCCTTCTTCTCGTATGGATATCTGATTGGGCCTATGGCCCAACAGGAGTGATGACAATGCGCTTGGGAGTGGTCAAGGAGCCAGAAGGAGAAAATAGAGTTTCCATAGTTCCAAACTCGGTAACAAAACTAACCAAGCTCGGTTTTGAGGTTCTGGTGGAGGCTGGAGCAGGACACAAGGCGAACCACTCCGATGAGGAGTACGCGTCAAAGGGTGCATCAATAGTTCCACGCGACTCTGCAATGTCAGCAGACATCGTGATTTCAATTAGGATGCCGGATACTTCATCGATGAGCGCGGGAAATATACTAGCTTGTGTTGCCGACCCATTCAGGAACCCTGATAGAGTCCGCGAAGCGATGGATGCAGGTATCACACTGATGAGTATGGACATGATTCCGAGGAGACTCTCAAGGGCTCAAGCAATGGACGTTAATTCCAGCCAAGACAACCTCTCTGGGTACAAGGCGGTGCTTCTGGGCGCAGCACAAGTCCCCAAGGGTATACCGATGATGACCACCAGTGCTGGAACGGTTAAGCCGGCTAAATTCGTGATCATGGGTAGTGGCGTTGCAGGCCTACAGGCCATAGCAACCGCGAAGCGTCTGGGGGCGGTGGTCTATGCATCAGATGTCAGGAAGTCGGCCGCTGAGCAGATTGAGTCTGTAGGCGGCAGGTTCATCGAAGTAGATGGTATGGACGACTTCGAGGATGAGTCTGGCTATGCAAAGCCACTGACTCCCGAGTTCATTCAGAAGGTCAACGATACTGTTTGCGAGGTCGCCAGTGATGCGGACGTAATTGTTACCACAGCTCGTATTTTTGGTAGGCCGGCCCCTATCACGGTTCCTTCTTCGGCAGTTGAATCCTTCAAAGAGGGCTCTGTAATTATTGACATGAACGCGGATGTCGGTGGAAACTGCGAGCTCACAGTTCCAGGTGAGATAACGAGCGAGTATGGGGTTACAATTGTCGGAATTGAGAATCTCGCGGGAACCATCCCCTCAACCGCCAGCATGCTTTTCTCTAACAATCTCACGAACTTCGTCATTAGCCTGGTTAAGGATGGGAAGTTGGAGTTGGACATGGAAGACGACATCTTGGTTGGTGCTCCAGAAGGTTCTGACTTCCACATTCCCGGAATGGGAGGCGTCCTCATTTGCTCAAACGGGGAGATTCACTCTAAGCAGTCCCGGTTGGCGGAGGTGGTTGGATGAGCCTTACTCTCGGAGCTCTGGTCGGCAGTATCACAGTTTTCGTATTGGCAATTTTCCTCGGATTCGAGCTAATCAGTAAGGTCCCCCCTACCCTTCATACTCCTCTGATGTCCGGGGCCAATGCCATTTCTGGAATTACCATAGTGGGTGCCTTGATATTGTCAAACTCATCTTTCGACGGTGCAAACACCGATGTTGCAGCACTTCTGGCATTTCTCGCTCTGATCATGGCCACAATCAATGCGGTTGGTGGATTCATGGTTACGAACAAGATGCTTGGAATGATAGCCGGGCGACGTAGAAAGGGGGGTGAATAGATTGGTCGATCCAGTGGTTTGGGACATCGGTTACCTGATTTCAGCTTCCTTGTTCATCATGGGAATCAAGAAGCTATCGAGTCCAAGAACTGCACCCGAGGGAAACAGCCTCGGGGCCATGGGTATGTTACTCGCTGTAGTGGTCACACTTGCCAAGCTTCAGACCGAGGGCGTAATTGGCTGGGAGTTGATTATTGGGGGCCTGGTCATAGGATCTCTAATTGGATACCTGATGGCAACTAGGGTTGAAATGACCGGAATGCCCGAATTGGTTGCACTCTTCAATGGATTTGGGGGCGGTGCCTCTGCCCTGGTCGGTCTTTCAGAGGCGCTAAAGAGGATCCAAGAGTCGAACATACCCGACCCGGGAGTAGAGCTTTATGCGATATGGGTAGCAATTGGGCTTTCGGGGATTGTCGGTTGGATCACACTTACTGGTAGCCTAGTGGCGATGTACAAGTTGAAGGGCGGGTTTACCGTCCCCTTCACAGGTAAGTGGGTCAGATTCCCAACATGGGGACCATCATGGCTCAACTCTGTCAAGGCCATACTACTTCTTTCCTCATTCGCACTCATCTGGATGACAATACAGGAACCATCCGAGCACTACTGGATTTACGCATTGGCGCTATCATCTGGCTTGCTCGGAATACTGTTTGTACTCCCCATAGGGGGCGCAGATATGCCGGTCGTTGTCAGCCTCCTGAATTCACTCTCAGGAATCGCTGCCGCATTCACCGGGTTCGTGATTGGTAATAACGTTCTAATCATCGCTGGTTCGATGGTCGGAGCTGCTGGGCTAATCCTCACATTCATTATGTGCAAGGCGATGAATAGGGAACTCTTCGATGTGCTGTTCAAGGCATTCGGCGGTTCAGGGGAAAAGGATCAGCTTACTCGAACCAAGGTAGGCAGCGATCCCGAGGAGGTCGCCATGGTCCTAGATGGGGCCCAACGCGTCATCGTAGTTCCCGGATATGGGATGGCCGTCAGTCAGAGTCAGCATGCCGTGAAGGAATTCGCGGACCTCATGGAGTCAACAGGGTGCGAGGTTCTCTACGCTATACACCCCGTAGCTGGAAGGATGCCGGGGCACATGAACGTCCTCCTCGCAGAAGCGAATGTCCCATATGAGAGACTCATTGAAATGGATGAAATAAATTCCGAATTCCCTGATTGTGACGTTGCCCTGGTTATTGGGGCAAATGACACCACTAACCCTGCAGCTAGAACTGGAGAAGGTCCGCTGGCAGGAATGCCAATTTTGGATGTCGACAAGGCAAATGTCGTCGTCATCATCAAGAGGAGCCTTTCAGTTGGCTACGCTGGCGTAGATAACGACCTCTTCTACATGGACAAGACAATGATGCTGTTTGGCGACGGAAAGAAAATGATGAATGAGCTCAATGGCTCAATCAAGGACCTATAATGGGAGATGACTATCATGTTTCCAAGCAATCGTTATGAGTCCATCACTGCCGAACGCAGTTCGGTAACAGACATGAGCTCCACAGTGAAGAGGCTCGGCGTCGTCTTGATCGTAGGTGTACTTCTAGCAGTTCCCGCAATGGGGATGAGCGCGGGTCCGAGTAGCGAGAACGGTGATGGCGACCCCACCGCCAAGTACGGTTGCTCTTGTCATAACAATGGGGCATCTTCCGTCAGAGCAGTGGTGATGATAACAGGCATCCCTGTGATGTACGACCCAGGGCAATCGTACGAGTTCACGATTACCGTTGCAGACTCGCTAACACTCTCGGGTGGAGAGGGAAATAAAAAGGCTGGATTCCTGATGACTTCGGAGTCAAACGGAACTTTCAGCTGGTCAGATGATCAGGACATCAGACAGGCAGACGGCGCCCCTGATGATATCTCCCACTCCGAACCAGACTCAGACGGGATATGGACAGTGGTTTGGACGGCTCCCTCAGATGACATAGGTCCCATTTACTTCTGGCTAGCTGGAAACTCTGTTGATGGCGGCGGTGTTCCAGACGATTCAGACTACTGGAACGTATTATCGTTCACCATCAACCCACCAGGGACTGTGACTTCTGACGAATCCGGCGCTACCTTGGATACCAGGACAATATCAGTCGGAGATTATGATACATTATTTGTCATAGAGGAGTCAGACTCACAGAAAGAAGCAGAGAGGCAAGAGGCACTATCGCATGCAGTTTTCTCACAAGGAAATCTATTCTTCTGGACAAGCCTAGTGGCGTTGATTTTCGGTGCCATACTACAGAGGGAGATTCTGGAGAGGAAGTATGACGATGGCCCAGAGTTCCTTGCAATGGAGCTCGCTTACCCACAAGCAATTAGGAGGTCAATTATGAGCATTGTATCATTCATCGTCGCGGTGAATTGGACCGCATCCGACACTGCAATCTACTTCCCACCCCCGGCAGTCGTAGAAGAGGGGACTCACGTCACAGACCTTACGGGGTTCCTGATAGGGTGCGCGTTCCTGACTAGTATCCTGTTTGCTTATGGGGTCTATAGGACAATACTAGCAGCAAGAACTGAACCATCGGTAAAGGATCGCATGTGATATGTCAGTAAGACAGCATTCCGAGCCTGATGGAAAATCACCCAATCATTTTTCAGAATTACATTCTGTATTCAGAAAAACCTCCCTTTTTCTGTTAATTTTTGCTGCACTATGGTCAACAATTTCAACATCGACGATTGGTGATTGGGTATTAGCAGCATCTTCCGAGAGTAATGAGTCTGCAATGTCCCTGTACTCGCCCATGGATTGGATAGGAGTTAGGTGGACCCTGATATTATTACTCTCTTCGGTTTCCGTACTTCCTATCTTCTCAATACTCATTTATCGCTTCTCGAGAACAGGTCTTTACGTTGATGAAAGAAGGTGGCTTGCAACTCTACTCTCGATTTTCTCTATAATTGCACCATTGCTAACCGTGGTAATTTGGACCTGGGGGATATCTGCCATTTTCTCAGTTTCAGAAGAAATAGGTTCGATTAATGGCGTCGAGGAAATGTATGACGTGAGCAAGGTCGTAGAGATTTCACTTGGAATGACATGGGTCGTTTTGATCGTCACACTGACATCACTGGCTCTAGCACTCTCACGACTCATTCTTTCCTCAGGGGGCGAGGAGACAAGGTTCAGGATCAGGTTAATGCTAATGTCGGCAGGCATGCTCATCCTAACTCTTCCATTGGTCTATGACGGACTTAGGATAGTTATCGCCGTGTTAGCGATATTTGCAGCTGACCAATTTTCAAAGTTGATGCCTTTCCGTGATTGACTATCTCGCCATATTCCATCCATCCACGATCACGATTACATTTACTTGAAAGCCACGCTTGATCACGGTATACCATGAAGTCAGTACGTTACGCGGTAGCGCTTGTCCTGATTCTTCTTGGTGGCATGATAAATCTGAATCCTGATTTGGTCGATTCGAAAGTGACTCCAGGGATAGACGATAACGATCAAGACTCAAATTTGGTCGGATTGCAGAATAGCGAAGAATGGCTTGTTCTTCGCGTCGCCTTTCCCGGAAAACCTCACTCCGAGTCAATAACTGAATCCATCTTCGATATGGATGGGGATGGGTCACCCCATCTCTCAGCTTCGCAATATGTGAGACAGATGTCAGGAGGCCACTCTACGCTTACGGTGACATTATCTGAGGAAGTTTGGATTTCATCTGAAGACGAGGGCTATTGGGGCGCCGATTCACCAGGTACTAGGGACTCAGGGATTGACGGTAGGGGGGTAGAGGGATTAGTCGAAGACTCAGTATATGCCCTTCTAGGTAACTCCAACTTATCGAGATGGGACTACAATGGCGATGGAATTGTGGATAGACTTCTGGTACTCCATTCAGGAGAAGCACAGGAATCGGGAGCCTCATCAAACTCGATATGGAGCCACTTCTCAGAGTTACAAGAACCCATATCTATTGGCGAATGGACAGTAGAGCATTACACAATTTCTTCATTGAACAGCGGTTTGGGAACAGTAGTTCACGAGATGTTACACCAGATGGGCGCTTTTGACCTATATGATGTCCATTCAGAACTCCCCTCAAATAACTGGAATGGACTTGGTGATTGGGACATAATGGCCAGCGGCAATTGGAATGACAATGGAAGAACCCCCTCCATGCCCGGAGCAGCAACACTGGATTTGGTGAGTTCCAATGGCATCATTGAAATCGACACTTCTCTAGATGGCTCATACGAAATTGATTCGATTAGTAGTGTATCTCTAGCTACGAGGGTACTCTCTCTTGAGACAGCACCTGGTGAGAGGGTCCTAATCTCCCTACGCTCAGATAGTGGCTTCGACTCCGCTTTGCCCGGACATGGCATCATTGTCGAGTACCAGGATGTGAATAACGGAAACTCAGAAGACAACACTGTTAACCACGATCCAAATTATGCTTGGGTCAAGATCATAGAAGCTGATGGGGACGATGCTCTGGTAAGGAACCGTGACTCAGGTAGTGAAGGAGACACATTTTCTGTTAACGACTCATTCGGTTCACAAGGTGTAGTAATTAGGGACAATAGGGGGAGAGTGGTTCATTGGACCGCTACTGTTACACAGATTCTTGATAGCTCTGCTACAATAGAAATTATGACTTCTAGCACCCCAACCACCTCCGTGCTTACAGAGAGAAACCCCATTCAGTTGCTTGATGGGGAGTCATCATATGCACTGGTAAATACTCCTTCTCAGTGCAACTTAATTGTCAATGTCAGCGCCGTTCTTGGCAGTCCCGTGGAGAAATCCATAGTAATTCCTGCTGGATTATCCGAAGTCCCGATACTTAGGTACTCAGACACCTCATTGCAGATGGGGACATTGATTGGCTCAATCGGTTGTGAAGGCGAGAACCCAGTTTCCATCAGATTGAATTGGCAGAAGATTGGAAACAGAATCACATCTCAGAATTTAGAGTCGGTAATTGACTGGGAGAAACCATCTTCGATATCCATAGATTTGGACTATGAGGGCACTGGTCCGAGGGATTATTTCATTGCTATTGAGGGCGCCGCCGCTAGGATTGCAACAGTGACTACCCAAGGGGAGATAGGGCCCGGTGACCCACTAGTTATCGAGATAGATCCCTTGGGGCTAATGGAGCCAGGCATGTATGCAAGGGGAGAGGTGGTTTTCCAAGACGAAAGCGGACTTGAGAATAGGGTGGGAGTAACTCTGATAGCAGAGTCTCCCTTTACGGGTAACGGTATTTTGGGATGGCTTTCAAAGCCCTCAAATGGCCTTCCTATAATTTGCATCCTCCTAGCACTGTCCGTTTTGACAGGTCAGAAGAGGGAATAATTACCTCTTGCTGGGATTGCTCCACCTTGAGTCGGCCGGTGGCCTCGAGATTTCAAGGAACCTCCAGTCCCCCGTGCTCACGTCTATTGGGCAAATCCAATGCTTGTTCACACCGGAGGCAAGTCTAGATGTCAGGCAAGCCCTCCCCCAATCACTCACTATCTTTCCTCCATCATCTGGATCATTGATCAGCCAAGGGGCATGTTCCTCTCCAATTGGTCCTGCATAACATCTCCAGGTTGTCCCGAATTTGAATCCGGACCGGGTATTGAGGCCCCTGTCCCAGAGTTCCTTCAATAGGCTGGCAGTCCTTGTCATCCCAAGTTCAGGAATTGTTAAACCCGTAGAAAAACTATCGATATCAAAGTCGAATGATGAATTCCCCAGAACGTGAACTAGCTCTCTCTCAACCCAATCCAGCTGCCTGCCACCATGAATTGGGACTCCGATGGCTTCAGATGGCCACTCATCTGTATCTGTGAAGAAGGCACCACCTGTGTGAGTCTCCACGTAGTCACGGCACGAGATCTTCATGAAACCCTCTTCGGAGGGCGGCTCAAGAATTCCAGTAGGATTCGCTATCGACAGGTGATATGTCACTACTGACAACTCTTCATCAATAACTATCGCCTCGGCTATTCTGCCTCTTTCCTCAACTTCCTTTGTCCACTGATACAAATCCTTCTTTGCATCAAAATGCTCAGTGTCCGTGAACCATCTAACCTCTGCAACCGGCGAATCATTCCTAGGGTGCATATCCGAGACCCATCTCAGGCCCCATGATTCCTCTGAGTGCTCAAGCCCCATGCTATCGAGATTCCCCTTCAGAACAATCTTGTTCCCTGGCACCCTGAGCGCCTCCATTATCACTCCTTCAAGAATAGCATCTCCACCTTCCCTCATTACCCCCATTAACCAGTCATCACTGGGAAATTCAACATGCCTATGGTCTCTACAGAAGATTAGTTCACATGCCGTGAGAATCAGACATCCGTCAGATATTGGCCTGCCTATGGCCGACTTATGCCATAACCTATCAGCCGCGGGACCATCGTAGATCCACCCCCCCTCGACGCGCTCCATGCCATTACGATGGCATCCCAAACTTGATTCCGCCGGTCTAGTAAGTATCATTCGCCACATCCTACTCGCAGCATACATGGAGTCACAGAACGAGGACCGAACTGAGGCCGAAACACTACGCAGACTGAGCGCCCTGCTCGATGATTTTGAGGGTACAAGGGTCACATTGATTGGTGATGTGATGCTTGATAGGTACCATCATGGATATGCCAACAATCTCAACTCAACAGCTCCTGTGCCGGCGCTGAGAATCATCCGCTCGGAAGAGTCGCCAGGGGCTGCTGCCCATATAGCAAGAGGCCTAAACTCATTGGGCATGGACGTAGATTTTTTCTCTTGCGTAGGGGATGATGCTGAAGGAAATAGGATTCTAGAGATGATTTCTAACGATGGAATTGAAACATCTGGAATCACTGTTGTCCCTAACCGAAAGACATTGACAAAGATTAGGTTTTATGGCAGTAGGGAAAGCCTACTGGACCAGAGTCAGGTGCTCCTTCAGGCGGATAGGGGCCCATTGGAAGAATTGAGTAAATCGGTCAGCGATCAGTTAATCGATGCCGCTCTCGAGTCAATGCCAAACAGCAAAGCGATAGTCCTATCAGATTATCACAAAGGCGTATTGACCGAATCGGGGGCCTCAAAGCTCATCTCAAATGCCAAGAAATTGAAGCTCCCTTGTATTGTAGATCCAAAATTGACCGGCCTTTCCAGAAGCCAGGGGGCAGATGCAGTGATTTTCGGTATGAGGGGTCTTGAATTACAAAGAAGAAGACTGATGCTGGAAAGCACATCTGAGACAGCTTCCGAGCTAATTTCTAAATACGATTGGGGAGCAATAGTCGTCCTTGGTGGAGTCGAAGGAACTAATCTCTATCTTCCTGATGGGAGGGAGATGGCCATCCCTTGCAGGGCCGACGCACCCAGACAACAGATCGGCCTTCATGACGCTGCTGCAACAGCCCTAGCAGCTGCTCTTGGCAATGGACTGGATATTATGGATGCTACATCACTAGCTGCTGCAGCTTGTGAGTGTGTACTAACGGCCGAGTCTAGCCAGGAGTTCGTCGACAGTGACACCTTGGGGATATGGCTTGACGAGCTATCGTGGAAGCTGCAGATTTCCGATAGATGAGGAACATGAACCCAAGGGGTTCAAGACATGTTCTATAGGGCCACAATCGTGAATCAGCGTCCCTTGTTCATTTCATTGGCGACGGCCTTTGCGTTGCTAGCTTTTGCTCATTCGGCTGCGGCTGAAGAGTCCACCACCTCGTTTATTGGTTTCAATGACGAAAATGGAATGCAAATTTCTGAGCATTCCACCATCTCAGGTTTTCTTGTTTCGGCGAATGAGCCATCAGAGGCATTTTGGTCGGCATTAGAGCAATCGGGCGAAGATTTCGTGGTGAGAGGGGGTGGCACCTTGCAATTCAGCGAGTCACATGAGTATGGCAATTTGTTGAAGTGGTCATGGGAGGCCACTATTGATCCAGACGAGATAGGCGACTGTTCGTGCATCCTACAGATTTCGATATCCGACATCGCTCAGAATACAACCTCATCGTCCATTGCTGCATTCATTGGAAACTCATCAGGATCAGTACTATTGCCCGAGTCTCCATTATCGGAGTCATGGATCGTGGGTGAAGTAGAATTCTCGGGATGGTCAGCGGCTTCTTACGATACCACAGCCACAATTTCATTTTCACTCCTATCTGCCGACTCGCCCTCGACTAGTTGTGCCAACCCACCCGCATCCCCAGTTGAGGGAGCGTTGTCTTTGATTGGAGAATACTCGGCTATTGTAGACGCATCCGGATTAGACGATGGTTGGTACTCAGCATGGACAGCATCATCAACTCAATTATCCGTAGCATACCATTGCGTGCCCGTCAGGGTCGACAACAATGCCCCTGTCTCCTCAATCATTGGCCCAGATGAAGCACAGGAGGGGGACGACGCCCTATTATTCGACGGGGGCTCCTCAGACGATGGCTATTGGGGGAAGGGGGACCTATACCACATATGGACTCTATTGGATAGATCAAACCCCGGCTCAGCCCCAATTTTAGTTTCCCAGGGTGAGAGCACGTTCTCACTGGAGACAGACATTTCTGGGAATTTTGAGCTACTATTGAGGGTTAAAGATGATGGGGGACTCTATTCATCTGTCTCCAGATATATTACAATTACAAATGTAATCCCTACAGCAAAACTCACCGTCGACGGAAAGTCCGTTTCCCATGGTGAGAGCATCAGGCTTTCATCTGGAGATACATGGGATCTGGATGCCTCAGAATCACTAGACAGCACTAATGACATCAATGGATTAAGATGTGTATGGAAGGTGAATAACGAACCCGTGAACGAGGGCTGCCAGAGGTCCTTCACATGGCCCGAATCGAATATTGAGAAGCTGATACTCACAATAGAGGTAATTGATGACGATGATCAGTATTCATTCATTTCAGTGGAACTGATCCATCCCGATTATACTGATGAGCTACCTCTGGGGATAATTATCCTAGTCTTGTCAGCAGCCTTCCTCGCTTCCGCCATTCTGTTCAGAAGAAAGTCCACTTCAATGGGTGAAATACCTAAGTGGCAGCCTGACGAGGAAAAATGACAGTTCTTTACTACATTTCAAGAACTCGGACCTAGGCGCGGCAGATGGATACAATGTCTGATTTACCCTTTGGAGATGGAGAATATCGTAGAAGGCAGGAAGAGTTCCTGTCGAACATGCCCATCGACTCTCTAGTCATCATTCCAAATAATCAAGTGTCAATAAGGTCTAACGACACCAGTTATCCATACAGGGCGAATTCGTACGTTCTATACCTGTGTGGATGGTCGGAACCCGACTCTATTCTCACTGCCAAGTTCGATGACGGCCTATGGCAAACCACTCTATTCGTCAGACCCAGAGATACCAAGGCCGAGATATGGGAAGGGAGGAGAGTAGGCCCAGAGGGCGCATTACAGGGCTGGCCGATAGATAACTCACTTTCGATAAACGACGCAGAAGAATACATCTCCAAGAAAATTGAGTCGGGCTTGAAACCATCTGCTATCATCGGTATCGACTCTAAAATAGACGGCATTATTTCGGGTTCCAAGATGTCCGATATCCCGGATCCCCGTACGCTATTGGATGTTATGAGGACCGTAAAATCCGAAGCAGAAATCGATGTAATGAAGGAAGCATCGAAAATCGCCTCCGATGCTCACGTGAAGGCGATGCGCGCAACACACCCCGGGATTGGAGAGTGGCAAATCCAATCCGTTATCGAGGGTCACTTCATCGATTCGAGGAGCCAGTGGAGCTACAAATCGATCGTTGGCGGTGGAGACAATGCCACGATACTCCATTACGGTAGTAACTCAGACTCGATTGAAGACGGTGACTTGGTCCTTGTTGATGCCGGATGCGAGGTTCACGGATACGCTTCAGACATCACAAGAACATGGCCTGTTAATGGTAAGTTCACAGAACCCCAGAGAGAAATTTACAACCTAGTCCTTGACGCCGAAGAGGCTGCAATTAAGGCCTGTAAAGTGGGTTCTACTTGGAACTCCAGCCATAAGGCAGCTTCATTAGTGCTGGCAAAAGGACTCATCGATTTGGGAATACTTGATTGTACCATTTCCAAGGCATTAGGGGAGAATATGGACGGCCCATTTAGGAATTACTTCATGCATGGGACAAGCCACCTTCTTGGCCTAGACGTTCATGATGTCGGAGGGGGTAGGAAGGGTGACGGCAAGCCAGGACCCACTCTTGAGAGTGGCATGGTTCTAACTGTCGAGCCCGGGCTCTACTTCGCTAGTTGGAGGGATGACATCGATATCCCAGAAAGATATTCTGGAATAGGAATAAGAATAGAGGATGACGTACTCGTTACTGAAGATGGCCCAGTAGTACTCACAGCAGGATGCCCCAAGTCCATTGACGAGATTGAGTCATTAATTTCAAAGGGTGATTGACCTGTCTTGGTCTGAAATTATTGCTATTCAGGCGAGCGAGAATCCTCCACGCCTTTCAATTGAAGATGCAGTGACGATTTACGAAGACGCCGATCTCAACGAGCTGATGTATGCTGCCCACATCAGAAGGAAGAAAATGGTACCGGGAAACGAAGTAACATACCTAGTGGACAGGAACATAAATTACACAAATATTTGCACAATTAATTGCCAATTCTGCTCTTTCTACAGGCCACCAGGTCATGCTGATGTCTACACTCAATCAGTCGATGAGATCAGTGAGAGAATTTCCGAACTGGAGGAATGCAGAGGCTCTAGAATTCTGATGCAGGGGGGAGTTAACCCAGATTTGCCACTATCTTGGTACACAAGTCTACTATCCGAACTAAGGTCTAGGCATCCCACAATAGAGCTCGACTGCTTTTCCCCAATAGAGATTGAGGGGATTTCCGATGTTTGTGGACAAAGCACATCCACAGTTCTCCAGCGTTTGAAGGAAGCGGGGATGCATGGTCTACCTGGTGGCGGAGCTGAAATGCTCGTCGATGATGTCAGAAAGGACATATCCCCATTGAAAGGCTCAGCCGAGAACTGGCTCAGAATTATGGGTGAAGCACAGGAACTCGGGCTCACTACATCAGCAACTAATGTATTTGGTTTTGGCGAGACTCCATCTGATAGGGTCGAACACATGAGCAAGATAAGGAAAATGCAAGACTCGGCAATTTCTAACGGCAACACTGGTTTTACTTCATTCGTCTCATGGCCGGTGCAACTTGAAAACAACGCCTTTGGGAGGAGGAACGGGGGTTTGAATAGAATTGAGATGGGTGCCTCATCTTCGGAGTACCTTAGGCATCTCGCCGTCTCCCGCCTTTTCTTTGATAATATTGTACACATCCAAGCATCATGGCCAACAATGGGTCTAGAGGTTGCTCAGGTGGCTCTATTGGGCGGGGCGGACGATGCCGGATCAACGATGATGGAAGAAAATGTGGTCTCAGCATCCGGGACAGATAGAACTGAGGCTACTGAGAAAGAACTCCAGAGAATTATTTCTTTGGCCGGGTTCACCCCTCGGAAGAGGGATTCGGATTATAACAAATTGCAAACGGTCAATGTATACACAATGCAGGTCAATGCTCCACCACCAGTTCAGTGGTAATCACGACTCGGCTCTTCCACTTCTGACTGGAAGGGAATCAAATGAAACAATATCTGGATTCTCAATAATAACTGGCCTAACCCACTTCATGCTCATTCCAGATTCTGTAATGCCCTCAACAACAATCTCCCAGTGTATCGCAATCATGGCGGAATATATCGAGCCGGGCCATGCCCTATCTGGTCCATCCAATGAGATACCTCCCGAATCAATTTCATTCCATGGCCCACCGTCTTGAACCCTCATGGGTTCTAGGTGGAGTACCCTGCCCTTGCTAACTGCCATAGGCAGGGACTCACCAACGCCAGTGCCATGCTCATCACCCGTAGAAATACGTCTCTCGGGCAATGCTGTCGACATTCCCGGTGCCGGCTGACCTGCCTCACTTGTATTGGTCGCTAATTGCACAACTCTTCTTTCTGGTACAGCAACACCAACTTGTATTCTGCACCTTCGAGCAGTGAAACCACTAGGTGGCTGAAATTCCAGGATCTCAATATTCTCAGTACTACAATTGCCTAATCTAATTTGAGGACTTCCAAGAGGCTTCGAAATGTATTCCTCCTGCCTTCTGATATCTCTTAGAT
>PBSO01000024.1 GCA_002726275.1 Methanobacteriota archaeon | reverse complement strand
TCCTTTCTCCGTCAACGAGGATGGTGCGGCCACTGTGGATTTTTTCGTGTACAACGACGAACTGCTTCCGATTACCGTTGAGTTCGAGTACGAAATACCGTTCGAGGGAGAGGCGGATGGGCCAGAGTCAGAGAACATAGCGTCAGGGGGAAACAAATCATTCACCCTAGCAATAACTGGTATCGACGTGTGGGCCCATCAAGCGGATAGCAAAGAAGATTTCACGATTACAGTGACATTGGTATCAAGGGCATCCATTCCCCAGCCACTCCCGGAATCAAAGTTTGCCTCAGGGGAGCTTCAGATACCTCGTGTTTACTCCCTGGAAGTAGATGTCTCGGACCCAGTTGGGCCGATGAACGCGGGTTCCGAGATGAGCCTCCAGGTTACAGTTAGGAACAATGGGAACGTCAATGACAGGGTCGGGTCGATCGAGGTGTCCGATAACTGCCCTTTGCTGACGACGGACAATGGTCTTGACATCCTCACTACGAGAGATATACAATCGGGACAGAAAACCGAGGCTAGCATAATGGTCTCCGCGTCCCAGAGTCACCCTCAGAGGAAATGTGATCTGGAGGTGACCATTTCATCCAACGGGGCCGCGAATACAGGAGGCTCGGACATCTCCAATGATGAGGCGAGAATTACCGTGGAGCCTCCCCCCGCTAACGAAGAGCAACCCGAGGAGCCGGATGATCCAAATCAGACAGTCGAGATTGTAAGTTCCAATCTCCCATTCACCGGCTCGATGCTCACAATCTCTATGCTAATATTGGCCGTCTTTTCTGTGAAGAAACGTTCCTGAGGGGATAAAATGGAAATATTGGCCCAGTTAGAAAAATGTGTCACTGCATCTATATCCGGAGTATTAGAGGAAACTATTTACCCGAACATATAATTGTAGAATCACGCTCCCACACAGCACCGTAGGTGCTGCTTACAGAGTTAATTCGGGACTGGTAATCGAAATGGAAGAAGAAGAGGGGGGGCGTGACTTCGCGACATATGTGATATGGTCACTCTCAGTTACCGCCATTCTCCTATTGCTTCTGCCGATGATTTTCGTCATCGGAAAATCCACACAATACTCCGCCTACTCTGAAGATGGGGACTACGACGGACTCGCTCAGCTTTCCGACATGAGGGACAGTCTAGAAGAGAAGCCGGACGAATATTTCGTCGCGAACACGATGTCCACGCCGATGCTCGTCAATGACTGGAAATACCCTCACAGGACGATGCTTCTGATCATAGCCCCCGAGAAACCTATTGACGAAACAGAGGCGGATTCGATTTACGACTTCGTTACCGAGCGGGGCGGTAAGGTAATTGTCGCTTCTGACGACACAAATGCCAACAGGCTGGCCAACAGATTTGGTGTGACTTACTTCGATGCCCCATTACTTGATGAGAACCAATACTACGTCACCGAGCCAAACAATGACGGCTTGAAGGAGTACTCCTGGAGCAATGTATGGAGTGTTGGGACCTTTGAGGAGGAATCTGCAGATGCTGGAAACGACGGATGCTCAACGTTTGAGATTTCTCAATACAACGATGGGTGCGCACTACCCGTACTATTCAGAAACCCAACTGGACTGAAGTTCGAGCAGACGGAAATGGACAGGTCCCATCCTGACCACAGAGTCGTGACCAGAATAGCAAAGGCGTCCCCGTCCGCCTTCATCGACCTAGCAGGCAATGGGGATTCCAGCGACTACCGAAACCCGGCCCCAGGAGACTTGTCCCTGATGATTAGGGTCGACTACCCAGGAGTTTCCGTGTATGACAAGGTCAGGAGTGGCCAGGGAAGCCTCGTTGGAGGTGACACAGGTGAGCTTGCCGTGACTGGGAGCATTGTTTTCGTTTCAGATCCGGAGGCCTTCTCAAACCTACTCTGGGATGATCAAGTAGGCGAAGAATATGGGGTACCAAGGGTCTGCGAGGTCGAAGGAGCGTACCAGAGTTGCTGGAACGACGAGTTCGAAAATACAGAAGGTTCTCAGTGGAATGGCAACCAGGACTACTTCAAGCTCCTGATTCACTCGATGATGGAATTTGACAACCAGAAGCTTTCGGGTGAAGTCAAGAGCGATTTCTCCAACTTCCAAATAGTGTTTGACGAGAGCAGGCACGTAACAGGAATGGTCTCGGCCCCGTTCGTCGAGGCAATGGGAACAGTCGTACTTCTGACATCGAATACATTCCTGAAGTGGCTCGTAGTACTGAATGTCGGACTGTTGTTGCTGGTCGCGATGATGATTGTACCTGAGAAGGAAAACTGGAGGCACGTATTCGACCTGACTAGGTTCGCCGAGAGGCCCAACAAGTTAGACCCCTCTTCATACAGGCAAAGAGTCCAACAGGCACTCTTCACAAAGATTCGTGTTCACTACGATCTAACAAGGGATGAGATGGCTCTGATGGAGCCATCGAAGATCCAGGGCATGATAGGCAATCCAAGGCTAGTCGAGCTAGCTTATTCCAAGGAAAAGAAGTACTCCCCCCAAGAGCTCAGAGAGCTCATGAAAGCCATTAGGCGGTGGGGGAGACCAAATTAGAGCAAGCACAATTGAGAAAAGCAATGTTACACTGGAGAGAATAGTATGAACGCACCGCCACCAGCAGATAAAGCACCACCAGCAGACGCCGTGAGCAAGGGCTACGAAGAGAAGGCAGCCAAGGCTCGCGGTTCAAAGAAGATAGACAAGAAGTTAGAGGCTGTGGGGAGAATCGGAGAGGCCATCAGCGCGGAAGTGCAGAAGGTCATCATCGGTAAGTCCCACGTAATCGACAACGTCCTTGTGAACATCCTCTCAAACGGCAACCTGCTGTTCGAGGACTACCCGGGTCTAGCAAAGACCCTGATGACCAACACCTTCGCCGATGCACTAGGGTGCGATTTCAAGAGGGTGCAATTCACTCCTGACCTGCTCCCTGCGGACATTACTGGAACCAATATCTACGATGCAAAGAAGGGAGAGTTCACTTTCAAGCCGGGACCTATTTTCTGCAACCTACTTCTATCTGACGAGATCAACAGAGCACCCCCGAAGACCCAGGCTGCTCTTCTAGAGGCCATGCAGGAGAAGCAAGTCACAATCGGAGTTGTGACTCACAAGCTTCCCGCGCCTTTCCTGACGATGGCGACCCAGAACCCCGTCGAGCAAGAGGGGACATACCCACTTCCCGAGGCTCAACTGGACAGGTTCATGTTCAAGATGAGCGTTGGATACCCGAACCGCGCTGATGAGGACGAAATCCTAGCTCGACGTGTCGCCAGGAAGAAGGACGAGGTCGAGGTCGAGACGATCACTGACCCAGCACGTGTTGTTGCAATGCAGCAGGCATGCGAGGAGGTGTACGTCGACCCAGCAGTTAGGATGTACATGGTAGAGATAGTTACCAGGACCAGAGAGGACCCAAGAGTCCTCGTCGGTTCTTCGCCTCGTGGTTCGCAGGCACTTCTGAAGACCAGCAGGGCTGCAGCTGCAATGAGCGGGCGTGACTTCATCACTCCCGACGACGTGAAGGCGGTTGCTGTTCTAGCCGTCTCACACAGACTTATACTGAAGCCAGAGCACCAGATCAAGGGTCTGGAGAACGAGGAAGTCATCTCAGACATCCTCCGACAGGTGCCAGTACCAACCGTCTGAGTTGGTAACACGAATAGATTGTGAGAGGTGTCAAGATGGCGTGGAGCAGAAAGTCGGCGATGTTTGCATCGCTGGCCATCGCGCTCTACCTTCTCGGGCTTGTGCTCAGGAACCAGCAGCTGGTAACCGTGGCGGTGGTGCTGCTTTCATTCCTGACATGGGCTGCCTTCATGTCCAACCATGCTGATGTTTCATCTTCAGGCAGGAGGGTCGAAGACGCCGACTCGGACGAAGGGATCCAACTAAACAGCATAGTGGCCCTAAGAAAAATCTCATCGGCCAGAATCTTTGAGGATGGAGAAATCGAAGTTACCCTGAGACTTCAGAACCGTTCCAATCTCTCGAAAATCATAGAGGTCAGAGACAGGGTTCCAGAGGTCATGAGAATTAAGAAGGGCGCCAACTACGTCCTAATGGAGCTGGGCCCCCAGAGGGAAACCACCATTTCCTACACTATTGAGACACCACTGAGGGGCTTCTACACGATTGGACCTGTCTGCGTCCGAGTACAGGACGCGTTCGGGCTTTTCCACAACGAAAGGGAGATCAACCTCTATGACGACTTCCTAGTGTTCCCCAAGATGGAGGACATCAAGGACGCTCTTATCAAGAGCAGGGTTCCGAAGATTTTCACTGGGGCCGTTAACATCAGGAATCCCGGAGAGGGATCTAACTTCTACAACCTAAGAGAATACATCCCGGGAGACCCGATGAAGAAGGTCAACTGGGCTGCTACTGCCAGAAGTGGCGGGAAAATGATGGTCAATGAGTACGAGCGTGACGCCGTTAGCGACATCATACTGATCATTGACAGCAGGGGAGTTAGTGAAACTGGGCCAGTGAGCAGGAACTCCTTGGTCTACAGCACCAGGGCAGCTGCCAGCCTATCGCAATACTTCCTCTCCAGAAGGGACTCGGTAGGCCTAGTTGTCTACAGCGACGAGATTGTCTCTGTTGACAGAGACACAGGAAAGAAGCAGCTCTACGTTCTCCTCACCAAGCTTGCCGGAGCGATGGCGAAGGGCAACACCCCTCTCAAGGTGGTGACTAACAGAATCATGCCCCACATCAACAGAGGAAGCCCCATCATCATCCTCAGCCCCCTGGAAGACGATCCGACCATCGTGGATGCAGTTCGGGACCTCAGGGCTAGGAATTTCGATGTGACCGTCCTTTCGCCCAGCAGCCTGGAGTTTGAGTTCGATGCCAGGCGCCTCGACAGGACCGGTTACGAGGTCCTTAAGACCGAGCGGGACATTCTGATGAGCGAGTTGCGAGGGCTCGGTGCCTTCGTTATGGATTGGGAGCCGGACATGATGCTGAATACCGCTCTGGCTGGAGCGAGGGGCTTCTGAGGTGGCTAAGATGGCAGATGACGTGAAGGTAGATGGTGGGAGCGACACTGCCCATCTTTACGAGGGGAAGAAGGTCAGATCCTCCGCACCTAGCAGAAGGAAGGCTGCAGGACGCCTGAAGTCCAGCACCGAGATTCCAGCTGACGCCATTCCCGAGATCCACGTCCCCAGCTTCATCGAGTCTTTCTTCGGTGGGCCGGTTGTCGCCAAAGACAAGTTCCTCCCTCCCGACAGAATGGTGTCGTCCCTGCAGATGGGTTCGGCCGGATCCCTCCTCATACTCAGCTTCCTCACATTCATGATAACACCTGTCTCAGGCACTGCTTGGTTCGCTGCTTCTAATGCCCTAGGCCTTGGAGTAGCTGCTGGGGTTTTCCATCTGCTCCTGATTGCGATCGGACTCATCGGTGGCGTGTACGGGACTTTCCAGAGGGACAGGCGGGCGATGCTGATATCCTACGTCGCCCTGATACTCGTAACAATCAGGTTCGCTGGGAGCACGGTCGAATTCAGGCTTGACGTGGTTCCCGAGAGCGAGATAGTCCAGAAGTTCATCCTCATCCTCTACGCGGTCTTCCTCGTGATGTACATGGAGCTGTCAAGCGGCGTCATCAGGTTCTCGATGCTCGACACCTCCATCAGGATGAACGAGGTTTACGTCATGGGAGTCAACAAGATCACCAGGAAGTACCACATGTCATTGGCATTGGCCCCTGCCATCGCAGGAGCAGTGGCTTTGATGACGCTCCTGATCAACCTCATTATTCCGGCAATTGTGGGAATCTTCGATGACGTTTCCGCATTGAGACTGAAGGAGAGCGTGGAGCTTACCAGCGTATACGGGGTCGCTCTTGGCACTGTAATCGTGTTCGTGGTCATTGCTGCCATGTTCGCAATCAACCTGCCTCTGAGAGTACAGCAGATGCGGGAAAGGAACGCCTAGTCCTCTCCCTCTAGGAAGCCCCCCATAAGGCCCAAGTCTGCCATCACGAGTATGGCTGCGGCCTCTACGACAGGGACCGCCCTCGGCCCGAGTACGGGATCGTGCCTACCACCGACCTCCAGTGGCATTACCTCGTCACTCGGAAGGTGGAGAGTGAGTTGCTCCTTGGGGAAGCTGCTGGGTGGCTTGAAGTGGACCTTGACCCTGATTGGGGCACCGGTTGACCTTCCTCCTAGCGAGCCGTCGGCCTCACCGGAAGACGCCCCTTCCAAAACAGGAGCTCCATCGCCTGATAGCCACGGGTCATTGTGGTCTGAGCCCCTCATCCGAGAAGACTCTACGCCATGGGAGAACTCCACGGCCCTGGCACCGGGTATTGCCATCATTGCACGGGCTAGGGATGGTTCGATCCCATCGAACCAGGGTTCGCCGACGCCAATGGGAATTCCCTCGATTAGGAGCTCCACCACAGAACCGACGCTGTCCTTGTCCATCCTGACAGTCTCGATGAACTCCGACATCTTCCCGACTGCCTCTGGGTCCCTGCAGTTCAGTCTGGCCATATCTGATCCGGATTCAATTTCTGAGCCCCTATCGAGTTGGAACAGGGGCCTCGAGGTCACTTCACCTACGCTGTGCAAGTGGGCGATGCAGGACCATCCTGCTTGATCCAGCAATGTGCGAGCCTGGCTTCCTGCAGCCACCATTCCGAACGTGAGGCGCGCGGATTGGGAGCCGCCGCCCCTTAGGTCGCTGGATCCTTCTGACCTGACCATCTCCACCATGTCTGCATGGCCTGGCCTAGGGTGATCAGGCAGGAAGGAGTAGTCAGATGAGCGAACGTCAGAGTTCATGGTCAGCATCAGTATCGGCCAGCCCGTGGCCTTTCCCTCGTAGATTCCAGAGAGTACTTGGCATTCATCGGCCTCCCTCCTTGAAGAAAGTCCCTTTCTCCCTGGCTTCCTCCTATTGATCTCCCTAGACAATGAGTCTGGGTTAATCGGGGTTCCAGGCGGCATTCCCTCCACCAATGCCCCTACGCATGTTCCGTGACTCTCCCCGAATAGGGTTATTCTGAGTTTGTCACCAAGTCCCATTCCCATTACCTGACCTCCTCCTTGGGAATCTCGGATGTTGCGAAGCTTGTTTTGATTACTTGCAGGCCATTTTCCTCCATCCTGTTTCGGACATTTCCGACATCGGCTGCGTAGCAGACGACCGCTATTGCAGGGCCCGAGCCACTCAGGCCTGCTGCAAGAGCTCCTGAGGCAATTGCGAGGTTGCATGTCCTTAGGGCTTCGAAGTCATCGGTGGATGAGGCGACTGCCATTCCATTTGACGAAAGGGCATCGAGAAAAGAGCCGTTAGTCAGGGACGCCAGAGACCTCTCGAAGAGATGGCTGTTCTGTGAGAAGGAGTTGGCATCTATCTCGGACTCCCTGATACCCCTCGGGATTATCAAAACGGATAGCTCATCATCCACCTCTCCCTCAAACAATACCGACTCCGAAGCGGGCAATCTGGGATCGACCAGTTTCCAGCCCGGCCCCATTGCGGCCCATGAGTCGTCCATGCTACCAGTTACAGAGCACCCGCATTTCACCTGCGACTCAACGGCGATATCGACAATCTCCGAATCAGAGAGGCCGGCCCATGAAGACTGGTTCAGTGCACGTAGTGCGGCACATGCCAATGCAGAGCTGGACTTGAGGCCCTGTCCGATTGGGACATCGCTGATTACCTCCCAACCCAGCGTATTGGGAGTCGGTAGGCCTCTTTTCCTCCAACAGTGAAGAACTGCGTCCAGCAATCCATGGTAGTCGTCCTGAACATCCATGGGCTCATCGTGGATATTGACTGTTGTTGTCAGATCGATGGCTATGGAGCAGCCGCGTCCCAAACCCAGAGCGTGCAGGATGGAGACTCCACCGTTCGCATTACCAGTGCCCAAAATCGTCATTTTTCCCTAACCTCTCCGTGTACCGGCTTACCGATGTGGCGCATGCTTTTCTCATTGAGTACGACGATTTTGTTACCTGGACCCATATCAGTTACCGAGATGGCTTCTCCCGATTCGGAGATGATTCTTACTGTCTCTGCTTGCTGGGCCATTATCTGCCCGCCTCCATTTTCGGATTCGAAGGATAACTTGAGGAATGGCCTCCTCTCGATTTTGAGCCTCCCTACTGTAGCGACCCTGATTGATCCATCGTGAGAGAGGACAGAAACCTGATCGCCGGAGTTAATCTCACTCAGATACTTGGTCGAGCCGTCTCCCATCAAAGCATACGAGTGAACCGCTCCTGCGTTGATTCTGAATGGCCTGGATGGGACATACTGCGAGGGTATGGTCTCCCCGTGCACCACACATAGGCATGAGGAAGAAGAGCCGATTGCCATCCCTTCTCCATCGGAAAGCCTCTCTACGAGATCCACGCATACCCTCTCTCCCACACCACCGGGGGATACTGAGACTACTGTCGCAGTTGAGAACGCATGAGGTTCTCGATTTTCTTCCCTAGTTCCCTTCTCACCGGAAATAGCCCTGGCAGATGACCAGAGTCCAGCGGCTTGTTCCTCTGGTGGAAGAACTACAGCGTCAACCCCATGCTCAAGAGCGAAGGCGGCGCCCTGCATGTCCAATTCTTGCGATATTGCAACGGCGATCCTAGTTCCGCTTCCAGATGAGGATGCAACGAGATTCTCCAACGGGATCATCTTCCAGTCGGAGCACCTTACCATAATCCAAGGCACCATTCCAACTAGGGACAATGCCTCTTCCTGACCTCTGAAATCATCCAGGGCGACTTCCGCTACTTCCGGGTCAGAACCCTGCCAAATACGAAATTCGTAATCCTCGGAGGGTGTGACGTCGTATCTATCTGCATCGACCCAGATTTCCACTCAATCACCTCAGCAGAAGAGATGCTTCTGAAGCTGGTATGCCCTCATGGACCACTGCTCTAAGGGCCTTCACGCGGGACTCCGGGTCTTCTGAGCCGAAAACCTGCCTGCCCATGCATACTCCGGCACACCCTACTGACATGGCCTCCTCGACGGTAGAAAGGATTCCTTCGAAGTCCCCTCCCATGGGACCTCCTGCAATTAGTACGGGGATTGGTGCGGCTTCAACCACTCTGGAAAACGAGTCGGCCGAACCAGTCCATGGGACCTTGGCGACATGGCAGCCCAGCTCCCATGCTAGACGGACTGCGTGAGCGACCCCTCCGGTCGTGTCGTCTTCGTCAACCACCAGATTTGGCCCCCTTGGGTATATCATCCCGAGAACCGGCATTTCTGCATCGAGCGCCTGACTCGTCAGTTGGCCCATCCTCTCTATCATGTCTGACTCTGAATCACCCCCCATGTTCACCTGTGCGGAAACGGCCACCGCCCCTCGGGACTGGCACTCTTCTGCTGAGGCTACGCTGACCTTGTCCTGGGATCTGCTGCCACCGTGGACAGTTGAAACGGAAACGTGGCACACGTATCCATCCCAACCGTTTCTAGACGAATGGTGGCTCACGAGTCCCTTCTGCATGACGATTGCGTCCGCGCCCCCCGAGATGGCTGCGTCGACTGCTGCGTCGGTATCCACGAGACCGTTGATGGGGAAGCTGGATGCGCCGTGGTCCATGGGAATCCAGACTCCCTTGCCATCCGGCAGGATGCGCCCTAGGCGCCCTAGTAGGGTATCGGCCATGCAACTTCGCCTGCACTCCATCACTTGAATGGTGGCTTAAGCCCGTCAGGGGCTGGAATCACTCCCTACGGGAGTGTTCACATATCGAAGTCGACGATTACTGGGGCGTGGTCGGAAACTACCAAACCCCCCTCTCTCATCACTTCGGCGGACTTCATCAATGCCCTAGCTGAGTCGTTTGCCAGGACGTAGTCAATCCTCCATCCCCTGTCCCTCTCTCTGGCTTGCCTGAAGTTGGACCACCATGTGTATGGGCCCTTCTGGGGGCCGATGTGAATTCTGAGGAGGTCGTGCCATCCCCTCTCCAGCATCCTCGAGAACCACTCCCTCTCATGCATGAGGAAACCGGATGATCTCTTGTTCCCCTTGGGGTCCCAGATGTCATCCTCGGTATGGGCGATGTTCAAGTCACCGCATAGCAGGGCTGGCTCATCGGATCCTACGAACATCTCGGCCCATTCCATCAAGTCCTCTATCCATTGGTCCTTGTATGCCTGCCTGTCATCCCTGGATGAGCCGTTCGGGAGGTATATGTTGACGCAGTGCATCCCATTGTGCTTGGTATGCAGTACCCTCCCCTCGGGGTCCCTGACCTCGTCTAGATCCGTGTCTATCCCTCTCCCCATCTCCTCCATTCCCACTCTGGAGCACGACATCACGCCCGAGTAGCCCTTCCTCTGGGCGGGATGCCAGATTACGTCGTAACCCTCTGGCTCGGACCAGTCCTTGGGCATCTGCTCGGGGAGGGCCCTGACTTCTTGGAATAGCATGACGTCGGCGTCTATCCGGTCAACGAAGTCATACAGGCCCTTCCTGTGGGCCGCCCTGATGCCATTCAGGTTCCAGGTGACGACACGCATACCAAGTCCTACTGAGATAGGTCCTTTACCTTCTCCACTAGATTCATCCTACTGACTCTCCAAGATCCGTAGGGCGTGCAGAGGGCGGAGATCGCAATCACGACCCCGACTAGTTCGAATATCGCTGAGGTTTGGGGCTGGAGAGTGAAGTAAAACGACCAATTGACCAATGAGGCGATGAATGACTGAGCCATTAGCACAGTGAAGAACACTGCTAGGATTCCGCCTATCAGCCCTATCGCTATGTTCTCGCCCAGCATCATCATCCTGATCTTGGAGATGGGAGCCCCCAGGACCCTCAGCGTGGCTAGCTCTGTATCCCTCTCAGAGAGGTTCATCAGAAGGGTGTTGAACAGTACAGCAATCGCTATGATGACCCCTAGTGCCATGATTGAGTTGTATACTCCCTTCTGGAGCTCCATAAGGGCGTCGAAGGAGTCGATGAGGTCCTGCTTCTCGGTGATTCCCACCGAAAGGTCTGCCAACTGGCCATCTACTTCGACCTGCTCGGGAAGTGAGAGGAGTATCGAGGTCGCCTCGATACCCGTTATCTCGGAGAGGTCGTTGCGATGGAAGTATACCGTTCTGGACATTTCCATGGAGGTCCCTGAAATTTCAACATCGGTGGACTTGGTGCCGAAGACTAGTGTGTGCGTCTCCCCGACCTCCCATCCCAGGAATTTCATTGTCCCCTCGTCTACCAAAACCTGTGGAATATTCCAGTCCTTCTCCGGTATCGAACCTTCTAGAATTTCCAACTTTATCATGGACTCCCGTGAGGTGGAGAATTCGTCCAAGCCGTATGCCGAGAATATTCTTCCGTCCCCCTCGGCACTCCCCGGGAAAACTAGGAGTTGCTCGTAATCTGCCCCCGCCTCATTGGCCCATTCGATGACGGGGCCCTCCCCTCCTGGTAGGACGTTTACTTGGGCGTCCCAGTTGATGCCATCATTCCCGAAAATATCGTCCATGGAGTCCATCATCATGGTCATGGTTCCGAAGATTACCATCGAGAGTCCGACTGCTAGGAAAGTCATGAGCATGCGGGCTGGCTTCCTGATGCTTGACCTGACCGTCAGGCCAACTGTTGAGGGGAGCCTTGATGTTGCTTCCTGGATCCATCTCGATGACAGCCTGATTTCGTTTTCACCTCTCAGAACCTCCAATGGCTGGGTCCTCGAGGCCTGCAAGGCCGGCCTGATGCCAGAGATCATGACAATGAGCATTGTAATGGCGAGAATCTCGAAAACCAGTGAGGGTTCTGTGTAGAATCCTATGGCAGGAATTCCGATAACAGACTCGTAAAGTGATACCATGGCTGGTCCGCCGAAAAAGGCCCCGAGGAGTATTCCCAAAGTTGAACCGATTAATCCCATGACGAGAGGGGCCGCCATGAATCCGGGAATGATTGCCGACCTAGGTATCCCCAGAGTTCTGAGAATTGCTATTTCCCTAGACTGGGACTGTATGAGCCTCTGCAGGCTGAGGAAGATAGTGATCCCAGCAACCATGGCTAGCATCCCGGTGATATACGGGAACGTGTCAGCAGCCGATTTGGCGTCCTGACGCAGAAATTCTACTGATTGAACACCGGATCGGTCGTAGGTTATTACTGGGGATTCAGAAGAGGACTCCAAGACTGATTCTATTGATTCAATAATGACATTGAGGGCCTCTCCCTCGTTCTCATCCGTATCCTGAAGGTCGTACCCAGGAGTCCCTTCGACGTCTATCAGGAGGAGGTTAGCACTTCCCTGGGACAGGTTAGTGAGCCTGGACATTCCCGAATCGGACAAATATCCCGAGGTCAATGTTCCCGACTCTGCAGGGACAATGGAGCCATCTACAGCGAAGTAAAGGAGGGACGAGTAGTACCCTATCCCCACCACTCTGTAGTCCAGTCTGCCCTGCCCTGCCCCAATGGTTACATTATCGCCGACACTTATTCCCAATCCTTCGACCGCGTGCCCGTCTATGACTACCTCATCCTCATGGATGGCGAGCCTCCCGGAGCAGCAGTCATCCTCTGGCATCCAAACCCTGTCAACCACTCCCTCGTCTATGCCATACCATATTGCAGGGATGATCGATTCGGATTCTCCTTCGGAGTTGAACATTAGTCCACTGACCCTAATCCTAGGCTCACAGTAGCTCATTGGGGATGAACCGGATGGCCATTCTTCGGAAATCTCCTGACAGAGGGATTCGGCGTCTTCTCCATCCCAGAAGCCGACTGTGTTCTCAGCCCAAATATCCGGGAGGTTGACTCCATCTTCGTCATCCTCGTAAATATCCGCGTACATCGATTGGGTGGAGTTGGCGTAAGTTCCGAAAGAAATTCCTGCGAAGACGCCCACTGTCACCATCAGGACGACTGCCGTCAGTCTGAGCTTCGTTTTCCAGAGGCTCCTAGCGAGTCTTTTTGTGAGTAGCGCAGACAAAAAACCACCTTAGCCGACAATCTCGTCTGAAAGGATTATTCCGCTATCCAAGCGAACTACCCTGGTGGCGTATTCGACCAGTGACTCGTCATGGGTTACGAACACGCATGTGATTCTCTCTGCCTCGCATGCCTTGACTAGGACCTCCATGACGGTGTTGGATGTCTCTGTGTCCAGGTTCCCGGTGAGCTCGTCGCCCAGAAGCAGCCGTGGCCTCTTCGCGAGGCTCCTGGCTATGGCGACCCTCTGCTGCTGACCCCCACTGATCTCTGCGGGGAATCGATCCACCTCGTCCTCCAATCCAACTAGCTTGAGCAAGTTACGTGCTCTCCCCTCGTCCCTTCCGTCAGCCAGCTCCTGGATGAGCAGGATGTTCTCGAGGACCGTCAGATCCTGAAGCAGGTTGAAGAATTGGAATACGTATCCGATGTTGTCCCTCCTGAATGACGTCATGAGTTCGTTCGCCTTCGCCTCGGGCCTAGAGTGGGTGAAATACTCAACCGGGGACAGCACTAGCTGCACCAGTGCCCAAACCGGAAGCAAGACCGGGGACAGTAAGATGCCGAGCACCCGATTAAGGGGCCTCATTGTATTAAGGGGCCTCATTGTCCAGTGATTGATTGCCATTCTGATCCTCTTCTTTTTCTCTGGCGCCACTGGGACTTCCTTACCGTCGAACATGTACGTCCCAGAGGTGGGGGTGTCCAATGCGGATAGGCAATTCAGAAGGGTGGTCTTGCCCGATCCAGATGGGCCGAGAAGTATCACCCTCTCGCCCTCTGACATCTCGAAGTCTATCCCATCGAGGGCCTTGACGGTCCCAGATGGCATCTCGTAGTGCCTCTCCAGATTCCTGATTGTGACCAATGGGGCGCTCATGCTAACGCTATTCCGCAAGGCGGCCGGGGGTAAGGACGTATCGACTGCCCACGTAGTGGGCAGAAAGGCGTTCTCAGTCCCTTCTTGATGCGAAGGCCGCCCCTAGGAGCGTCATCACTGCCAGCATGGCCCCGAAGCCAGGCAGGGCCGGTGGGTTTGCCACTGAATCAGATGAATACTCGGATGCCCAAGTGTCATACATCTCTAGCCTAGTTTGGCCATCCCATCCTTCGAGAGTCAGCATATCGCCCGGCGACACTAATCCGTCACCATCAAGATCATCGTAAGTGTGAGTTACCCCGTTAGCTTCGCCTCCAGACAGTGGGATGCTGAATTCAACGGTGCATTCATCGAGATCGGGCTCAACCATCTCACCCGTTTCTTCGTCGTACTCCTCATCACAGTCGCTTAGGAAGTGAGTCTCGAAGTCGGAGATAGGTGCGTTCAGAGTCTGGTTCTTGGCAATATATCCAATGAGTACCGCGGGCATTTCGTGCTGATCGCCGTGGTCGTCATGATCATCTCCATCATCGTGGTCATCTGACTCGTCATCGCCGTCATCCTCAACACAGGTAGTAAATTCATCGAGGCTTAGCATGTCGTCCCCATCGGTATCACACCAGGAAAACCAGTTGGACAATCCCTCCTCATCGATCTCATCATCCGAATCGTCTCCTCCCTCGTTGCTGAAATCGATGAGGTCCTGGAGGCTCACATAGCCGTCGTCGTCCGTGTCCATATGGCTGAACATCTGCTCAGGATTCTCATCACCACCATCGGGTAGCATGTCTACGATGCCATCGATGAAGCACTGCATCTCGTCGATGTCGATCAGGTCGCTTCCATCGTAGTCGCAATCATCGAACATGATTGAG
>PBSO01000023.1 GCA_002726275.1 Methanobacteriota archaeon | reverse complement strand
TCCCAGATACAATCCCACAAGCAGAAGATAGTGACGAATCAATGGGCTTTCAGTGGGGCGAATCAGACGCTACCCTTTGATTCAGTCGACAGAGACTGGTAGAACCCTGGTGGTTCTGTATCCCTGCAGTACCTTGAGATACTTCTTCTCTGAGAAAAGTATGTCCAATTCAACGTCCCCCGTCTCTATTCTCAGGACCCTCAGGGTCAGGAGTTTGGCTGGAGTCACTACCCCAAGTACTCCATCCACACCCACTCTCCTGAGAACGCTGGGGGAGAGCTGGAGGTTTCCACGCCCAATGAGGAACCCCTGACCGCCCATAGGTGAGAGAAGGAGAGTCACGGGGCCCTCGTGTGAGTCCAATATCCCGAGAATCTCGCTTTCGTTGATGTCCGTTCCCACTTGCTGCGACCCCCTTGTGGCATCTATCCCAAGTGTAGTCAGTTTGAATCCAATCATCTCTCCGATTGACCTCAGAGTTCCTCCAGACCCCCAAAGTATCAGTCTGTTGTCCTCGACAAGCGTTTCCTCGATGTGCTCGGCTATCCCCTCGACTATCTCGCCCTCTCCCGATGCCTCCACCCTCATCTTCGCCCCTTGCATCCAACGTGGGCTGGAGGGAGTCATTGCCTCGGCATATATCCTGACCACCCACTTTCCCTGGCGGTAGAGTTCCTCGTCCAGATCTAGTACCTCTGTGCTAGCAATCAGCAGGTCGCCCCCAATCCATGAGGCTAGGACCTCGGCTGCAGCCTTCGGCGAGGATGCAAAGCATCCCGAGTGCATCTTGACCCCCGTGGGCACGCCAATCACGGGTAGCTTCGGGAATCCTCCTTCAGACAGTGCCGAGACTATGTCCCTGGTAGTTCCATCTCCCCCGGCATAGACCAGGAGGTCTATTCCTGAGGCGAGCAGGGATGAAATCGCATTGGACGTATCGTTTGCTGAAGTGGGGCCCTTGGAGGAGTGGGAGAATTCGATTTCTGATATCGACTCCGGAATCCACTCAGATCCCATTCTGCCATCGCTAGTAATCCAGTGACATTCTTCGGACTTGGTGCCGGCTATTACGGAGAAATGCTCGAGCATCGCCCTCATTCTCGGACCCGAGCGATCCTCCGCGCCCTGCGATCTTGCATATTCAGCCTGCCCATCTGAGCCCTTGAGCCCGAGCCGCCCCCCAAGACCTGCATCGGGATTGACCAGCAAGCCGAGACGGGGCATGTACTAGCCTAGGGGCGTGTGGTCTTATCGCTTCGGATATGAATGTGGCAATTCGACCCTCTGGGCCGATTGAGTGATAGACGCTTTCAAACGGGAGCGTGTCAGCGGCTATGACGGAGGTGCAGAGATGGCGATGATCAGTGTGGACATCGGAGACGGTGGGCGACACGAGTATTCAGCGGGAATAACTGCAGGTGAGGTCATCGAGAATGTCCATGGGAGGAGGTCCGGGGCAGTTGCTGCCTATGTCGACGGGACGGAGAGGGACATGTCTCACGTTCTGGATTCAGATTGCTCTGTTGAGCCCATCTCCGGCGAGTCGGACGAGGGCTCATACATACTCCGGCACTCATGCGCCCACCTGCTTGCTCAAGCTGTGACGGAGTTATTCCCAGATGCAAAGCCGACGATAGGCCCGCCCATTGAGCACGGATTCTACTATGACTTCCACATGGACTCGATATCGGAGGATGACCTCAAGAGCATCGAGAAGAGGATGAAGGAGCTCGTGAAGGGGAATCACGCAATTACCAGAGAGGAGCATGACAACGAGTCTCTACGCTCCCTATTCACGGATAATAGATTCAAGATTGAGATAATGGACGAGAAAATTGGCGATGACGTTGGTTCCTCTGCATACAGACAGGGGGACTTCGTTGATCTCTGCCGAGGCCCCCACGTTCCTAGCACCTCTTATCTCAGGTGGTTCAAGCTGACCAGCACGAGCCAGGCATACTGGAGGGCTGACAAGAACAGGGGGTCTCTAGTCAGGATTTACGGGATGTGCTACTCATCCAAGGAGGGTCTCAAAGAAAGGGTTCGGCAATTGGGAGAGGCTGCCAAGCGTGACCACAAGAAGATTGGAAAGGAAATGGAGCTGTACATGATCGACGAGATGATCGGTAAGGGCCTCCCTGTTTGGCTTCCCAACGGAGAGGTTCTGAAGGGAGAGATAGAGAGATTCGCCCTAGAGACAGAGGAGGCTTACGGATATGTCAGAGTCACCACACCCGTTCTCGGGAAGAAGGAGTTGTTCGAGACTAGTGGGCACCTACCTCACTACGCGGATGGCATGTACCCCCCGATGGAAATGGACGATGGCGAGTATTACCTCAAAGCGATGAATTGCCCGTTCCACCACCTTGTATACAAGAACAAGAAGAGGTCTTACCGCGAGCTCCCAATGAGGATAGCCGAGTATGGGACCGTCTACAGGAACGAATTGTCCGGTACTCTGGCTGGATTGCTTAGGGTGAGGATGCTCTCCATGAACGATGCCCACATCTACTGCACCTTGGACCAAGTGGCGTCAGAAGTCGCAGATAACGTGAGGATGGTCCAGGACTACTACTCTGCGTTCGGATTCGATGACTACCACTTCAGGCTCTCCTTGTGGGATCCGGAAAATACAGACAAATACATCGATCAGCCAGAGAATTGGGAATCCACTCAGAATCACCTGAGAAATATTCTCGACGAGCTGGGGGTCGAGTATGTGGAAGCCGTGGGAGAAGCTGCATTCTATGGACCGAAGATAGACATACAATTCAGGACCCTGCTGGGAAGGGAGGAGTCGATGTCGACGATACAACTGGACTTTGCTGCCAAGGAGAGGTTCGGTCTGTCTTATACTGACGAAACTGGAATGGACAATGGCGAGGTCTTTGTCATTCACAGAGCCCCTCTTTCCACCCATGAGAGGTTCGTGGCATTCCTTACCGAACACTGGGCGGGTTGGTTCCCAACATGGCTTTCTCCGATCCAAGTACAAATCATCACCATATCGGAGAAGCACAAGGTGCACGCTGCCACTGTAGCCTCGGCACTGTATGAATCGGGAGTAAGGGTCAAGGTAGACGACTCGGACAATACCGTTGGCAAGAAAATTAGGAC
Source organism: Methanobacteriota archaeon (assembly GCA_002726275.1). Taxonomy (GTDB): domain Archaea; phylum Thermoplasmatota; class Poseidoniia; order Poseidoniales; family Thalassarchaeaceae; genus MGIIb-O5. The sequence goes on along the minus strand of PBSO01000023.1, from coordinate 8,486 downwards.
ACACAGGAAGATGCGTCCTTCGTACATGGTAATTATCGGGGACGAGGAGACTGAGAATGGAACGGTATCCATCAGAAATTCGATGACCGGAGATCAACAAAATGGAGTTCCAATGGATGAGTTTGTTGCGGGCATATTCGCCGAAATAACCACACGAGACCGGAGCCTTTCATTGGTCCCCGGGAGTGATGCAGTTGAGTGACCCCGGAAGCGGCAAATCACCGATGGCAGTTCTTTTCCTAGTAGTCCTAGTAGATATGCTGGGCTTCACAATTGTTATTCCATTTCTAACCTACTTCATCCAGGACTTGGCTTCAGGCCAAGGCATTACTGATGTCGGCAGTAGGGACTTATGGGTCGGCATTATAATTGCTGTATACTCACTTGCACAGTTCCTCTTCACACCGGTTCTCGGCTCCATGAGCGATAGGGTCGGAAGAAGGCCGGTGCTCATGTTTGGATTGGTTTCCAACTCAATTTTCTTCGTTGTTTTCGGACTCTCGAACAGTCTGGAAATGGCAATTGTTGCCAGATTCCTGGCTGGGGCCGGAAATGGGAATATTGCGGTTGCGAGGGCGTACATCGGAGATATCAGCGAAAGTAGCATGGTAGCGAGGAGGATGGGGATGATTGGTGCTGCCTTTGGACTCGGTTTCATGATTGGCCCCTTCATTGGAGGTATCCTCTCGGATCCTGCCTCAGGAATCGGTGGGCCCTTCGATACTTCTTTCTGGGCATCGCATGAGTATCTCCTTCCTTGCCTCTTCTCCAGCATGCTTTCGCTGGTTTCTCTGACTCTGGCCTACTACTGGTTAGAGGAGAGTCTCCCTGTGGAAAAGAGAGGCATGTCAGATGGGGTTTCACCGATCGCGCGTCTTTCTGGGACGATGTCTAGCATTATTGGCATTCTTAGGCTGCCAACAGTGTCTACGCTTGTTATCGTTAACTTCCTCTTCTTGATGGGTTTCAGCATGATGCATGGGACATTCATACTATTCACTGCGATGTCTCCTGAGAATGGTGGACTGGGATGGGATGAGATGGACAATGGCTGGATATTCGCATTCATTGGATTGTTGGGGGTAATAATCCAGGGAGGGCTGATTGGGCCCCTGAGCGATCGTTTCGGGATGAAGAGGCTGATGCTCCTTGGTACTGTCCTATGTGGACTGGGAATATCCAGCCTACCTTACGTCCCTTCCGAGGCATCGTGGCTCATACTCGGTTCATCTGCAGGGCTGGCCATAGGGAACGGACTATTCTCGCCCACACAGTCGTCCTTACTAACATTTGAAGCACAAGTTGGCGGGCATGAGCTTGGGATGGTTATGGGGGCCCAAGAGGGGTATGGCGCCCTTGCTAGGATTATTGGGCCGCTCTTGGCCGCTTACTTGTGGTCTGTTACGGTAGAGGGGTCCGGAATCTGGACTTACCACACCTGCTTCAGGGCATCAGGAGTGGTTTTCCTGATGGCCTTGGTTCTGCAATTCAACCTGAAACTCAACGGGGAGCCCCCATCAAGGGGCACTACTGCACAGGAAGAGTAGCGGAAGAGGCCGAGTTGGTCGCATAGCAATATGGGCAATGCCGATCTATGACGTACATGTCAGAATTGAGTTCTTCGGGTGAAAGGGGCTCACGGCACTTGAAGCACATCTCGTGTTTTGACTCATTGAGGTCCTTGCCCACAGATACTCGTTGGTCAAAGACGAAGCAGTCCCCGTTCCAATGTGCGCCGCCTGTTTCCTTGAAGTAGCCAAGAACCCCACCTTTGATCTGATAGACGTTCTCCCATCCCTGTTTCTCCATCACGACGCTGGCTTTCTCGCACCTAATGCCCCCCGTGCAGAACATGACCACCGGTGTTGACTTGTCTTGCTCTAGCTTCTTTATCGCCTCTGGGAATTCCCGGAATGACTTGATGTCCAAGTCAATGGCGTTCTCGAACGTTCCGACTCTCAACTCGTAGTCGTTCCTTGTGTCCAATATCATCACCTCTCTATCATTGTCAAGCCACTCCTTGAATTCATTCGGCTCGATGAAGCTTCCCGTGTATTCAGCGGGCCTTATCTCATCCATTCCAAGTGATATGATCTCCTTCTTTAGTCGAACTAGCATCCTCTTGAAGGGCTGATACTCAGTAAATGACACATGTATTGGTATTTCACGGAACCTCTCATCTTCTTCCAGGTGCGAAATGTATTCGTCTATTGACTCCTGCTTCCCAGCGAGGAAGAAGTTGATTCCATTATGACTAAGGAGAATCGTTCCCTTTAGCCCCAAATCAACGCATTTCTCGCGAAGTGGGGACCTCAACGTGTCCCTGTCCGGGATGTCGACGAACCTATATCCGGCTATGTTCACAATCATTGTCAAACCTCAGGATGCCTCTGAAAGCCACTTCTTCATTGTGCACGACTGGCACACTTCCCTAGATGTTATCTCACCGCATTCCCTGCATTCCACCACATCCTGCTTGGCATTTGGATAGGCGTCCCTGTGTATTTCGCGGATCTGGTCGAGGGAATGGAGGAGCCCGTGCCTTGCGCCCGGGGTAAGGGACTCGAGTTGTGCTATCACGGATCTGCTCTGCTGCCTCTGTGCCCCTGGTGCGTGTGGGCAATCTCCGTGGTGGATGGGGAGGGACTTTGAAATGGCGTGAGCATGTATTTCCTGCTCCGGGACCCATCGCAGGGGAACTATCCTAGGGGCTATTCCCTCGATGGGTGTTGAAGTATGTGGGGCTAGGCGAACTGACCTGTCGATCTCACCCTTCTGCAGGTTCATCAGTATCGATTGGGCCATGTCATCTAGGTTGTGTCCCAGTGCCATGACGTCGGCCTTTGTTTTCTCGGCTAGGGCATTGAGACTCTGTCTCCTGAAAACGCCGCAGTATGAGCATGGCATCAGGCCGTCGGCCTCATCGTGTAATTCACCCATTGCAGGCATCCTTCTAACGACCTCGTCCATCCTCTGGAATCCCATTTCTTCGTAAGTAAGTGTGAAGAACTCTACTCCGAGGGACTCGGAAAGCTCTCTGGCTTTTTCCAATGAGGGGGACCTGTAGCCGTCGATGCCCTCGTCCACGCACCCTGAAACTATCTTCACATCACGACGGTTTCCGATGATGTCATTCAGCATTGTCAGCAGTACTGCGGAGTCCTTTCCCCCTGAAATCGCAGCGAGTATGACAAATGGGCTGCCATCTTCATGCCTAGCGTCACGAGGTAGTTCCAACTGCCTTCTGAGTTCCTTTGAGGTCCTCTTTCGAATAGATGCCTCGAGGTGCCTAGGGCAAAGGTGCTGGCCACTGTAAGGCTGATGGACTATTGCAGGGGACTTGCATCGACTGCAGGAGTTGACCACAATCGCCTCGCCCATGATTGGGGCCGGGAGTATGTCGTCTTGAACCCAATGAGTGGTTTTCCAGAAGTGATGTACGATTTTTTGATAAATTATGGCGTTCACATGCATACATGACGGATGCTAGGGCGCTGCCCAACAGGTCTGATTCACTGGGAAGATACTCCAGCCCCTGGCCAGAGCGATTGGTGTTCTCTCTTTGCTTGGTCTGCTCTATTCTTCTGATTCCTAAAGCTTCTGGAGCACTGAATGGGCACTTGGCGGAGATGTCCCTTATCGGAGCGATAGCATCGGCAGCAATACTTACTCCACTGGTAGCGGACCTGCTGATCAGAGTGATGTATAGGGCGATGAAACTAAGATAATCATGTCTCAGAAGACCTGAACCTCAGAAGTGCCGTCTCGAAAATTCCAGTGACCCTCTGCCAAGGCAGCACGAACCTCATTCCTGCGACAACGACTAGGAAGAGGCCTGCTGAGATGACCTTTCCATAGGTCAACTGTAGCTCTAGTGACTCCTTTACCTGGCCGGACCACTGCCCGCCCGAAAGTGCTCCAACGGTGGAAATCAGGAAGTCGTCGAACTCGAGTGCGATGGCTGTGGTGAGGGCTACGAGAGACATGACCCCGATCAGGTGAACTAGGTGCCCATTGACAACATTATCGAACTGCCTAACGAAATCTGGATCCCTCTTCGCGTCCTTAGGGAGAAGCGATGCGTACTCCATATGGGAGATTACCGCTGACCCGGATTCTAGGTACAATAGCAGAAGTATAGCGACCTCGATTAGATCGAGGGCGAGAGGGGACACTAGTCCCCCCATCATCGTAGCCTCACCAATCTGGGCCGGAAGTGGGTTTAGCCCTAAGTCAACAGACTCGGTAATGCCCTCGAAAGTTAAAATCGCATGCACCCCTATTACTGTGAGATAGTATCCAACTGTCCAGGTTAGGAACTTTCTCGAGAGTCCCCAGATGCCCATTATTCCAGCGAGAACGGGAGCAAAAACCACCCCTAGGAAAACAATCTCGAATACGAAAAGGAGGGGGCCCCAGAGGTTGTCGATGTGATTCAGAGGGTGGTCCATTGCCATAATCCACGAAATCAGGAATGGCAGAAGCATCCATGCAAAGAAAATCACTGCTGCTCCTATGTTGATCCACTTTCTGGTTGACTCTTCGCGAGTTAGTGCGTAAATCCAGGTTCCGGTGATTGCGAAGCAGAGAACGAGAGGTGCGGCCACAGTCATTTCTCCAGTCTGATCTAGTCCCGTAAGGAAATCTGGGAGAACCAGCGAACCGGTTTCCTGCTCAAACCACCTGAGACCCCGCGTGTGCTCATATGCTGGACACCAATACAATGAGTCACCGTACGATTCAACAAAACTGTCGGAACAAGTCCCATACAGCCTCGTCATTCTCTGCATCAGGAAGATGAGCGACGCGGTCGAGATTAGTTGCAACAGGAGTATTTGCCAACGTCGGCGAAGTTGGCTTATGTTGAGTGACTTACTCATTGGAACCTCATTTGAAACCATTCTAATCACCTATCCTAACTTAATCTGCAGTAGAGCTTGGGAAAGCTCGACATCTGGCATCCAGTCAATCACCTTGGCACCATATCCCGCTATTGCCGTTAGACGGTTCTGCCTCTCCAACTTCAGAACCTCGTAGGACATCCTTGGAATCCTGCTAACCAATCTCTCAAGGTCAATACTACTTGGTGAGAGGACTATCACCTCGTGGCCCTTTCCAGATAGGTTCCTAATTGCCGGCAATGTTGTACCATCCCCCTCCAGGCTGCTGATGATGAATACGGGGGAGCCGCGGCTCATCCTCGGGGATAGTGCGTTAGTGACTGCCTGGAGTGGCATTGACCCCTTTGCCTCGACTGAAGCTAGGCCGCTAAGGATCTTGAAGTACTGCTTGTCACCAGTCTCTGGTGGAAGGTAGTCCATCCTTGATCCGTAGGTTACCAAGGATACCGAGTCCCTCCTCTTTAGGAAATAATTGGACACAGAAGCTGCGGCCACCGTGCCCATCTCTAGTGGGTTCTTCAGGACCGTGCCGATCCTAGATACGTCCCTGGTGTCTACAATCACGAAAACGTCCGTTACAGCGTCACGGGTTTTCTCGTTTACCATCATCTCCCCGGTTCTAGCTAGTGCTTTCCAGTTAATTGACCGGAATGAGTCGCCAGGGAGGTACTCTCTGAGTGCGTAGAACTCCATTCCTGGGCCTGGCGTCTTCAGAGTGGTCGCACCCGAGTACATCTTGGGAACGTCTGACCTGAGGAGAGCCTCCTCAATGTCCCTAATTTGTGGGAAGACCGTGATATCAGACCTGTCGTCCAATTTTGTTTCATTCACGAAGAGGTTGAATGCATTTCTATATCGTATAGAAACTGGGCCTATTGTATAGTGCCCTCTGAGAGGGCACCTGACGACATAGCGGAGTTTTGCCGTCTGCCCCGGCCCTAGGTTCATCCTCATCTGGTTGATTCCCTTGCGCATCTTCATCTCATGCGGAACATTGTCGAAGAGTTCCAACTGCTGGGTTCTGCGATAAGATTTGTTTGTGATGGTGAGAGATACCACTATGTCGTCTCCCTTGTACACGTTTGTGGCCGAGGTTTCTCTTTCCACCAGTAATTCGGAATGTCCTGAGACCCATCCATTGATTGCGAGTAACGAGACGAATGACAGCCCGACTATCATTAGCTGGAAATTGGAAATCATCATCCCGATTAGGATGAGGCTTATCCCGCTGGTGAACATTATTGCAGCCTTTCTTGTCCACATCTCTAGGCCTCCGAATCGGACTCTGTCCGTCCCCACTCTTTGATTCTCTTTACGATCCCAACCAACTCATCGGTCTTGTACCTGCGATCATTGAAGATGAAGTCGGTCAGGACATTATCATCTACCATTTTCTGTAGTTCGGAAGCTGGAAGTGCGTCGAACTCCTCCCTAGACATGGCATTGACATTCCTAACCCTAGTGAGTAATACCTGCCTGATTTTCTCGGGCCTCTGGTAATACTCATACCTCCTGGCATCTCCAAATCCATAGTAAATTATTCTGAAAACGTGCCTCCAGTCGTCTGGATCCTCTTTCCTGATCAGGACTGCCTCCAATGCGATGAACAATCCCAGGAACAGTAAGAGCATGGCCATCCAGTCATTTGTGAAGTAGATTAGTAGGTAGTAGAGTAGATTGTATGTGTCCCCCCCGATATTCGACTGCTGATGGCGACTCTCATCGAAAATTACGATTGCATTCTCACTAGCCTTTGTACTTGAATTCCCGATCAAGAGTGCCTCAGCAATGATATCCAGGGCCCATTTCCTATTGTCGTTATCAGGAACTAGTCCTGAGTAATCTGGAAGGTAATCGGGGCTGTAGAGTGAGTTGATCAACATTGAGCCATCTGAGACAAAGTGAACCCTCCCCGAATCTGAGTCGATGCAAAGCCTATCTTGGCAGTACCTTACGTAAACAGCGAATGGCCCTTGTTCGTCATCCTCGATTCCCGCGGCCTCGAACCCCACAGTTAGGTTTCCATCATCGTTGGTGTCGAGGTATGAATCCAATGTTGAGCGGCCTATCGCGTAGCGATTCTCCACGGGATTGTACGAAGAAGCCTTCTCAAATGCTGAGGGGCCATTGGTCAGTATGTCGTAACCCTCCGTAAAATCCCAACTTGAAGTCGCCTGATCGAACCTGTGGGCACACAATCCAGCCATTTCAGAAGTTATTCCTTGTGTGGTGATGGATGGATTCAGGGGATCCTCGTCTAGCAAATCGATGACCCCGTCGTTGTCCAAGTCCTTCAAGCAAGGATTGATGGAGGAAAGGGACCCTGAATTTGTGGTGAAGTTGAATGCAGATGTTGTATTGACCCATACGAAGTTGTAGTCCAGTTCGTGGGCGTATGCTTGGCCGTCGTATAGCCGGTGACCAGAGTAGTCCAATCCAAATTGGCTAGCTAGCTGTGCAGAGTAACCAAAGTCGTCGAGTAATATTACCGTCCCTCCCCTCTGAACGAAACTCTCGATTGCTAGTATCTCTGATGTGGTATAGCCGTCCCCCTCCGTGAACTCGATTACGTTCTCGTCCCCAGTGAATCTTGGGAGCGAAATAGTGTCCCTCTCAACTCCGGACACCACAAATATTGCTTCCTCCGGATGGTCTATCTCACTGAGAAGTAGAGGGCTGGAAACCAGTGCATTGGTTTCTACTCCCATGCTATTTATTTCCGATCTGAATGCACCAAGATCGTTCCAGTCATCCCCATATGCGGACTGTTGCGTCTCACCCTCCACCAGGTATGTCTGAAGTACCTCGAGAACCAATATTCCGATAAGAAACCAGAATGCTGCGATAGAGGCCCCCCTCCTGAACTTGGGAGTCGAAAGTCCTCTAATTGTAGCGCTGAAGTCGGCCATCCCCTGTCCTCCATTCCATAGGAATGGCAATCGAGCCTTAACTCCGTATTAATACCGTTGTGGGGCCATGAACACCGCCGCATCACGAGTTCAACGGGAAAGTTGTATGGCAGACCCTATACTAGCCACTTCGGCGACCGGTACCGAAAGTAGGCCCTCCACGGTTGGCCACGGAAGGAATGCAGGATCGATTCCTTGCTCGATTGAGACCAAGAGTGCCACCACATCCCCCGTGTCGATGTCAATTCTGAAATCGGCCATCGTTCCAAGTTTGTCGTTGGACTCGTCGATGACATCCCTGCCAAGGAGCTCCTTACCGAAGGTTGTCGGCAACTTACCACCTCACACAGACTCTATCCCAGCGAGGCTGTCTGGCAGTCTCCTTACTGACTGAAGGCCACTCGTTAGCAGTGACTCCATTCGATTGTAATACAGCATCATTTCGTCGGTGACGGTGGGCCTGACCCTCTCTACCGCCTCTTCGAAATGCTTCTTTGACACCGTCTTCTTCTCGGCCCTCATGGCGATTAGTCCGGCCTCTCTGCAAACAGCCTCAATATCAGCGCCGGTATAATTCTCCAGCTTAGCTGCTATGTCATCCATCGAGAATCTTCCTATGGGCATTTCAGCAGTGTGGATCTTGAGTATCGACTTGAGGGCCTCTGGATCCGGTGGA
>PBSO01000022.1 GCA_002726275.1 Methanobacteriota archaeon | reverse complement strand
GTCAGGTCGTCGCTCGGGAGGTCGTAGGCCAGGATGTCGTCAGCGGTGATGCCGAGGTAGGTCGCCTCCTTCGTCGCCAGGTACTCCGATATGTGGGCCGTCTTGATCGCCCCGTAGGCTATGCTCGCGAATATCCTGAACGACCAAGGGTCGCAGTCGGCGAACACCACTATCGGCTTCTTCCACTCGTCGCTGATCCTCCTCATTATCCTCCTGGTCGATCTCGCTGGCTGTCCCTTCAGGTGGACCAATGCGCATCTGGCCTCCTCGTCGAACCCGTTCTCTACCAGTCTGTCGAACATTCCACCGGTCTCTATCGCCATGACGAAGTCTATGTCCTCCTCGATGAGCCTCAGCTTCTCGCTCTCGACGTTGTATGGCACCCCGTAACCGGAGTCGCCCACATCGTCCCTGCAGTTTATCCTCATCCAGTCTCCCTTGCGGTTCCTCTCCTCGACCGTTATATTGCCGATTATCCTGGCTCCATCCTCCTCCGGCCTCAGCTTGAAGTCCTCCCTCAGGCACTTCGTGACTATCTCTAGGTCCTCAGCTAGGTTGTTGCTCTCGTTCTGGGAGCCGAACTTGCCATGTCCCCATCCCTCTGAGATGTAGTACATCTCCCTGAGGGTGGATGACTTCCCGCTGTCTATCATCTCCTCGATGAACTCCGTTATGTGTAGCGTCCGAAGTAGCTGCCTCGCAGAGCCGAGGCTCGTCGCGTCACGAACTGTCTTCTTCTTGCCGTACTTGAACACCCCGAGCCTGTTGTCGAACGAGATGTTGCTCTTGGACCTGACAGGGAGAGTCATTCGCGGGGGGTCGCCCCTCTGCATCCTGTTGTGCATCTCGACTGCCACGTCATGCAGCGCGTCCACCACCTGCTCCTTGTTCCTCCTGGGGGCGGCATCGCTCATTGTCCATCACCTTCCACGCCGAACCACTCGGCACCGGTTGCTGGGAGAGTCTCCTCCGTTGGGCTTCCTTGGTCTTCCTCTGGCTCTACGGCCAACGGGGCTTCCTCTGCCCTGACGGCCAGTCTGTCTATTATCGCATCATTCTCCTTCCTGCGGACCTCTTCCATCGCAGCCTCGAGGGCCTCTGTCTTCCGTTGCTCCTCGAGCAGTTTCTCGTCCATCTTGGTGGCTCCGATTATCTCCCCGTTGCCTCTGAAGAATACATCGGTCTCGTTCCACTCCCCCTTGGTGAGTCCCGAAATCCCGAACTCCAGGACGGTGGATGTCCCGGGGTCGAGGGTGTCAAGCCTCCATGCCCACAGTCCGCGCGTCTCCTTCCTGCCTCCCGTAGGGTTGTGGGACATCGCGGTGTTTGGCCCCTCGGGCCACTTCGCGAGTATCGTGTATGCCCGTGCCCTCGCTGTGTAGTTGTGAACTGTGATGGAGCACATTGAGAGCTTTCTCTCCTTGTCCCAGACCAGTTCCTCCTCGAGGAAGACAGCGTTCATTATCTGGGTGATGACTGGTGCTAGATCGGGCTCCTCCCTATCTAGGAGCTCCGATGACTTCCTGGATATCTCAGGGAGGATTATGTTGACCAGTTCGAACTTCTCCTTCGCCTTCTTGCGCTGCGAGCTCTTCTTCAGGTGGTTCTTCAGGCCACGGCCCACCTCTAGCATCGCCTTGCGGATCTCGTCGAATACGACCTCGTCGAAGGAGACTGCCTCCTTGGCCTCACTTGTGAATTGGACGTTGGTTGAGGCTAGGTGTATCAGCACTGCAGCGGGTCCCTTTGGTATTCCGCTCCCTCCGGGCTGGTCCAGTCCGTACCTCTTCCAGTCGACGGATTCCAGTGCCTTGGTCAGCAGGCATCCTCCCTGCTGGTACATGAGTGGCACCCGGTTTGCGAATCTCAGGATCTCTATCGGCCCCTCTGATGAGATGTCCCCTCCGAAGACGAGACCTACCTCTATCTGGAACGGGTTTCCCTGACTGACCGAAGGGTTGCGCGTCACCGTGGATGCGAACCGCGAGTCTATCGCCTTGGAGAGTCCCTTCTTGATTAGCAGGTCCTCGATGGGAGACAGGCAGTCCATGGGTGGCTTGAGCAGTTTCACGGTCTGGAAGGCGGCCACTATCGCCTGGGCCTCCTCGGCCTTGATCCTCTTGGGCGTCCTTGTCTCCTCTACCTCGGCGACCTCCAGAATCTGCTTGGCGGCCCTCCTAGTGACCCCGGAGAAGTTGTTGTTCAGGAAGGAGGTCATCCTTCTGTCCTCGGCCTCCCTCATCATCCTCTGAAGGGTACCTAGGTGTATCCCATGAGGGTGGGGCTTGATCTCCTCTACTATGCGAGGTAGTTTGTCAGTGGTCCTGAGCCATTGTCCCTCCTCAATCACCTCGCCATCCTTGTCCTTTACGACTAGTGAGATTGAGGCGTGTGGATTGACTATCGATGTCATTCTGAGGTATTGGTACACCGATTTCTTGCCGCGCTGGTACTTTGCCTTCATCAGGGTCTTTATTCTCAGGCCATGCGTTATTTCCTCGCCTGTCTTTTCATCGACCCAGACGTCCCTCTTCTCCCCTGACTTGATTGCCTTGTTCTTCTTGGTGTCTATTCCCAGGTCGACGTATACGGCCGATGAGTCGCTCTTTATCTTGGAAGTGACCTTAGTCTTGGAGCCCGTTGTCAGTTGGCTGTACATCACCACTCCTGTGATGCCTATTCCCTGCTGCCCCCTAGTCTGCCTTATGGCGTGGAACCTAGAGCCGAGCAGGAACTTTCCGAATACGTTCTCTATTGCATCTCGGGGTATCCCGGGGCCATTGTCCTGGGTGATCATCTCTAGCTCGTCGCTCTTGGTCCTGTTGAGCTGAATCCTGATGTCGGGGAGTATCCTTGCCTCCTCACAGGCATCCAGAGAGTTGTCCACGGCTTCCTTGACTGCTGTTATCACGGCCCTTTGGAGTGTGTCGAAGCCGAGGAAGTGTTTGTTCTTCTCGAAGAACTCGCTGACCGATATCTGCTTTTGCTTGCTTGAGATTTCTTCTGCTTCACCCATGCGAATACCCCCATCAGGTCCTCCCGATATCCTAATGACACGGGGCCTGCTTATGGTTGACCAATCGCGTTTGCTGATGCCTATTGAATACTGCTGGTGCTAGAGGCTCTGGAGGGGTAAATTCTCACTCGGAAAATACCTGCGGGTCCCATGCGGTGATCTTCCCAGTGAAGGCGCTCGTCATCACGGTAAGCGGGCTGGCTAGGTAGAGCCTCCCTGGCCCTGACCTCCCCTGGAAGTTCCTGTTGATGGCAGATACTGTCACCTGATCTGGGTTGTCGGATATGCCCGGGCCCGCTCCTATGCAGGCACCGCATCCAGGGTCGATCAGCTTGACTCCCGCCTGCTCGAACAAGTCGGTCCAGCCCATCCTGGCCGAGAGCTCCTTGACGTTCTTCGACCCGAACTGAATGAAGCACTCGACGTCGTCGTGAACCTTCATTCCAGCATCCAATGCAGCCTTGGTAACCTTTGCGTAGTAGGCGAAGTCGTCATCCTTTCCTGCGGTGCAGGAACCCGCGTACGCTATGTCGATAGTTACCTCGCCAAGCTCGTCGATGTATGCACCGTTCGTGGGGTCTGATGGTATTCCCTTGTCCGGGTCTCCCGGATGGGCGACCATGGGGCGTATGTCGTCCAAATCGATTGTATGTACTCCACCGTGGTATGTCGCTCCTTCGTCCGGGCTGACGAATGCTGCTCTGATTGTCTCCTCATCCAGGTCATCCCTCCTCTCCAGTAGCCACTCCACGGTCATATCGTCGGCCTCGCATATCCCTGTCTTCGCGCTGCACTCGGTGGCCATGTTGCAGAGTGTCGCCCTCTCGTCCATTGAAAGCGAAGAGAGGCCGGGGCCCCCGAACTCCATAGAGCGATCGAGTGTGTCTGAGTTCTTGGCGTATTTATCCAGAATGTGGAGGATGACGTCCTTGGCCGTGCAACCGGGATCTAATTTCCCGAATAGCTCGAACCTGATGCTCTCGGGGACTTTGACGAAGGAGAACTGGTTGTGGACAAGGTTGGCGTATTCACTGGAGCCGACCCCGTATGTCAAAGCGTTGGATGCACCTCCCATGCAGGTGTGGCTGTCCGTGGCCTGTATGAAGTCCCCAACGTCGATGAACTCCTCCCGGGCAACTTGGTGGCATATCCCTGGACTTACCCCGTCCTCGGCAGAGTAGTCCCGGACGCCGGTGTGCTTCTGGAATACCCTCTGCATATCCCTCAGAGTCTCTATCTTCGATACGAAGGGACCGTACCTTGGGACATCGGTCGCATAGAGGAGGTGGTCTTCGAAGACGGCGAACTTGGATGGGTTGGCTATCTGGTAGGAGTTCCCGTACTCCTCTGATAGGAATGAGTGCACCTGTGCGGTGGTGTACTCATGGGAGTATCCCCCGTCCACGGATGCGAGTACCGCGTCACCCGGAGCGACGCTTACGTCGCCATCCCCCCTACCAATTAGCTTGCTCGAAATTATCTTCTCAGCCATGGTCATCGGACGGCCCCCCGGCCTCACATCGGGGAGGGTCACTCTGCCCTCTTTCAGCTCCCTGGCGAAGGAGAGGAGCCCACCGTTCTCCAGAATCAGCCTAGTGACAGGATCGAACTTCCCAGTGAACTCCCCGAGGGGTATGCTCTCACCGTCCTGGAGTCTTTGGAGAACGGCGTGGTCTGCCATCAACTGGCCCAAGTTGATATTGTTCCTCTCATGTATGGGTGCGAATGAGGCTGCGATCACTATTCTGATTCCAGCCCACCTCTCGCATTGGGCGGCTGTTTCTCGGCTGCTTCCGGTTCCCTTCCGGTGCCCGCTTACTATGACTTCGAACCCTCCATCAATCAACGCTCCCTTTTCCAGGACCCTGCTTCCCTCGTGCAAGAGTCCCGCGTATGCGTTCTCCGCTATTGCAGCAGGATCGTGGTCGAAGCAGACCCATGCGGGCGTCATCACATCGGTGTTTATGTCATCGAGGAGCTCGTCGACGGAGATGTCCTCCATCCTCAGATCCAGTCCCTCATAGAGTTGCTTTCTCACCAATTCGAGGTCCTTGGTCAGGAATAGGACTCGTTTGCCGGGGGTCAGCTTGACTTCCTGCGGTGGCCATGTCTCTCCCCCCAACGTACTCCCTCCCTGAAGTGTCCAAGAGTCGATTCTATTTCACGGTTCTCAACGATTGGATAATTATTCACTTGAGACCAGTGCTACGATTGGGTTATGGTAATGGTATTGTTAACCTTAAATAAGATGCGCTTTCGGGAGTATATACCTTTCCTATGAAAGGAGGTATAAAAATGGCGGACTACCTAGTAGAAGACACAGTAAAATGCAACGAATGCGGAAGCAGGAATCTCCTGCGAGACGAGACCCGAGGGGAGGTCTGCTGCGAGGACTGCGGAGTGGTCCTCGAAGACAAGGTGATTGACCAAGGCGCCGAGTGGAGGGTTTTCAGCCCCGAGCAGGGCGACCAGCGGGCTCGTACTGGGGCCCCGATGACCGTGATGCTTCACGACAAGGGACTTTCCACCGACATCGACTGGCAAAACAAGGACTACTCAGGAAAGTCGATTTCCAGTAGATACAGAAGTCAGTTCTACCGAATGAGAAAGTGGCAGAAGAGATCAAGGGTCAGCAACGCCACAGAGAGAAACCTGGCTATGGCATTGGCAGAGCTAGACAGGATGGCAAGCAGATTGGATCTGCCCAAGTCCATCAGAGAGGCGGCGGCTGTGAATTACAAGAAGGCAGTAGAGGCACGACTAATCAGGGGCCGTTCCATAGAGGGCGTCGCTGCAGCGAGCCTGTACGCGGCATGCAGGCAATGCAAGAACCCGAGGACTCTCTATGAGATTGGAGAGGCTAGCAGAACAGGCAGGAAGGAGATAGGAAGGACCTACCGATTCATGGTCAGGGAGCTCAAGATGAAGATCCCCCCTACCAAGCCAGAGGACTACATCCCAAGGTTCTGCTCGGGACTAGACCTGGACGCCGAGGTTCAGGCCAAGGCATACGAACTGATTGCTGCAGCGCAGGAGAAGGAGCTTACTAGCGGTCGGGGGCCAACTGGAATTGCGGCATCGATCATATACATCGCCAGCGTTCTCTGCGGAAAGAGAAGGACCCAGAGGGAAGTGGCTGAGGTAGCTGGTGTAACCGAGGTCACAATCAGGAACCGGTACAAGGAACTGATTCAGAACCTGAACATCGAACTAGAGATTTGAGTCGATTACATGTCCCGTAGGGAGTCTTCAGCTCTCGTATGGGGGCGTTGTGAGGAGCTGCTGAGGGAGTACGTAGAGTCCTCCTTCTCGACTTCGCCATTGCCGAATCCTCCATTGGAACTCCCTGACTTCCCCGCTATTCAGCCTACTAGCTCAGACTCCCTGGTGCAACAGGCAGTTGGCCTCTATGCGATAGATCGTGCTGGGTTCAACCAGCGGCTGTCTGCGATAGTCGAGAGCACCCTGCCTGACTATGTGAACAGGAACATAGATCCTGATTCGACAAGGGAGAAGTGGATGGCGAAGAACACCCAGGATATTTCTGAGAGGGTTATTTCGCAGATGGCATGGGATTGGCTCTCATCCGCTTTGGACGAGGATTCCCCTGATACAGACAGGTGGTATCTTGCTGTATCACTGTTGATCGGCTTCTCACTCAGTGGATCGGATGTGGCGAGGAGGGATGGCTTTCACCTCCTTACTTCGATAGCCATGGCAAAGCCCCCTGGCTCGTGGTCGTCAGAATTGACGGGCCCCCACCAAATGGCTTGGAATCCCGCGGTCCAGGCGCATCACGATAATTCGCCCCATCCCTCTGGGGTTATGGCGGCGGCTGCCATATTGGATTCCATGGCGATGGGGGCTTCATCTCAAACCGAAATCCTCCCTCATTGGCTCGAGGGGCTCACCGTGAAGGGGCAGCTGTGTAGCCTCCTCAATGTCCCGAACAGGTTGATGGCGAGCCTGGAAAGGGATTCAGGCAAGCATACAGGGGTTCTCGTCAGAGGAGCCGTCCAATTGATGGCCGGGTGGCCAGGCGAGTCGCGGGATATCCTTCTAGCAGCCTCTCAACATGATGACCAAGGCGCTCGAAGGGAGCTCTCATCGTCTCTACAGAGAATCTCATCAGAGGATCGTTCTTTCGCTCTCCATCTGATGGACATACTACTGGAAGATGATGACTCTGATGTCAGGACACTTGCTACCACATACCTCTCCTCGTTGGTCAGGACGGATTTCCCCCTCTTCGCTGAGAAGGCCTCTGCTGTTCTTGAAAAGGGAGACTCCCGTATGACTCAGAGAATAGTAGACTCCGCTATGAGGGAGTATATCTCAATGGATTCAGAAGACGGGTCGGGCCTATTGCCCATGGCGTGGATGTCATCCAATGAGTCCTCCAGATCCCGATTAACTGGTCTGATGATACAACAGGCGGAAGTCTCCAAACGGGGTTTCATGAAAACGGCACGAATTATCAAAGATAGAGATGGTGAGGCTTATGCGGATCTCAAAGAGAGGGTCCTCAGGAGAGATGTTTCGCTTTCCGACGAAATGGACGACTAGTGTTAGGAGCATCCGGTGGTCGCACCGCAGGAGTTGCACTTCAGGCATGTCCCGTTCCTTACCATCTGGCTGCTACCACAGTCGTCGCAGATGTCGCCTGTGAACCCCGCCTCCCTGGCCAGCCTGTAGGTCCTCGCCTCGGAGGACTCGGTCGGCTGTATCGCGTCCAGCGTGAGCTGTACCTCCCTGGTCTCGCCCTTCGTCCTCATGACCCCCTCGCTGGTAATCTCGGGCTTGGCGATGGTGAATGGGTCGAGGTCCTCCGCTGCCACGTGCGCGAGGTCGTCCCTGCCCGCGTACTCGATCGCGAGCTCGCGGAAGATCCAGTCAACGAGGCTGGATGCCATCTTGACTCGCCCGCTCCCGCCCTCGACCATCCCGCTGGGCTCGAACTTCTGGAAGGTGAACACCTTGACGAAGGCCTCCAGGGGGACTCCGTGCTGAAGGGCTATCGACACGGCTATCGCGAACTGGTTCAGCATCGCCCTCCAAGCGGCTCCCTCCTTCGAGGTCACGAGGATTATCTCACCGAGCTTCCCATCGGGGTACTCGCCCGTGATCAGCCTGACGCTGTGGCCCCCTATCCGGGCCTTGACGTTGTCACCCTTCTTCTTGTCAGGTAGCGCTCGGCGAGTCGCGATGTAGTTGACGAATGACTCTGCTACGGGTGCGGCGACCTGCTGGGGAACCGGCATGGTCTCCACGACCTGCTTGACCATGGTCGATACCGCCTCGTCCGCTTCCTCCTCCTCCAACGAGGAGGTGTCGACGAGCTGGTTCATCAGGGGCTGTGACAGCTTGGAGCAGTCTCGGTAGACCGCGCATGCCTTGTTCATGGTCTCGTGGCTGAGGTCGTATGCGGCCCTGATGTCCTCCACGGTGGAGTCCGATGGCATGTTGATCGTCTTCGATATGGCTCCTGAGATGAAAGGCTGTGCAGCGGCCATCATCAGGACGTGCGCCTTCCAGTCTATCGCCCTGACACCGTACTTGCCGCAGGGGGTGGCGCAGTCGAACACCGGCAGGTGCTCCTCCTTCAATCCGGGGGATCCCTCGATGGTGCCCCTCCCGAACACGTGGTCGTTTGCCTCGTCGACCTCTGCCGAGGAGAAGCCGAGGTGGCTCAGTACGTCGAAGAACGGGTCATCGCACTGTTCCTTGCTCATCCCCAGTGCCTCCATGCAGAAGTCCTCCCCGAGGATGGAGGGGGCGAACGCGCCCCTTATTCCGAAGACGTCTGGCATGCTGGTGTCTATCTTGGAGATGACGTCACTGGTGAATCCCAGCTGGCTGAGCCTGTCCGAGGTTAGATGGGGGCATCCGGTCAGCCTCATTGTGCCCATTATGTGCTCCATGATGCCCTTGACCTTGGGCTTCGAGTATCCGAGCCTCTTCAGGGCTGCGGGGACCCCGTGATTGATTATGCGGAGGGAGCCTCCTCCTGCGAGGGTCTTGTACTGTATTAGGGAGAACTGCGGCTCGACGCCGGTTGTGTCGGCACCCATGACCAACCCGATGGTTCCAGTTGGGGCGATTACGGTAGTCTGGGCGTTCCTGTATCCATGTTGCTCGCCCTCCCTTAGAGCCGTGTCCCAGGCTCCCCTCGCTGCTTCCAGGAGATCCTTCGGGCACTTCTTGGAATTGATTCCCATGGGAGCGACCGAGAGCCCCTCGTACTCCTCAGCAGGCGCGTCGTATGCCGCTCTGCGGTGGTTCCTCATGACCCTCAGCATGTGTTCGGCGTTCCTCTCGTAGTCAGGGAACGGCCCTAGGACCGATGAAATCTCCGCGCTGGTCGCGTATGACTCGCCGCACATTATCGAGGTGAGTGCCCCGCATATCGCGTAGCCCCTCTCGTCGTCGTACGGTATCCCCATGTGCATCAGAAGAGAGCCTATGTTGCAGTATCCGAGGCCGAGCGTCCTGTAGTCATAGGATCCTCTGGCTATCTCCTCGGAGGGGAACTGCGCCATGAGGACGCTTATCTCCAGGGTGACCGTCCAGAGCCTCACGCTGTGAACGAAGTCCTCTATCTGGAATGTGTGGGTGTCCAGGTCGTAGTACTTCAGTAGGTTGATGCTGGCTAGGTTGCACGCCGTGTCATCCAGGAACATGTACTCGGAGCACGGGTTTGACCCGTTTATCCTGCCAGCCTCAGGGCAGGTGTGCCACTCGTTGATTGTGGTGTCGAACTGCACGCCGGGGTCAGCGCATGCCCAAGCCGTGTATGCGACCTTGTCCCACAGCTCCCCTGCGTCTAGGGTCTTGCAGGCGTTGGGCTCCCTGCCCTCTGCCTCTGCCTTGTCCAGCTCCGTTCTCCAGTGTAGATCCCACTTGCCGCCATCCTTGACTGACTGCATGAATGAGTTGGGGACCCTCACTGAGTTGTTGCTGTTCTGGCCGGATACCGTCAGGTAGGCCTCGCCCTGCCAGTCGGTGTCAAGCACGTCGAAGTCGACCCCCTTCCAACCTTGCTTGGCCAGATCGACTATTCTCTGGATGTGTGGTTGGGGGACGCTGTCCCTTATCGCGCCGACCATTGCCCTGCGAAGTGACTCGTTTGAGTTCTGGTCGAACCTCGTCTCATCGTCCCCCTCCCAGATGGCGTCCATCAGTTTGTCGGCGTGCTTCTGGAGTATGTTGCTCCCTATGACGAGGGCGGATACCTTCTCCTCCTCGCTGCTCTTCCAATCGATATACTCCTCTATGTCGGGGTGGTCCAGGTCGAGGGTGACCATCTTCGCGGCTCTCCTGGTGGTCCCTCCGGACTTTATCGCACCGGCAGCCCTGTCCCCTATCTTCAGGAATGAGAGCAAACCGGAAGAGCTCCCTCCTCCAGAGAGGGGCTCTCCTGCACCCCTTATCTTTGAGAAGTTGGAACCTGTCCCGGAGCCATACTTGAAGAGGAGTGCTTCCCGGTTCCACAGACCCATTATGGAGTCCTTGCCTCCCACTAGGGAGTCGCCGACTGATTGTATGAAGCAGGCATGCGGCTGTGGGTGCTCGTACGCGTTTGACGAGTACTCCAGCTTCCCGGTGAGAGGATCGATGTAGGTGTGCCCTTGGGCCGGCCCCTCTATCCCATATGCCCAGTGCAGTCCGGTGTTGAACCACTGGGGGCTGTTGGGGGCTGACCTCTGGCTAGCGACGAGGTAGCACATCTCATCGAAGTAGGCTCTTGCATCGGCCTCGCTTGCGAAGTAACCATGCTTCCATCCCCAGTAGGTCCATGTTCCTGCGAGGCGTCTGAACAACTCCCTTCCGTCTCGCTCCCCCCCGAACCTCTCTGAGGCATCCAGGAGATCCAGCTTCTCTGTATCTGGCTCGCTCCTCTGTAGCCAAACGGGAACCCCGTCCTCTGGAACTTTCCTCAACTGAGTTGGCACGCCTGCCTTTCGGAGGTACTTCTGTGCGAGGACTTTGCCCGGTACTCCCGCGTATCCAGATGGGAGCTTGACGCCCAATATTGTGTCTGCCATTGATCCATCGGGGTTGCGTATCTCCGCATCCATCTCGATCCATTCGAAGCTATCGAAGGGGTCCTTGCCGGATGACGTGAAGCGTCGCTCGACAACCATGCCTGACTCTGCGTCGGAGCTCTCGGCGGTGTCCTTCATTTTCGGTTGCATCCGGTGTCGCCTCCCTTCTGTTTGCGTGGTCCCTCACACGTCCGAGCGCGCAAGGGATTCCGTCTTCTTGATGGGGGGTTCTTAATGCTAGAGGAAGAAGTGAAGATTGACGGCTGGAAAATTCTGAATTTTTGCATCCCACAATTATTGAAATGATGATATTTCTATTCGACGAGTTCCAATGTCCAATCGAGCGTGGCGCCTGACCTTGTGATCATTATTCCGACGCTGCAGTACTTCTCGTGGCTGCTCTCTATCAGCCTCCTAACGAGTTTCTCGGGAACGTCTCCCTTGATGACGTAGTTCATATTGACGGCGGTGAAGACCTTCGGTTTTTCTTCTGCTCGCTCGGCTTCTATTTCCACCGTGGCGTAGTCAATGTTCTCCTTCCTGTCTTTGAGGCCGTCTATGACGTCTATCAAGGAACACGCAGCATGGGAGTGGAGTACCATCTCCATGGGGCTCGGCGATGCCTCTCCGTAGATGCCGAACACCTTCCCCCTAGATGTGGTTCCGACGTAACCGCCATCCCCGGTCCACTTCACCTCGCCCTTCATGTATGGTCCACCGAAGCCATCGGCCTTGAAGGGTTGGCTTCATCAATGTCATGCGGGTCGGCTGTCTGAGGGACATGTCCGACGGATCGCCAATCACACTATCAGAGGAAGGGCTAGTTGTGCCTGACAGGCCCATCGTTCACTTCATCGAAGGAGACGGGATAGGGATTGACATAACCCCCGTTATGATAGATGTAGTCAACAACTCAGTGGAAATTGCATATGGTGGCTCGCGCTCGATTGACTGGAGGGAGGTCCTTGCTGGACAGAAGGCCTTCGACGCCACCGGTGAGTGGTTGCCAGAGTCGACCTTGGATGCCATGAGGAGTGGCCTGGTATCGATCAAGGGTCCATTGACCACCCCTGTGGGAGGGGGAATACGCAGCCTCAATGTCGCGCTTAGGCAACAGCTGGATTTGTTTGCGTGCGTGCGCCCGGTTCGTTGGTACGCAGGCACACCGAGTCCGGTAAAGGACCCGGGTGCTGTCGACATGATCATCTTCCGTGAGAACAGCGAGGACGTGTATGCTGGAATCGAATGGGAGTCAGGATCTGCTGAGGTTGCGAAAGTCATTGACTTCCTGCAGAATGAGATGGGGGTCGAGAAGATTCGCTTCCCAGACACCAGTGGAATCGGCATCAAGCCGATTTCTAGTGAGGGGACTGCGAGGATAGTACGTGCCGCGATTCGATATGCGATTGAGAATGACAAGGACAGCGTCACCCTTGTCCACAAGGGAAACATCATGAAATTCACAGAGGGGGGTTTCCGTGATTGGGGCTACCAGTTGGCTCGAGACGAGTTCGGCGCTGAATTGCTAGATGGCGGTCCGTGGTGCATCATGACTAACCCAAACACGGGAGGTAAAATCACGATAAAGGACGTCATCGCTGATGCCATGCTCCAGCAGGTCCTAACACGACCGAGGGAATATGGGGTATTGACAACGATGAACCTCAATGGCGACTACATATCAGATGCTCTCGCCGCTCAGGTCGGGGGAATAGGAATTGCACCAGGGGCCAACATCAACTACGATACCGGGATTGCGATATTCGAAGCGACCCATGGGACCGCCCCGAAGTACACGGGACAGGACAAGGTGAATCCTGGAAGCCTAATACTGAGTGCTGAAATGATGCTTAGGCACATGGGCTGGACGGAGGCTGCGGATCTGATTGTCAAGGGGATGGAAGGAGCGATTAGTGCGCAAACTGTTACCTACGATTTCGAGCGATTGATGGATGGGGCCACTCTTCTCAAATGTAGTGAGTTTGGTTCAGCAATCATCGCTCATATGTGAGTGATATCGTGGATTTTGGATCACTCAACCTTTGTCAGCCTTTGCTGGCGGCTCTTGATGAGATTGGATATGTCACCCCGACACCAATTCAGGAACAAGCTATCCCCCTTCTGATGGAAGGTCGTGATATGCTCGGATGTGCCCAGACTGGAACGGGTAAGACCGCGGCATTTTCATTGCCAATTCTTGATGCGATGGCAGAAGACCCTTGGTCAGGAAAACGTCGAATTCGTTCGTTGATGCTTTGTCCCACCCGTGAACTTGCGTCACAGATACGAGATAATATCGAAGAATATGCACGTCATCTCGACATTCATTCAATGGTGATGTTCGGTGGTGTCTCTCAACGTCCACAGGAGAAGAAACTTCGCAAAGGCGTCGATATTTTGATTGCGACCCCTGGAAGACTTCTAGATTTGATTGGGCAGGGTCTTGTTGATTTATCCAACGTGCAATTCCTTGTTTTGGATGAAGCGGATAGAATGCTTGACATGGGCTTCATTCGTGACATCCGCAAGATTCTCGCTCTGATTCCTGAAGATCGGCAAAGCCTCCTCTTTTCAGCAACAATGCCCTCTTCAATTGTGGAATTGTCAAGAGATATGCTTTACGAACCCGTGAAAATAGAAGTAACGCCAGAGTCGACGACCGTCGAGGCAATTGAGCAATCACTGATGTTTGTGATGAAGAGTGATAAACGGGCCTTATTGACTCATATCATCCGTGATGAAAATCCGGAGAAGGTACTTGTTTTCAGTCGAACAAAGCACGGGTGTAACCGCATAGTCAAACAACTTGCTGCAGATGGGATAGAGGCCCTTGCCATTCACGGCAACAAGAGCCAAGGTGCGAGAGAGAGGGCGCTTGGCGGGTTTAGAAATGGTACACTGCAAGTCTTGATTGCTACTGATGTGGCAAGTCGTGGAATCGATGTATCAGATATCAGCCACGTCATTAACCTAGATCTTCCCAATGAACCCGAAGTTTACGTTCATCGAATTGGACGCACGGGTCGTGCGGGGCAAGGTGGAATCACAATTGCATTTTGTGATGAAAATGAAGGGGAGTATCTTCGAGACATAGAGAAAACTATCCGACAAAAAATCCCGGTCGATGAAGATCACCCCTTCCATTCCGAGAAAGCCAAATCACGCAAGGGTGAGAAGGCTCCAAAAAGACGGCAAAACCGTGGTCGAAGAGGTGGCGGAAGAAGACAGAATCAGGGTGGACAGAACCGTGGCCAAAGACGCCGTCGGAACCGGCGTTAAATCACACCCTGAGTTAACTTCTTTGACTCATTGAAAGGAGGGTGTCCATGGACGAGGAATTGGCTGAGGTCAGAGCCCGCCTCCTCAAACTTTCCAAGGCTGCGGAAGATGAGGGGGAACCGCTACGTTGGTTCGAAGAACTATATGAGGGTGCAAAACGGGACTCGGGAGAGGTTCCTTGGGCCCGGATGGAGCCTCATCCGAAGATGGTGGAGTGGATTGCATCGAATCCTGATGTCCAAGGCAGGGCTTTGGTTGTTGGTTGCGGACTAGGGGATGACGCGGAGTGGCTGTCTTCGGTTGGATTCGATGTCACTGCCTTTGACATATCTCGCTCCTCGATTGAATGGTGTCGTGAGAGGTTTCCGGATTCGTCTGTGGAGTATCGTGTTGCCGATTTACTGGCTCCGCCCCCTGAGTGGGGGGGACGTTTCGATATCGTCATCGAAATTCACATTTTGCAGGCGATACCGGAAAGCATTCGTGATCAGGCCGCGGATAATCTGCCTACGCTTCTGGGTCCGGACGGGCATCTTCTCTGCATAGGGCGCCTATTTGGGAGTCTCTTACCAGACGAGCCGTCGCCCCCCTGGCCACTCTCCAGAACGTGGTTGGAAGGTCGCTTCGATTGTCTGAGGCCCATTGTTTTCACCCGTTTTGTGTATGATGATTCTCCGACGGTTGAGCGTTATGTGGCCGCATGGGCCCGATGACCACACAGAACCCAATCGTGAAATGATATGACGTTGGGTTGGCATCATGGCTAGTGGGGTGCTGCGATGGGCCAAGATCCTGTCTGGGTGCTCGTTCCTGCTGCTTCTAATTGCCGTGATGTCGGCAGGCAGTGCTCTGGATGATGCCGAGCCATATCTTGATCCAGCGCAGTTCAACGAGGTGTTTGTCGAAGCTGGTGGCAGCTCTACAGTGGATCTGTCTGACGACAGATACTATCTGGCTCTGAGGATATCAGAGGATGGTGAGGATGCACCCGTTGACATTCGTCTGGTTGATTCTGAAGGAGGGGATTGCCCGTGGGAGGAACCCGGCGCTCTGAGCATAGATAGGCAGACCTCTCCCGATAGCCCCATTTACCAAACAGTCAGATTGTACCTCCCTGGTGATTCGGGGACTTACACCCTGCACAATGATGCCAATGAGGGAGGCGTGTGGATAGTCGACGACTATGCCGCGCAGTCAGAAATGTTGGCTAGTCCATTTGTACTGCTGATGATGGTGGGCTGCTGCTTGGGGATTCCGTTTGGGGTCGTGGCCTTGGTACTGGCAATAGTTGGGTGGACTAAGAAGGGCGAGCCAGAGGTCGAGGCTGTCGCACAGACTCCGATAATGACTACAGAGGAGATCTACCGCGAGTACAACAGGGTTTCTTCGGATGATGGTGAGGTTCCCGGTCCATTCATGGATAGTTCAAGGCCGGTTAGTGAGGAGCCAGTGGAGGAGCCGGCGGAGATTGAAGAGGCGGAGAGTTACTGGAAGGACTGGGACAACGGTTGAGCTATTCCTTCGATCTTCCGATGAGTGATACGGCTATCGGCAATACGACTAGCAATGCACCCAATACATTGAGTGGCATGACAAGTGAGTCGAGTGTGTCCCTCTGCTCCTTAGCATCCTGGCACTGCCCCTCGTCAGCACCTACAACCTGCCCTATGGTGCCGACCGTGTCGTCACAGTCCTCCGCTATCCTCTCATCATAGTGTGAGACGACTAGCGATGCTCCGAAGGCCGCCAATAGGATAAGGGCCCCTATTATCACTGAAGCAGTCTTCAAGACCGTTCCCGCGGTTCCCATGAAACTTTCATCATACCATGTGCTATTATTCTATGCTCAAGTTGGGTTTTTAGATAGGGGTTTACTAGACAACTCTGAGTTGGTAAGTGTGGTAGGCTTCGAGGAGGCGATGTCGGTGCTCGAAAATTCCACTAGGCGGAAGATTTTGAAGTACCTTGTCAAGGAGCCTCACTACCCCCTTCAGCTATCCGAATTGCTCGATGTGAGCCAGCAGGCGGTCGTGAAGCACCTGAGAGTCCTGGAGGACTCGGGCTTTGTGGAGAGTGAGAAGATCCCCTCTGAAAGAGGGGGGCCTCCAAGGAAGGTCTACACTGTGAACCAGTCATTCTCACTGCGCCTTGATCTTGGTCCCGATCTGTTCAGGGCAGAGCATCGGACGATGCCTCGCGGGGGCCCCCTGAGGCTATCCAACAAACTGCCTGGGGACCTTGACGAGATAGTCGGTCAGCTAGGCACGAGGCGTCGTTTGCCAATGGCAGAGGCGATACACATACTCGCAGAGCTAGATGCTAGCCTCGAGCGGATCGACGAGAGGCGGGATGCCGTCATCGCTCTTCACCAGCATGTGATGAGCAAGGTCACTCCAAGTGTGAACGAGGGTTTGGGGAGCTACGAGGAGCGTCATCTGGCGCACTCACTGATGACTCAGCCAAGGAGGCCTCTGGACCTGGATATTTTCGCACAGTCAATGAGAATCCAGTCAAACCACGCAGAGGAGATGATGCACTCCCTAAGGGAGCGTCTCCTCAGGGACTTCGCCTCGGAAAGTGGCAGCCTGGTGGCGGGCGGGCAGGGCACACCACTTCCGTGGTGGATGGCTAAGTAGGCCTAGAAGCGTAGGTCATCATCGCTCATATTGGCCATCAGGCTGCTCTTCTCGCGGTATCGCTGGAGAGCCTCCATTCTCCTTCCATACATGACTACTCCAACTATTCCGAAGAGTGAGAAGGTCGCTATCACGATTATTCCTGGAACAGAGTACTGTACGATTATCTCCACGCCTACGTCTAGGAACCCTAGGTTTGATCCCATCTTCCCGTCTTGGACGGCCATCACGTTGTTGTCCTCATTGGTCTCGACGATGATGTTGTCGGGGTCCACGACGACCACTACGTCATGTGTTCCCGCCTCTACCATGTAGAGCAGGGTGATGGTTGGGGGGTCCTCGTCATCGACGTTGGGCATTATGGCCTCGATCACTTGCCTGTACACTATGTTCTCCTCCTTGCATCCGTCGTCCTCTATACTCTTCTCGGTCTGACCGGCGCACAGAACGATGTTGACGTCTGTTGCGTGAGCGTTGCCGATATTCCTCACCTGTACGTTCACAGAGAGCATATCACCGACATCCCCCTTCGTCACATCTGCACGGGCTGTCAGCACTTCCAGATCGGGTGCCCTGAGCCTGAGTTCTATGACTTGCTCGTTAGTATCGCAGTTGGGTCGGTAATTGTCGGGTAGTCCGTCTCCATTCATGTCGATGGTACAAGAGTCGTCCCATATTGGAGTCTCGTCGTGATCCCCGCCGGCTTCCTTCGAACCGTGCGATGAGAGTACCTTGATTCCTATCTCCCTGTTAGCCAAAGCGGCCTCTGGGTGTATTTCGATAATCACCACAATGTTCAGGGTGGTGTAGGCCTCCATCATCGGAAGCGTGAGCACCTCTGCAGCCGACTTGTAGCATGGCTCGCTGGGAATTGGGTCGTTGAGGGTCTCTTGGACCCCGCAAAGGACCTCTGTGGGGAACTCCGATTCGAAGTCCTCCAGCATGCCGAAGCTGATTTGCCAGTTCTCAAGCGCATTGAGGCCCGCTTGCTCGTCCCACCCCGCTCCGTCCTGAGTGTGGTTGTGCAGCGTTGGCTGATCTGGGACGTTGCCGAAGTTCGTGACGTTCATTACGAACCTAACCGTCCTTCCGGGAGCGGTTGTCTTGATCTTGCTCTCCACTGCTGGGTCCAGTACAATCCTCATGTCATGGAACTCGACTATCTCTATCTGCAGGGTCACTATGTCCCTTATTCTGGTTCCCTCGTACGACTCCTCGCTCAGCACCTGGAGAACCATGGTGTACTGACCTGCGAGGGTCTTCTCGGGGACGTTCACCACAATTGGGACTGTTTGCGACTCGTCCCTGTCCAATTCCTCGAATAGTATCCTTGGGATGTAGATGTCCCACACATGGGAAGCGCCGAATGAGTCTGTGATCGACTGTATTGTGATGTCGTACCTATCTGGACCGTTTCCTATGTTCTCGATTGTGGTGGGCATCTCGTACTCTTGTCCCGGGTGGAGAGACATTATCGTCTCTGGTACCGACGAATCCAGGTCGTACACCTGCTCCACGTTGGTGACTAGCACCACAGTATCCCTAACTTGGGGTGCCCCGTCCAAATGTGCTCTGACAGTAACAGCCTCTCCTAGGCCTGCTGTAGCGTTGTAGGGGGCACACATCAGTGCGGTGACTGTGTAGGGCGTGCCTACGACGGCCCAGTACCTCGGCGCGTTATCCGCTATCCCGTTTCCTCCTGGTGCGTTCTCGAAGTCGAGGTCGACGACCCAGTTGTCGTATCTCCAAGTGGACTCGGAAATGTCAGAGGGCCTCTCGTCCGGGCCCCCTGGGGTCGTGAACACTAGGTGCCCTGGCGTGAAGTGCTTGGTGACCTCTATATCGAACGATGAGCACTCCCCGGGTAGAACCTGCTGAGTGGTGTCGCCTAGGTTGAATACGATGTTGCCGGTGGTCTTTACAGAGACGTTTATCCAAAGTTCGAGTACGTCGAATGTTCCCCTGTCAATGGACAGCACTGGCTCTCCAGTGGACCAGCCCTTGAGGTATATGACGAAGGTTCCGGGTTCCTGCGAAGTTGGTACGCTCACCTGTAGGTTCCTTGTCACGGATTGACCCGGATCCAAGGATAGTGACGTAGGGAAGCTGATTCCCCATCCAAACGGCAGCGCCCATTCAGTTTGTCCTTCCAGGGTGGCTGGATCGTAGAACGCGAACGTGTCATACACGTTGCCTGTATTCGTAACTGAAATCGAGAATACCGCGTTCTGCCCCTGCTCGACGTCGGCTTGGTAGTGACTCGTGTCGAGCTCTATGCCATGAACCACGTCCATCAAAGTCAGAGTTATCTGCTCGTCCCTGATTGCTGGATCCTTGTTGGACAGTGCTGAGATGATGATTGTGGCTAACTCGTCCTCATTGGCCTGGTAAATCGTTGGTGCTCGGACTCTCATGTATATCGGAACCATCTCCCCTCCCTTCAGGAACACAGGGGTCGATGGGAATATTGGGGTGTGGTTGGTAGAGAAGAACAACGTTGCGCTCCAGTTGTTCGGAACCCCCTCCATGGAAACGAAGAATGTGTCAGAAACTAGTTCCACGGGACCAGGTGTTGGGTTGGAGACGCTCATGTTGAACATCGTCTGTCCACTTGGCTCTATGGTGTGGTAGTAAGTCTCGGTCTCGGCGAGGGCGACTTCGACCAGCCCCGTCAGTATGTGCACGTAACAGAGGGTGTATCTGCCACCGTTGTTGACGTCCTCACACTTGTAGTTGTCAGACCATGCGACGTGCGCACCGCTTCCAAGGTCATTGGCGAATGCTGGTGGTTGCCCTAGATCGGGGGTCGCGGGGGAGTTGGGTCCCAGTTTGTCGGATTCCCACTCTGTGATGGATATCCTCTCCCATGGATCCAGCACTGAGGAAGCGATGGAGTTCATCGGGAATCCATTGGGATGAGAGTCGCGTGTGTGATTGAGTCTGGCATACATCACCGTCTCTCCTTGGGACTCGTTTCCGTTGTCGAGCCAGGTTAGATGGACGTTGTCAAAGGAGTCGGTGAGAATAGCGGGCATGTGGGAGTTTGCTCCAAATGGCCTTTGTGTGGTTATTCCCTCAGGCCCCTCGACGGTGGAAATTGCCGCATCTGCTATCTGCTTGATTCCGTAGGATGGGAGTCCCTCTGGTACCCCGTCCCATTCCTGAGCTCCCCTGAGCCTTAGTCTGGTGTAGTACACCTCGTAGTTTACATCGATGTCGAATCCGTATGCTCGACCATCCATCCAAGATACGTGGGTGTTCCCCGAGGTGTCTACCGCTATTGCAGGGTGGAGGCTGAATGCGTCGTTCAGTGTGACCCTCGTGTCGTTCACTACGACAAGGTGGCCGTAACCCTGGTAGTCCAATGATGGCCCTATGTCCTGGATGTACCTGTCCGCGGTGTTGTCGACTTCTGTTCCTGAGTCTCCTTTCGTCCAACCGGGCCATGGGTTCTCGAGGAGCGCTCTTGGATCCAGTACGGACATGAATATCTCTCTGGAGTTGTTCGTTGCTAGATACACCAGAGCCTCGACCATGAGCTGGAGCTCTGCAGAGTTGCTGGAAGTGGTTGGGAAGCTGTACATCTGGCCTCCGGCATGGGTCAGCCTGGTTGTAGAGCCAGGGCAAGACCTGGCGTTCAGGCTAACGAATCCATTGGGGCAGGCAGCTAGATCCATCATGTGTGACCCTACGTCTGATGATGCCGAGCCGAAGCCGGCAGCGACGAGGGGGACTGGGATGACGCCCGCGCGTACGCAAGAGTCGTGTGCCTCGTTGATGCTCTGAGTATCATCTGCCTGCTGTGCGGGGTCTCCCCCATATGGGCCCTCATCAGAGATCGGGATGACAATCTTAGTTGCGTTTGGATTCCACTTGTGGTCCAATGTGGTAGGGGGGTTTCCTGGAACGTTTCCTGCATTGTCATACCAAGAAAGGCACGCCCATGTTGATGCTGGTCCCCAAAACTCACTGTAGTACCCTCCATCCTGAGGAAGATTGACGGCCCCGTTGTTGTAAACGACCTCGGTCAGGTACCTGATGCCTCCCGAGTCGTCACCGGGGGTGTTTCCTAGGGGAGTTGTCCTGGGTCCCTGGCTGCCAGATCCTCCTGTTTGGTAGGCGTTAGCGCAGTTACCGCTCTGAGAAGCGCTGGGCCAGTTGCCACTAAGCGCGTATAGTGTCTCATATACGGTCATGTTGGCTCTTACGAGCATTGGCTTGAGACCCTCAAAATATCCTCCGCTGACGAAGTAGCCCCCGTAGAACACGGCGCACATGTCGGCCCATTCTGCATTCATCGAACCAGAGGTGTCGATTGGGGCGACCATCTCCACCTTGCCGCCTCTCGTGTCGTCCCACACGACTTGCACGAAGTCATCTGCATCGACTGCAACATCTGGGTGGCCCTTGTGCCCTATGATGGGGGTCAGGAGTGTTTCGTCAATAGCCACTATGACCGTTCGAGCGACTAGGTCTATCTCCAACATCTTGTAGTAAATCTGTGGTTGCTGGTAGTACATGTCAAGGGGCTCATAGGAGTCCTGCCAAACTATGTGGGCATCGTTCTCGGAGTCAATATCGATAGCTGGCCAATCCCTGTTCTGCTGATGCATTGACACTTCGTAGTCCCCGATAATGGAGATTGCTGCATCAGTGGTCGAGTCTCCGCTTTGATCATCGAGTGATGGGTCTAGGAGGGTGTACATGATCGCCCACTGACCCTGTTTGTCGGTCCAGGTGACGTGCACCATGTCAGCATGGTCTACCCTGATGTCGGGATGCCATGCCCTGTGGGCCCCCGGGTCAGAGATTTGTGTGTCATCAATCAGGACCTCTCCCCTTGCATCGAGCATCTTGTAGTAGAGGTGCTGGGTGTTCCTACTCCAGATGAAGTGGGTGTTCCCCTGTGAGTCTGCATCCACTGAGACCATCCTGTCGTTGTATGTTCCACCGGGAGTGATCTCGATTGCGTCAGTCAGTACAATCTCGCTTGCTGTAACCGCGGGAGTGCCCAGACCAGCAAACGTGCTCAAGACCATCAGTAGTACCATTGTTATGCTGCTTCTCGACTTTGCTCTGTCCATATCTTGCTCACCAGACCGTTCTGTAACGGTATCGTTGGTCTTTTCTCAATACTTAACCCCGACGGACAGCGGTCACTTCCAAGAGAATATGTGAATAAAGGGAATAATGGCGATTCAGGCCCAATCTGCAGGGTCGAAGTCTCTCCCGAACCCGCCTGTCTCGTCGATGTCGACCGGTCTTGGCTCGGAAGTGGTTTTTTTGCTTCTTGGTCCATTTCTGGATTTCTTCTTCGCCCAATCGTCAACCGGGCCGGGCTTGCCCGAGCCCGTCCCGAAATGGTGTTTTATTCTGTGGATGAGAGAGAGCTTGGACAGCCAAACTCTTCGCATTGTGTGCATGAATTCATTCTGGGACAGGCCGTCTAACCAGATTGGCCTAGAGAGGTTGAATGCCTGGAGGGGGCCAGTGATGCCCTCTGCCTTCCCCCCGACGTGTAGTACCCAGTCTAGGTCCGCCCTAGTTAGGTCTAGTCTGGTCTCGTGGAGCCAGTCCTTCCACTGCTGTGGTTCGTTGTTTGAGAGGGTCGTCATCTCATTCTGCTGCCCCTCGTCTACTCTGGTTACGGAGTATATCAGAACGAGGTCTCTATTCTTTGGAATTACGATATTGAATAGGTGGCCCCTCTTGGTTGGTGGGTATCTGACATGGAGGTGGATTGTAGCCTGTTGGTCCTCGACATCTCTAGCTTCCATCATCTCGCTCTGGAGCCATTCCCTGATCGAGGAGGCTGCCTCTCCCCTGTCCATGTGCCCATGGGGCAGTAGGCCCTATTTGAGAACGACGAGTGCTGGTTCTATTTCCCCGATGAGTCTCTCTAGCCGCTTACCACTCTCGGAATTGGCTAGTTTGGTGCATTTTAGGGAGGTTCTGAAATCGACCCACAAATCATACCCAGTTAGGAATATGAAATTTGATGTCAATATGGCCATGAAGGCAACCGCAAACTCGACTAGTGGGTTCGCCAATGAAAATATGAAGGTGAAAATCAAAGATACAACGGGCCAGAAAAACAGTGGGGAGAGTACTGCTCCGATCATGTGGTGGGTGGTCCTAGCATCTATGCCTTCGTCCGAGTGGTCTCCTTGGTACCACCCGGCCAATGATTGAATCCCTGAAGAAACTACGACTATGGGAGCTGTCATTAGCATGAGAAGCAGCCCTCCTAGACCTCTGGCAAACGCCTTCTTCCTGATTATTTTCCCAGAGGGGTCAAGAGACGTGGCGTCCAGTTCGCTTGAGTGCAATATTTCAGCAGCATGCTTCGCATTGTCCAGAACTGGTCCGGGGGGGTTTGATTCGCCCACCTCCCTCGCGGCCAATACCTCGTGCTTGAGGGAAGGGAGTTCGTTGCCCTCCTTTTTTGCGGAGAGGTGCCCTAGGAGGATCCATGCCCTATACGTCTCCCAGTCGGGGGCGTTTGGCGTGATGCACGAGAGCTTCTCGAATAATTCATCGCGCAGAGGGATGACTTGGTCCGCCGGTGGCTCTGTCCACTCGCCTTCGGTTAGTTTTGTGTTGTGCAGAGGGTCTTCGACCAGGGGTATTTTGATGGGTTCTCCGAATTCGATATATGCGTCCGTTCGAAACCAATGATGGCACCTGTAATGGAGTCCGACCGGTTGAATTACCGGGAGGGGGAGGTTCTTAGCATGGGCTATGCTTGCTGCGTTGAGCGTGAATCTGAGAGTTCCTGTCCTGAGTGCGTGGAGTTTGGAGTCCTGGTGTGACTTGCCCTCGGGCATCACGACTGCCGGGTGGCCAGAGGCGATGCAGTTCGCCATCGTGAGCATGCTTCTTTGGTTTATTTTGGCTGCAAATTCAGGATCGCTTACGCCGCCCTTTAGTTCGGCCCTCCTAATTACTGGCTGGGACCCCATTCTCCTTGTCATCCACC
>PBSO01000021.1 GCA_002726275.1 Methanobacteriota archaeon | reverse complement strand
TACCCGGTTATGTTGGGCTAGGGGGGGTGTTGACGTGCTCTGTTATTCACAAATCGTCGATAATGGTGACCTGAAGTCCGAGGGCGGCGTAGACGAGCCGCTGGCGACCCGCCGGTTGACGTCGACGCCTCGTCCCCAAGAGATGCAGGTTGTTGGAATTGGCTTCCGGAGGGGAGCCATGACCATCCTATGCCCGGGAACCAGGTCAGGCGCGGAAGCGAGCAGCCCGACCGGGGATGCTGGATGCCTTGGGAAAACGGGGCTGAGGAGATCGGTGATTTATCGCCAGCGGTGACGAACGTCCACCGAGGACGCGCCCACTATCGTGGGATGCCTTCTAATCCACCCATTTTGCATATAGTTTCAAAGCACATCTCGGGAACTGATTGTACAGATAGCCTCTGCCCCTTCATTAGTAGCGGCATCCCCTCTAGCGCGGGATTTCCCCTCATTTCCGGGAGAGTAACAATATCTCTCATGGCCGTTATAGCCTCTATGTCAACCATCATCCATCTGGGATTGTCAGGAGTGGCCTTTGGGTCGAAATACTTCGACGAAGAGTCCTGAGCAGTGAAGTCGGGATAGCCCTCTTTGCACACTCTGGCCACACCAGCAATATGCGGAGGCTTGCAATTAGAGTGGTAGAATAGTACCAAGTCACCAATTTTCATGAGGTCCCTCATCGTGTTCCTGGCTTGGTAGTTTCTCACTCCATCCCAGTGTGTTGTCTTGTCATCCACTAGTTGCTCCCATGGGTACACATGGGGCTCGCTCTTCATCAGCCAATGCCCTGTCATGTATTACCGGCTGAATACAAGGTGAATCAACGTGTCGAATCACCAGGCGTCATCTGAGGAACCAAGAACCATCACAGCATCGATTACATCGGCCTCGTCCCTGGCAATAGCTCTACGGAGTCCCGCGGCCTTGACCATGGTATTCATACCACCAGTCAGGCCAATGTTGGCCTTAATCATGGCAGTGAATATTGCGGGAAGTAGGATCAATGCGGAAATAGCCGCTACCAGAAGTAGGATAATTATGGTCGTCACGAATGGTTGGATTGCTGCAATTGGAATGAGATAGGCACAAGTCATCCCAAATGCAGTGACTGTGACTGCTTCGAACAGACTCATTCCAGTACTAGCACAGGCAGTCTGTATGGCCTCAATTGTCCCTCCTTGCTCCTTTATCCTATTCGCTATGTGTATCGAGAAGTCAACGCCGACGCCAACCAATATCGATCCTATCATCACTGTGACGAGTGAAAGCGGTACATCCAGGCTATCCATCGCTAGCCATTGCATCATTACCGTGAATCCAACGGGCATCGTGGTGAGAATGGCATATCTAACATCCCTGAAAACAAGAGCTAAGGTCAGAACGGTGAATAGAAGCGCGAAGCCGAGAGAAGACCACTGCGAATTTACAATCAGATTGTTTACCTCAATGGTGATTGAAGCCACGCCGATAAGGGGCGTAGAATCAATCGCGCCGTCGGTTTCCTGGGAGGCGTATTCATCGACCAAATCCACGGCTGCAGATGTCGCCTTTACATCCATGAAAGGCATGTCTATGTAGATCAGGCTTCTTTGGAAGTCAGATGACATGAATAGCCCCCGCATTTCCTCGGTCATGCTATTGTAGAACACATAGATTAGAAAATTCTGCGCCTGGACTCCGCCGGTGTCCTGCAGGTCCAGGTAGTTCATGGCACTCCAGAATGAGACGTTACCTGATTCCTCGTTGTTGAAAATCAACTGTGCCACGTCTTTGATAGGTTCAGGTAGGATATTAGTTCCGTTAATCAAGTCGTAAATCGGAGTCCCAGAGACATTTACGCCAACTCCTATGGCCTTCATCAGGAATACTATGGAAACAGCCGTCGTATTCTCCACAGTATTGCATTTAGTTTCTAGTTGCGAAATCCCTTCGAGATTGGCAAAGGGATCACTCTGCTCTGCTTCAGCATTAGGTAAAGGATTTGGATCAGCTGAGATATCCCCCGTGATCAATAAGAAACCAGGCTGACCTGCGTTGAACTCATCGGAGTATACGCCCATCTTGTCCACGGCGTCGACACCGGCCGGGGCCATCTCCAGCAAGTCGATGTTCTCTTCCACATTGGGCCTATTGATGCCAGCAGATACTAGCATGGCGATAATGAATAATGCCAGTGTAACCCTCGTCCATTTTATCGGAGTCTCAACTGCTACTTGGAAGATTTTAGGCGGCGGGTGAGACGGCTTCTTAAGATCCAGCATCATCGTAAGGTTTGGAACCATCAGCATGGTCATTAGGTAGACCACGACAATACCGCCGGAGAGCGCCCAACCTATCGTTTGTATGGGTTTCATTGGAACAAAAGTTAGCGAAATGAATCCGATAATTGTGGTCAGCGCCGATAGCAAAACCGCCCTACCCGTAGAACTCAGGGCCTCTGACATTTTCTCTCTGGGTGAGCCCTTGCATTCTGCATACCTATTCGTAATGTGTAGTCCGTAGGATACGCCCAGGGCCAGAACTATTGGCCCTACAATTATCACTGTCATAGTAACCTCATAATTGGTCAAACCAATCATTCCGAGTGTAATCCACACAGAGCATAAGGTAGGAAGGCCCGAGATAATGACAACTTTGATTCCCTGCACAAGACGAATCCTTCCAGTCTGGAGTAGATCGCAGTGGAATATGAAGAGCCCAAAGGCGACAAGAATGACTCCAACCGGGAAAACACCCCAGAATAGCTTGAATGACTCTTCTGTGATTGCGTTGGTGAGAGGAACCGGTCCTGTCAGGGTCATCCTAAGGTCAAGGTATCCCTGCTCTTCACAATAATCTTCGTTTTCCTTTGCATCGGGGTTGAGCTCCCTGCCATCTTCGTCCCTGCAGAGCCAATTGTTCTCAATGGAAATCCTATGAATTTCATTTGATACAAAATCAATGTAATCGCTCGTGTCATCCTCACCGTCACCATCCATGTCAACTAGGCTGGTGATTCCTATGATTATCACGGCCCTATTCCAGTGTCCAGCAGTCTCATTTACATCATTCCCCACATCCCTGACTAGCTTATCTAGGGCATTCTGTGGCATCTCATCTAGTATCTGATCCACTCTTTCCTGTTCGTCCGGAATCGAGTAGTCACCAATCAAGTTTGACTGACCGTCCACAGTGTCATTAACTAGCTCTGACAATTCGCTGCTACCTGTGGCTTCCGCCACTCCCGAGAAGAAAGCCTTGACCACTCTGCCCCCACTCGAGTTGACTTCCTTGACCACGGTTGAAACCGAAAGCACGTATATCACGAAGTCATCTTCTCCAGCGTCGTTTCTATGTGTGTTCAGGGTATTTTCCACTAAGTCTAATTGAGACAGGATTGGCAGTTTGTCGACCCCAGTCGTGTTCGACTCAACGTAGACTACCATGACATTGGTAGTCCAGTCTTGCTCCACGTCTTCTATTTGGGCCTGAACTTCCGAACCTTGTGGGAGGTATATGGCCATATCACCGTTGACGTTCAGGGCTCCTTCCTCACTGCACCAGTCCGGATTGTAACCGTCCCTGCAATCGTTTATTCCAGAATGTATGGAGAAGAATCCTGTTATTGCGAGACAAATTACTACCGTGACCACTGGAACCTTGGTTATGATGTCACTAACGGTAGAATCAAGCAGATTCCGCTTTATTGTATTGGGCGCCTTCTTTATCGCCTTTGAAACGGACTCAGAATTGATGCTGCCAAGTGCATCCCTCAGTCCTGCAGCCTTTTCTTTCACCGTATTTACCGGTGTCTCTAACATTCCGGAGACGTTGAATCTACGCTCCTCGCTTCCATCGTCCATCTCAATACAGAGATTGCTGACTGAGGAGGGGACTTCAACCCCTCGCCGTATATATCGCCCCCAATGCCGTTACGAGAGCCCCGCCATAGGCGGGAACAGTCAAGAACGTGAGTTCTCAGGGATGATATCGAGGAGATATAGTGGGCTCTCCAACTATTCAAGACAAGAGGTGGACAATAGACCTCGAAAAGAGGATTCAGGAGGAACACTTCAGCTCCACATTTTCTGAACGATACTCCTTCGATCCTCGTAGTGAGAAGGAACTGTTTGTTATTGATCCCCCTCCGCCATATCCTAGTGGAACATGGCACATAGGTGCGGTTGCACAATACAGCATGATTGACGTAATCGCCAGAAGTCAGAGGCTGATGGGAAAGGAGGTCTATTTCCCATGGGGCGTCGACAGGAATGGGATAAACATCGAATTCACAGTCGAGAAAAAGACTGGAAGGAAAATGAGGACTTACGAGAGGGGCGAGTTCTTGGATCTATGTTCGACTACCATTGAGGAATACACTCAGGCAATGAGGCATACTGCGAAGAGAGTCGGACTGTCCTGCGATTATGCAAATGAGTACCTTACCGATGCTCCAGACTACCGAGCCGTAACACAATCAATTTTCGTTGATCTTTTCAGGAGGGGGGATATAGTGGAGGATCTAAGGCCCAATATCTATGACCCTGTCGAAGGCACCACTATTGCCGAAGCCGAGGTGCAGAGGGTTACAAGAGAAACTTTGCTTTGTGATGTAAGGTGGACTACAGATGATGGGGAAGATGTGATTATTTCCACAACTAGACCCGAACTCATTTGTGCATGCGGGGTCGTAGTAGTACATCCAGATGATCAGCGCTACTCTCACTTGGTAGGTAAGAGGATTTCACTGCCTCTTCCGGTCGAGGGCCGGGATGACACCGTCGAGATAATGACTCATCCCTCGGTAAAGTCGGATTTCGGCAGTGGCGTTCTAATGGTGTGCTCATTCGGAGATCAGAATGACGTTGCTGTATTTAGAGAACTAGGCATTAATCCGTTCGTGGCAATAGACATGGAGGGCAGGCTTACAGAAATCTCGGGACCCCTATGCGGCATGATGGCGGAAGAAGCAAGAAAGGCGGCAATAGACACCCTATCAGAAATTGGACGACTGGAATCTGCTAACAAGAGGACCCAGGAAGTTCCAGTTAGTGAGAGGGGCGGCAACCCGGTGGAAATAATCCTACTCAAGGAGTGGTATGTTAGGCAGACCCATATCCTGGAAAGAATGAGGGAGCTTTCAGACCAATCAGTCTTCATTCCGGAAAGAAATAGGCAATTCCTGCATGACTGGATGGATGGAGTATCAATAGACTGGCCAATAAGTCGAAGGAGATGGTATCACACAGAGGTACCAATTTGGTATTCAGAGGATGGCAGCAAGGTCGTCGTGCCACCACATGGCTCCTATGTCCAGCCATGGAGGGACGAACCTCCAGAAGGTTCCGAGGTCCTCGATAGGGCTACTCGAGAATCGCTCGGAAAATACTCTGATCTAGCGGAATCTCTTGGCGTGCTGACTGGAGAAGAGAAGGTTTTCGATACATGGATGGATTCTTCCAACTCCAATCTCTATGTTTCGGGATATATCAGCGACCCAGAGATGTTTGAGAGGGCCTTTCCGACAGCAATCAGACCTCAGGGCAAGGAGATTGTCAGAACATGGCTTTACTACACCCTGCTAAAGAGTACCCTGCTCTTGGATAAACCCGCCTTCAAGAACATCTGGGTCGACGGACTTGGGATGGATCCATGGGGCAGGAAAATGTCAAAGTCCCTGGGAAACGGAATCGATGCCGACTCGGTATTGGAATGCGGGGCTGGAGGAAGGACCGGCTCTTGGAAAATTAAGGGCCCCGGTGGCAAGCAAGTTAGCCTAAGGGCGAACAAAATTGGGAGTGAATGCTTCAGGCTTTGGAAGGCATGCGATGCCCAGGTTGGGGATGACTTCCACATCAACCCCGAAGAAATCGAGGCCAAGTACTTCGGCGTTCTCACAAAAATGTTCAATGTGGCTAGGTTCGCCAGCCAGTTTGAAGTTCCAAGCGACCTAGAAAACCCCCCTGATGGAATGAAGCCAGAGGACATTTGGATACTATCCGAGTTCAGTCAAGTTATGGAGAGAGTTTCCGATGCGTGGGAGGGTCTGGACATCTATAATGCAGCCCAAGCAATCAAGGGTTTTTGGACTGGTGTTTTCCCAGGTCATTGGTTGGAAATGGCGAAATCACGATTATACGAGGGAAATGCATCGGCCGAATGGACGCTTCACAGGATAGTCAGGGATCTGATGGCAGCCTTCTCGCCAATTTGTCCATTCTTCACACATTATCTTTCAACCGAGATTTATGGCCTGAGCTCAGTAGATGTTAGGGAATTCCCATTGACCCCACATTCAGCTCTGTCCCAGAACCATCATGACATGACAGAACTGACGCCATCGATTATCGAATTCAACTCAATGGTTTGGAGGGCGAAGAAAGAAGGCGGCACCTCCCTCAAATCACCTATTTCCGGTATTTCGATTCCGGATAATCTGGAACTCCTCTCGGATGCACTTTCTAGAATGCACAGCTTAGAATGACTAGTTTAATGCCGAGTCCGGAATATTTCCTGACTCGAAACTACTGACTATAGAGATAATCTCATCTCCAATTCTTGACTGAGCTTCCATTGTGGCTGCACCGATATGCGGTGTCGAGGTAAATCTGTCAAAATCCAGTAAGTCATTACCCGTCGCCGGCTCGACGTCGAAAACGTCTAGAGCAGCAGTTGACAGCTCGCCTGCAACCAATGACTGTAGAATTTCTTCCTCATGTACAATTCCGCCCCTCGCGCAATTAACAATGTGATTTCCACACTCTATACCGTCAGCACCGATTTTAGGCATCAGGGAAACCCTCCTCGAGTTAACTAGATTCCTAGTTTCGGGGGAAAGGAAGCAATGCACAGATATGTGTGTGCACGTCCTGAATAGAGAGTCCACGTCTTCATGAAGGGTGCAGTAGTCATCGACAAGTTCCTGATCTATGTAGGGATCGAATGCGTGAATTTCCATCCCCATATTCCTCCCAATATTTGCTACCCCTCTAGCTATCCTCCCATAGCCAATCAGTCCGAGCCTCTTGCCCCTAAGTTCACTTCCACGCATCTCCTTCTTCGCCCACTCCCCACACCTCATCCTACGATCGGAGCGTGCTACATTCCTGACAGATGATAGCAGCAGTCCAATAGTAAGCTCCACGACTGCGTTGGTCGATGCGCCTGGGGTATTGCAAACCCTGACGCCGCAAGAGGTCGCGGCATCGATATCTATGTTGTCAACACCGACACCAGCCCTGATTATCATTGACAATGATCCAGATCCACTTGAATTTACATTAATGGCTTTAGTGCCCAATTTTGTAGCGCTCCTAATCACCACGATATCAAAATTCGACAAGGAGCCATTTTCTAGAGAGTCCAAATCATGGTGCCCAATTACAACCTCGTGACCCAATCCCCTGAGCTTATCTGCGGCATTTTCATCAATGCCATCAGTAACAGCAACCCTCGCCATATCCGCCTGTATTGACAGAAGTACGATGAAGATTTTCCGAGAATTCTATGGCATAATTGATATCTAACCACCATTTCGGCAATATTGAGGATAAATATGACCTTCGAATTACCAGCATTAGAATACGAATACGACGCACTTGAACCGCACATAGACGCCTTGACTATGGAGATACATCACAGTAAGCATCACGCTGGATATACTGCAAAATTGAATGCTGCAGTTACGGGCACAGAAATGGATGGTATGGACATTGAGGACTTGCTCGCAAACCACTCTGACAACAGCGCAGTGAGGAACAACGGAGGGGGTTTCTGGAATCACGGGCTCTTCTGGACAATTATGTGCCCAGAAGGGGGCGGGCAGCCCGAGGGTACTCTGGCTTCTGCAATAGACCAGAAGTTTGGCTCATTCAGCTCATTCCAGGAGTCATTTGCTAATGCTGCTATGACCAGATTCGGTAGTGGATGGGCATGGCTCTGTGTAGATAATGATGGAGAGTTGTGCATTTGCTCTACACCCAATCAAGATAACCCAATAATGGACGGAAGCGGCCACCCAATCCTCGGTATCGATGTTTGGGAGCATGCATACTACAAGAAGTTCGGACCCGGTAGGGGCGACTACATCGCTTCATGGTGGAATGTCGTAGATTGGGCGCAGGTTTCGGATAATTTCTCCGCCGCTTCTGGAAATCATTGATTTATGTCGGTTCAGCAGTGGAGCAACCGATTAGACCGGTTCATTCTAATCCTCAATGCGCAAGCATGACTCGTGGCAGAGCCTGTAGAGGGATTGGCAACAGGGGTACTAATACTCCTTCTGCCCTTGCTCCTTTCACTTCCATTGAGATTCGGATGGAAGTGGTGGGTCGGGATGGAGCCCGAGCACGAGCACTATCGAGAGAAAGTCAGAAGGGTTCTCGATTCAGGGATTCCGATCAGGAGGTACAGGACCGAATTGGATTCCGAGGCAAGGAGACTTCTGATTGACGACGAGAGAAAATCCAGAATCGAATCAGATCTACTTAGGCCACTCGGTACGCAGCACTTCCTCCTCCTACCAGCATTGGTGTTTTCCCCGCTACTTGGCCTCTTCGCTTTACCAGTATCAGTAGTCCTCTCTCTTCTCTTCAGACCCATAGAGTGGATCTTAATCGACAAAAAACTCCTACTGTGGGTCGCAGGGCTAATCCGAAAGGTGACCCGTTGGGAAATTATTGGAATACCCCCACTGGATGATGGAACGGGCACGCTGAACAAGGTCCTAGAATCCGCACATAGGATGCCAATCACAGTCTTCTTGGGGATATTCGCATATCTGATTGTCCTATATCTGCCTCTTAATCCCACAGAGGTCCTTCTTCTAAGCGCAGGC
Source organism: Methanobacteriota archaeon (assembly GCA_002726275.1). GTDB lineage: Archaea > Thermoplasmatota > Poseidoniia > Poseidoniales > Thalassarchaeaceae > MGIIb-O5. Next base: position 10,663 of record PBSO01000021.1, on the reverse strand, counting down.
TTCTACATATTCCTGGTCTCTGTCATATCCGTGATACGTGCCGCTACGCTAAACTCACTAGTGTTCGCTGACCCGACCAAGAGAAGGCTGATCCCCATGCACTCCCTTGTTGATGATGCATTGGGTCCATCCGTTGGAATAGGGCTAATATTCCTACTATCGAGGCAACTCATTTACGGTAGTAGACTGAGATCTGGCGACCTCCTTGGCGACCCTGTCGTTTTCTCGACAAGTGTACTCCTTGTACTTTATACGGCAACGATTATCGGTGTTGCCGTCGAGTATGCATTCTTTGTCTCGAGAAGCAATGTGGTTAGGAATAATTTTCAGAAGCAAGTAGTCGAGGAGCATGATCCAATGGTTTACCTATTTACTAGGCACCTGGGAACGCTCCGTATTTCGCCACTAATGAGGCTGGAGGAATGGATAGACAATGGTGAGGAGATAGAGTTCTCACACGTCCAACGTGCAGCAGAACCAGATTCAACCGAATGACTGGCCGCATCCGCAAGACCTGTCCGCATTAGGGTTCTCAATCTGGAACCCCCCACCCATTAATGAGTCTTTGAAGTCAATAATTATCCCATCTAATAGAGAACTGTCCCTATTGTGTACCAGTATGGTCATACCGTTCTCCTCAACCCTCTGGTAGTTGTCATCATTCGGGTCCTCAACTATCGCCATGTCGTACATGTAACCCGAGCATCCTCCTGACTCAGCGCTGACTACTAGGGCATGCGTCTCTTCGTCTCCCTTCATTGAAGATTTCAGAGCGGTAATTGCGGCTTCAGTTATTTCGATATTGACCTTGACGCCCTCAACTCTCTGCATGGCTGATACGACTGGTAGGGAAATGCCCTCACAACCATCGTGTGCCATGAGACTCGCTAAACAGTGTGGTATTTGAATAGTATTGATTGTATATCCGCCATGTATGAATACCACGACTCAATGTCGAATCATGGTCAGTACCGAGAAGCAGTTCGGAGTCTCGAAACTGAATGATGAGGGATTGGCCAGAATAGACGACATAGTCGCCGTCGAGTCCCCACTCGCAATCACCATTACATTCGGCAGCATTACTAGGTCCCTTGGAGTAACCATGCGTACACCTGGAAGAGATAGGGAACTCGCAATAGGTTTCCTATACTCAGAGGGCCTAATTAACGGGATTGATGACGTCATTGAAACCATATCGGGCGACGGAGCGATAGAAATTGTTTGTAGAAATATTGACGAAGAGTCTCTTAGCGAGTACCACAGAATTTCCACAATTACTTCTTCATGCGGAATATGTGGAAAGGATTCTATTTCCAATATGCTCCATATTCATGGTCCAAAGATGCATGTTGGGCCGAATGTCTCCATGGAATCGATAAACTACTCATTGGACGAACTAAGGAAGATACAACCATTGTTCAACTCGACTGGTGGATCCCATGCATCTGCTATATCCACTCCCCTGGGGAATGTTCTGCACGTAGAAGAAGATATTGGGAGGCACAATGCCTTGGATAAGCTGGTTGGCCATATGTTGCTATCTGAAATGCATCCAGTAGATGATTTGGTTCTGCTAGTTTCTGGTCGAGCCTCATTCGAACTCGTACATAAGGCGATTAGGTGCGGCTTCAGCATCATGATTGCTGTTGGGGCGCCCAGCTCTTTGGCCGTAGATATGGCGAGAGAGCACGGACTGACATTAGTGGGTTTCGCCAGGGGGGACTCATTCACAATATATAGTAGCCCGAGCAGGGTTTCTTCTAGTTAGGAGTCCTCTTCGATTGCTCCCTAGCAAGAATTTTACACCTACTTATCTGCTTCCTGCATAGGTCATTATCACTGTCATCAAGGCCCCTCTCAAGTGATTGAGTAAAGCATTTCACAGCATCCTCAAAAAGCTCCAAGGCAGCATATGACGAACCCATGTTGTACAGCATCCTCGCTGTTACGCCACTGGGATCCATAGAGATGGCGGTATGGTATGATCTGATGCTGTCACCGAATCTACCAAGTTGGTAGAGTGCATGGCCCCTGCCTCCCTGAGACTTTACCCTGAGAGAGAGCTCTTCCCTGGGGGCGCTACCAATGGCCCTCTCAAAGCAGTTCAGTGCCTCTATTGGCTGCTCCTCACCTAGTAGAGTCACGCCCTTGTTATACCACTCTATCGAAATGTTCACATCATCATTTTCGGTTGGCTCGATACTATCTAGCCTCTCTTGCGCCTCTTCGCCTGCCGTGATAAGGTCAATCTCAACTTGCTCTATTTCAATGACCTCATCCTTCTCCGCAGCTTCTACGATGGCATCCGCCCTTTGCCTGCATTGGAACGCCCTGTCCACGTGACCAGCTGCGGAAAGCGCATCGGCCATGCCGTTCCAAATGTCAGCTGAACCCCTGTCTTCCTCGAGTAAGACCTTCCACATATTAACGGCCCCCACATGATCGCCCGATTCGGACATCTCCCTAGCGATAGAAATCCTGTTCGCAAATGTGTCAATGATCGAAACATCAGCGTCAACAACCTCTTCCTCTATTGCTTCGTCAGTATATTCCTCACTTTCTTCTTCCGTCTCATCCAATTCCGAAATTCGCCTAGAAATTTCGTTATGTGGATCGTGTTCCAATGCCCTTCTCCAGATGGACACGGCTTCCTCAGCATTTCCAGCCTCTAGACGCATTTCACCGAGGGCAATCAGGCTGTTTACATGAGCTGGATTTGATAGCAATGCATTAGCTAGTGACTGCATCGCATCGATCTTCCTGCCATTTCTCCTCAGTAATTGTGCAAGATTGTAGTGCGTTTTAGGAGAATCCTCGCCTATAGATATTGAATACTCCATAGCCTGTATCGCCTCGACCTCATTACCCACCATGGAAAGGCAAGTCCCACATATCGACCATAGCACAGCATCGCTAGAGCCATCGCTCTGTAGCCTAGGCCTAACCATGTCCAGGGCCTCCTGAGCTTCCCCCACTCGTAACTTATCCCGCGCTAGCTCAATGAGCTCATCCAGTGGAATCAAAACTTCCGACTCAATGAACAGCTCTTCCTCGTCCTCTTCATCGGTATCATCGTCGTTCACAACCGGCTCTGATTTCAGCACCATTACATCCTCGATTGGAACCGAATCTACAATCACCTCGTCATCTACCGGTATCGACTCGATTACTATCTCTTGTTTCTCTGCAGGTGGCGGATAAAGGCCTGATATTCTGGCTAGCTCATCCACTTGGCCAACACGGCCAATTGCCAAACGAGCCAGCTCCCCTGCCCTGGCTGGATCAGAGCCTTCTAAGAGAACAGCCAAATTGGCAGCGGTAGCACCATGTTCAGGATTAATGGAGTATGATTTCTCAAAAGCAGTGACCGCGTCCACAGTCATCCCCCTACTGGCCTGCACAACTCCAAGACCATACCAAGCTGTAGCACTCGAGGGATATGAGTCAACTGCCTCATTGTATTTCTCAGCGGCTAACAATAGGTTGCCGGATTCCGCGTATGAGCGGGCCGAATCCAATAATTCGGTCATCCCCCCGTCGTCCATACCAGTTCGCTCGTTGATTGTAACATAAGCATTGGCTTATCATGTACGGAAACACATAGTTGAAGTCCTAGGCCCGACAGGGACCAACATGTCAGAACCTATCCTTATCATGGGAATTTGTGGAACATATGACCTAGATTCGGCGAATGGCAGGATGCTCGAGCTCTTGCTCGATGAGTGCCGCAAGCTTGGTGCCGAGACTGTCGTGTGGGATCATGGGGCCAAGCCCCTCCCTCTTGTCGGTGCGGATGGAAGTTGGGACGATGAAAACGTCAAGGAATTTCAACAGTTGGCGACCTCATCTGATGCATTTGTGCTTTCGAGCCCGGAATATCACGGAACGATGAGTGGGGTGATGAAGAATAGCCTGGATTGGTTGTATTCTAAGCACACGAAGGGAAAGGTGTTCGGCCTGATGAGCACTCTGGGGGGCCAGTCAAGTAACAATACACTCAATCACATGAGGATTGCAGCTAGATGGATATACGGGTGGGTCGCACCTGAACAAGTGGCAGTCCCGCATATCAAGGAGGCATTCAATGAAGACGGAAGTCTGGTCAGCGATACAATAATGGAAAGGGTTACCAGCTTGGCATCATCAATGGTTTCCAACACTACCAAATTAAGGAGATAGTGATACTCTGGATAGATTGCCTCCTGGTTCTGAGATCCTTCTTCTGATATGTATGATATGTGGCATCGTGTCATGGTATGCCGATACATTCACTGAAAGGAGAGATATCGTCAAGGTTTTCTCTATGATAGGCATTGCATCTATGGTAAGCCTGATGATATGGGTAGTGGTAGGATAATCATGGCCGTGCCTGTTAGTTCATACCCTACTAGGGCCCCAGTACAATGGCATAGAATCGATAAGGTTGAAGGAGACTATTCCGTTGTAATCGTGATAGAGAAGCAATTCAGCAGACTGGAGTCATTCATTGCCAAGTTTCTCCGTGCCCCTGTGGAACTCAGAAGGCCGCTCGATAGAATGAACTCGACCCTGTGGGAGTTAATGGATGGTAAGCACTCATTCGAAGACATCGCCAGCGAGATGGATATCCGATATAATGAGGAAATAGCCCCATCTGGGGAACGTTGTGCCGCTTCCATAGAGAAATTCGTAGAGCTCAATCTCGCAATAATTAGAACATCACCAATCAACGGTGAATGGGATGTATCCCCCTCGCCCTAATCAGCATTCAGATCAGGGGCATCCAATCTTACCGCCTCGTCTTTCTTTGCCTTGTGTACTGCTGAGAAATATACGACTAGAGGAATTACGAGCATCAGACCAAAGCAACCAACCAATGTTGCCATTCCATATACCGACTCCTGTACTGGGTCAATATTGAATTCACTCACTGAAACAAATTGGTGGATTGTCGCATTCATGAATATATCAATACCAGAATTATCTATAGCTTCTCCGTCGTTGTATATCCCGACTCGCCATGTGATGATGCCTGACTCGCCATCTATTAGGTTGCCCGCCATCTCCTCAGCATCCGCAATATCATCTGCTTGCAGATATCCCAGTCCCTCGATTGGGAGGGAAATTGACACAATCCCCCTCATTATGGAAAAATCACCCTCGACTTCCAACTCGTGTGTTGTTGAAAAATCACACACCTCGATGTATTCCGAATAGTCGCCACTAATCTCCTTGCAATTGAATGGGTAGTCGACATCTTCGCCCAAGGATGGGGAGTGATACCATGACTCTCCCTCAGATTGCACCACTAGGGTGGAACCAACGGGAGCACCCAGAACAGTGGTGTTAATCCATGAAATCGCATCATTGGTGGTTACATACCATTCAGCAACTTCTACATCATCCTGGGAAAGGGTCAATTCGATGTGTTCGTTTGATGTGATATAGCCGTAGTATTCAGAGTCAACGGTGTTAGAATAGACCGCATAACCTAGTATGATGATTAGTGTCATTCCCAGGCCTATCATCGTCCTGAGCATGTTTGGATTCTGTGACATCGACTTGCGCACAGGTAAACGAAACGACCCGTGGATTTGAATCCTTGTCGTCACAATTCCGAGGTGTTGCATCCAAGCAGTAGCTCAACGCCCGTCATCACGATTAAATAGGGACTCTAAGACGGGCGGCCGCTTGGTGAGCCTATGACTACGTTCCACGATGTTCCCGCCGACCTCGTCATTGACGAATTGTCAAGGAGACTGGCTTCCGTAGAGGAGGTCGAGGCTCCTGAGTGGGCAAGCATCGTTAAGACCGGGACGCACCGAGAAAGACCACCTGTACAGGATGATTGGTGGATCACCAGATCAGCCGCCGTTCTTCGCAAGGTTGGGAAGATGGGACCCATAGGAGCTAACCATATGGCACAGCAGTTCGGTGGTCCAAAGGACAGGGGGGTCAAGTCAAACCGTGCAGTTGCCGGCTCGAGAAACATCGCAAGAAACATCCTCCAGCAACTGACGTCCGCAGGCCTAGTGGTGAGCAAGATGAACCCAGCAGGCACTGTGAACCATGGCAAGGTCCTCACACCAGCAGGACAGGCCCTACTCGATGATGTTGCGAACTCCGTTTTAGATGCCGCAATTGAGAGGCATCCGGGACTATCAAACTACTGAGGCGATTTCATGGCAAGGCACAAACCCTACGCTAAGAAGAGACGCCTAATGAAGGTCACAAAGCAGAACCGAAGGGTTCCTGTTTGGGTCATGCTGAGAACCAACAGGAAGGTCAACACGCATCCCAAGAGGCATATGTGGCGCAGAAGTAAGCTACAGAGGTGATTTCATGGCAGAGGTTAAGGAAATGACTATCCCACTAAGGGCTGCATGGGCGGTTCCAAGGACTCGTAGGGCAAATAGGGCCATTACCGAGATCAGGAAGCACGTTGCCCGCCACATGAAGATGACAGAGGACGAGGACATCTGGATCGACGAGGCTGTTAACCACTACATCTGGTCTAGGGGTATGCAGAAGCCCCCTAGGAAAGTAAGGGTAGTCTGTACCCGCGAGGAGGGCTTCCCTCTGGAAGTCAAGCTACTGGAGGAGTAAGAATGGGCAACATCAGACCTTCATTCGTTAAGATAAGGGCTCTGAGGCTTATTGAGCTATACCCCGACCAGTTCACTGACGATTTTGATGCTAACAAGCACCTAGTAAGCGAGTTCTCCGATGTTGACAATAAGAGGATGAGGAATTGGATAGCCGGATACATCACTCGGTACAAGCAAAGGCGCGTAGATTAGCGCATCACTCATCAGTGGACGACCCCTCCCGGAGTGGTATGGGTGGTAGGCTAGACACTGATCCGCCACCCGGCTCAGAAGATATTTGCATCGTCCTAGTCAATCCTAAGTTCGATGGAAATATTGGTGCTGTGGCCAGGTCCATGCTAAATTTTGGCATTAGGGACTTGAGGATAGTCGGCAGGCACGGCGAATGGAGCGAAGAGACCAGGAATAGGGCCAAGCACGCTCAGGACATACTCGATTCGTGCAGCATCTTCGAATGTATTGCCGATGCGACTGACGACTGCTCCTTGGTAGCCGGGACATCCGGTAAGAGGGAGATTGGTGACAAGATCTCGTTCAGGCACTTCATCCTGCCCGAGGAGCTTCCTCGAAGACTAGCCGGAGTTTCAGGCAAAGTTGCGCTCATCTTCGGACCCGAGGACATAGGGCTGACTAATGAGCAGCTACACGAGTGTGACATACTCGTTACCATCCCATCCTGGGAGGGATACCCAATCCTAAACCTGAGCCACGCCGTTTCGATCATTTGCTACGCATGGTTCACCACTTCAGCGAAGCAGGAACTGAGGGAGGCCGAGTCTATGAGGCTGCTAGACCCTAATCTGAGGAATAGGCTGAGGTCTGAAATTAGCAGATTGTCCGACTCAATGCCCACTAAGGAGCATAAAAGGGACGGAATCGAGGAGACAATGCTAAGGGTGGTGATGAGGGGACTACCCAAGGACGACGAGATTCATAGGATCCTATCAGTGATTTCAGAGGCCGCCAATGCATTTGAATCGGAGAAATGACTCTATAGCAAGAACGGGGATACGATTAGAAATAGGCCAATCATTGTCCCACCAACAATGTTCATCCGGTAAATCTTAGGATACTCATCCTTTGAACCCCACGAGAATGTCCTACGTATCCAGACTCTCTGATTTACAGCACAATTGGCCACATACACCAGTATGGCCATTCCAATGGATATGCGGGCGATGTCAAAGGACTCAAGATCCATGTTGTTCAAGATGAGAGGAGGGTTATGAGGTATTCTAGTACCAATTCTTCGTCTTTGTCCATGGTCTGCTCACATTCCTCGATAGCCGCTCGTGCTTTGATAATTTCACTATGAGATCTTTCGAAGTCCCCTTCTATGAAATTGAGAATGGCCTCATCCACATGGGAGTATGCCCCTGAATACGGGGTCCTGCTGGAAAACGCTCCTCGAATCCCCCTCAACAATTTCTCACATTCGTCAATTTCACCATTGAGGAACATTGCAGTCGCTAGATTCCTCACTTCCTCATCTCTCCTATTGAAGTCTCCCGCATCATCATAGATTTGTATGGCAGATTTGTATGCCATTATAGAACCGTCCATATCTCCTGATAAGCGAAGGCAGTAAGCAATCGCGTGAAAAGAAAGGGCCTTTGTCCTGTACCACTCATCTTGAGTTGAAAAATTCTGGGCCTCTATTGCCAGCTTCATAGCACTTGAGTAATCGCCTCTATCGGTGTACAACCTAGACTGCATACAGAGGCAGACTGGCACCAATCTATTGTCGCCATCGTCTCTAGAAACCGCCAAAGAATCTCCGAGGTAGCTCGCTGCCAATCCTTCCCTTCCTTGTTTCATATGGAGAATTCCTAACCATAGTAGATCACTGGATTTAGGTTCGATGATTGATTCTAACGCCCTAATGCCATCGTTTAGCTTACAATTATGGAGGTACCAGCTTCCACTGAGGTTCGATGAATCCATCATACGGGCTACCGTGCTTCAATATATTATGTGTGTCCAAATTGATACGTATCATGAAGTGCCGTCAGCCTTCAGGGAGAGGTATGGAGCACACAACAGCAATGCAAATAGTAGGGGTCGTTTTGGTCCTAGTTGCAATAATGAAGAATAGAGATCCCATTGGTATGAACAAGAGCATTTTCGGTGATGTAGAGGGTGTAGAAGGTGGCCCTGCAGCATCAATGAGGATGCTAATCGGAGGGGGCTTTGCAGGAATAGGTGCAATCAACCTGTATTGTAGTTTCAATGTAGATGACGCCATGGCGGGAGAGGCCATCCTAGTCGGAACCGCAATAGGACTTGCTCTGGTATTTGGGACGATTGTCTGGGCCAAGATAAGGGGCTATCTTGAGCACATACCGACTCCACCGATGGTAATCTTCCCGACACTAATAGCAATTTGTCTGTACTCAGCAATGATGTAGTGGCTATTCAAATTTCTAGCAACCCATCGTTTAATCAACTGAAGTCCTTAGTGTCGTCCATGCTACCTTCATTCAACGTTCTCGGGGGTGTGTTGGAAACTTGTTCAACCAAACCTCTCACTGGTTGGTACAGAGATGGATGCTGTAACACAGACCGCAGTGACCACGGATTGCACACTGTTTGCTGCCTAGTTACTGAGGAGTTCCTGATGTTCGCACTCGCCCAAGGTAATGACCTAATAACGCCCGTGCCTGAGCATGGTTTCGCAGGGCTTTCCCCCGGCGATAGGTGGTGTGTTTGTGCACAGACATGGCAGGATGCCGTCGAGGAGGGGGTGGCCTGCCCCGTAATCATTTCAGCCACTCATGAGGAGACTCTCCAAATCGTTTCCCTGGAAACACTGAAGGAGCACGTAATTCAGTAGAACTCATTTACTATTGAGTAGATGTGGTTTGAATCTGGTGACAATGACACTTCGATGGATTCACAAGTGAGAGTTTGGGCGCATTGATATGGAAGAGATACCAGCTGTCCAATCAACCTCGGGAGTGCAGGAGGGTCTTGTTCCAGAAAGAGTGGTTAACGGGCTACCAACCATGTACTGCTTCGAGACCTGTCCATTCTGCTTCAAGGTTAAGGCTCTCCTGGGCTCCAGGGGGATCGAGTACTCCAAGGTCGAGGTAGATCCTACATTCAAGACCGAATTGAAGTGGTCCGAATGGGGCAAAGTACCAGTATTCATCGACGTCGATGGGACCCAAGTGAACGACTCTAACTACATCCTCCACTATATCGATTCGAATGATTCGAATTCCTTCCCCCGAAAAGGCATGGACCCAGAGCAGGACAGGTGGATGGATTTTTCCAATGATGTTCTCGGTAAGTCTATCGTCGCAGTAATATACACCTCGTATAGGACATCTCTACAAGCCTTAGATTACGTGACCAAGGTTGACAACTTCTCGTTCGGCAGCCGCCTAATCAACAAGTGGCTTGGGGCAGTCATCATGCGTATGGTAGGCAAGAGCAGGGCGAAGATGTTCGACCTCCCTCCTTATGAAAATCTCAGGTACCAACTGGACGTGATGTCCAAGGGGATAGATGGGGACTTCTTTGGAGGGAGGGAACCGAACGGGGCGGATTACGCTAACTTCGGTATACTTAGATCCATGCAGGGGCTGAACGGTTTCGAAATAGTAGAGAACCATCAGGTAGTATCCGAGTGGTATTCAAGGATCAGAGATCATTCCGGCGTTTACTAGCCTTACAGTGCCTGATGTCAACATCGCCCCTCCTGTGGATCACAGTGATCTCTCAGATAATCGATAATTGCTTGAGTATGAATCCGATGCTTACGGCTATGATTGCTATAGCGAATTGTATTCCAATCGGGTTCCAGAATATGCTTACCAATAATCGACGAGGGTCCATCTGAGCCTCGCTTTCTCCGACATCATCGGCTTTCCCATCTTTCATATTCGTCACTAAGGGCTCCCCTCTATGATGTATACGTCATCTAGTGTACGGATTATGATGCCCGTATCATCTTCGGATACCCTAATAGAATCAGAAAAATTGCCAACTTGAGCCCTGACGAAGGAAAAACAGGAAAGCGCGCCGAGAAGAAAGCGTAATGAGGCCAAGCATTGTCAGCAAGACATGCATTG
>PBSO01000020.1 GCA_002726275.1 Methanobacteriota archaeon | reverse complement strand
GGCCTCTAACCAAACACGAGGTCTTTTGGCTGACTGTTCCTCGCGTGGCCTCTGCCAGTGTCCTGAAGAGGAGGACTGGTTATTCCTCGGCGTTGGCATCTGCACATGAAGATTTTTGTTGTTTTTGCAACCTGTGCTAACAGCCGTTGAGCCAAAGTCTAACAAGGAGCAGAGGGCAGCGTCATATGAGACTGCTACTGGGGATTGGATGCATGCAGCGCAAGAAACTAGAAACACTAGCCGCGCTACTGTATGAGACATGATGTGCGCATATGGTGATCTATCCGCCGGTCCTGCTGGAGTGAGACCTTCCTGGTCTTTCTCCTTTTCAGTTTTGCGTCTGGGCTTGGCCTTAGCCTTCGGAAGCTTACCTTGCTTCTCTTTTCCTAGAGGTTCCGGGTTGAATCCTAAGGCCTTAAAAGCTTCATCCAGCAGGGGCTGATTTTCTTGACTCTTGGACTGGGCAGTCCTGATTCTCTCAGTGCTCTGTTCGTCGGTGAAGTAAGTGTTGTCTCTCCATCGTCCTGTCCTGACAGTTATGTCGTCAGCGTAAATCTGCCAGTTTTTACAGAACCTCATTTTTCTGCCACGCCCGGGGGCGAAGACTCTATCAGTCGCAAATGCAAAATCCTCTGGACCATTTGTTGGCCCAAATGTCAAACATACTGGCAAGTACTGACCACTACGGGCTAGGATAGCCAGCATTTCTCTTGCTCGGCGAGTATTAGCAACTTGGTTGAACCCTTTGCAAGCATCAACAAAAGAACACCACATGCTTCCGGCTACTTCAAACACTACGCCGTCAGCACTTCTGACAAAGTACACAGCTCGTAATATCCTTTGGTTGACCCGTCGATAGTCTACTACGATGCGCCTTTTTCTTTGTCGCCTGTGTTCTGCAAATGCTTTGGTCGCAAACGGCGGGCTAGCCCATTCACTGTTTCCGCGAATTAGCTGGCCCTGCTGTACATCTTTTTGGAGTTCTGCATCAACAAAGTCTGCTTCCTCGCCTTTCAATCTGTGAGGTGGAGTTCTGCAAGGCGGGCCTGTTGGAATGGTATCATGCTGAAGGTATCGCAGAGCCGTCCGGGGCTCGCCCTCCAGCCAGAAAGCCGCCGCTTTTCGAGACAGAACTTCCCTCATCAACACCATATCTGCTTCTGTCAAGTCGTCTTTCTTCTTGCCTTCACCAAATCCAAGTCCTTCGATCACTTTCTTTCGGTATGCATCGTTTCGTCGAGGGTCTCCGGACTTGAGTATCTCGTCATACTGCCCACAGTATTGGTAGACAGAGAGATCTGAGGAAATGCAATGCCAGTCTTTGGCATCAGCTCTGGCTTTCCAATAGGCTGTTGCCTTAAGGAATGCCGTCTCATGAGCATCGTCCAACCTTTTCTGCTCTTTCTCTGCTTCTGCGCTTTCTTTGCTTCGAGTGTCCGCCACAGCTGGATCAGTTGGTCCAGGTGATACCTTGTGGTATTGGTTAACTGCCTTCGGAGCCTGAAGCCCTACTGTTGAAAGCACGTGGTGTTGTAGCATGGCATCACCTTGAGCTGCGGCTGCGGCGGCATCCTCAGGAACATCCGCCTGCAGCGAGAGGTCGCTCTCCAGTAGAATCGGACTCTGCCGGTGGGCATGACCTCCCAGATCAACACAGAAGTCATCTGGTCGGAGATCGAATATCTGAGTCCCATGTGACTTGTAGGCTGGCCCGTTGTCAGAAGTATTCATCTTGGAAGACTGAGCCAATGCCCACAGCCGTGTATGGACTCGTTGTTTTGGTCTTTCGTGGTTATCGCAGTAGGTTTTGACTGCCTTCGCAAACACAGTGCTTTCCTCTGCGGTGTAGGTACCCGTGTGCTGGGCTACGCCTCTCCATCCTTCACCAGGCACGTACATACTGCCTCTTGCCTGCTTGTGAATGTGAGTAGTCGGAGCAAGGGCATTTGATTTCCTGCATCGTAGTTCCATGCTTGAAAGGTCGTAATTTGCAAGCCAGAACTTTGCCTTCTGGATGGGGCGCCCTGGATCGTCACACCCTGGGTACTCTACTCTCGATTGACATCCTTCGGTTCGGTAGAAACCCCATCCTGGTTTCGGACGAGTCATTGTACCGAAGGTGGTTTGAAATTCTTTCTGATCCTGCCGCGAGGTTGTTCGATAGAAGCACCTAACTTCTCTGCTGCCTGGTGCTCAGCAGTCATAATGCTGAACTTGTTCTGTTCTTTCGTGGCCTCGTCAATCACACCCGATCCAATTTGACACATTTTCGTACAAGGCGTGCCTATATGGATAACCTTTGGGCGGATGTAAATCAAGATCCACGCACAGTCTTGTTGGTCTTGCTTTCTTTCCAGACACCAGACTCGCTCGTAGGTAACTGCATATTTGTCGAAACCTTCCGAGGCTGTGCATCCTGCTTCGCGAACTCGTACGGTAGCCTGACCAAATCCTCTGAAGACTTCAGCAAAGTCAACAAACCCAAGCTTCAAGAACTTTTGGACTTGTGACACATTTGAGAAATGCACTAGGTGCTGAGTCGGTTGATCGGCGTACGAAATGAAGCCTTTGCCAGCGGTGCAGAACTTCTCAACTTTCTGCATCATCGTCTCTCCATCATCGGACCTGAGGTCGATCTCCGCTGGGGCTTCTGAACTGCAACTGGCTGCGGCGGCATNCTCTNGGGNAACATCCGCCTGCAGGCTNNNTACATCNGCCTCGGTGCTCGTGATCNTTGTTNTCTTGGAGGGAGGANCTGTCGTAGNGGTATTTCATATGCTCCAANCGTCTTGCAGCTGCATGNGCTAGAACTCCATCGTGGATCTGCACTGCAAACAGGAGTCTTTTCACGTCGACAGTCTCCGTAGATGGAGTGCTTCCTGAGCCTAGGGCTTCAGCTCCACCTTCAACGAACACCGGTAACCACTTCAAGCGTAAGCAATGATCTGTCACCGGATGGTGTCTGTGTACCACCAGGGAAGCATTGATCTTTGAAACTGAAATGATCTTTCCGATAGTGCATTCTTTGTTGCGTCCTTCCACAGAGTACACGATATAGTTTCCTGGCAGGCATTTCTCAAGCTTGCCTGGAGCAACGGTTTTCTTGACTTGCTCCGCGTGCTTCTCTGCTCGTTCTTTCACNTTTGCACCTTGGTCTTCCAGCATCATACCAGGAGACCTTTTGCTATCTGCTGAGTCGAAGTGCAATTCTTGGTCTTCATCTTCAAACTGAAGGTGTTCTTCCACCTTTTCAATATTCTTTGCATGCTGTGGAACCTTCAACACGTTTTCAAGATGCACGTTCGATTGAATAGTTCCGTCTGCTAGCTTCACTTTGCATTTGTTCCCGTAGACTTGAATTACAATGGCGGGGTCAGTGTGAGGCTTCTTGTACGGTGTCCGCCCTCCAGCCTTGCGCTGTCTCTCGTCTTGTAATACAACCTCGTCACCAGGTTCAAGCTTAGTGGATCTGCGCCAGCGATTCGCTAGCTCTGCNCGTTTCTCACTCATCATTCGGATATGTCCAAGCACACGCACTCGAACATCTCTGTAGTTNTTGAACAACTGCTTGACATAGTCGGTGACTGGTTCGAATTGATTCACAGCGAAGGGCTGCAACTCTTTCTCCAAGGGCGTTGCAAGCGACCACCGGCGATCNATGTCNCNTGGAGTGAAGCCGTGTGGTCCTGGAGTGTTGTAGATTATGAATTCCACAACATGGAGAAGTTCTCCAGTCTCATTCGGGAAACACTGCATAATGTCTTTGACCAGCATGCCCATGATTTTCTGAGTTTCCTTGTGCTTGTTCTCCACCAATCCTTGCTCAACTGGACGGAAAGGAGTCCCGAAACGGTGGCTAATACCAACCAATGCACAGTACTCGGCCATCAGGGCATTCTTCAATTCTGGTCCTCTGTCACTCCGGAGCATTGTGGGCAAGGTACCACTTCGCATGACACAATTTGCAAACATCCTTCGTGTCTCAGTGGCTACAAGCCTAGCTCCTGGCTCCAGCAAAGTCCCATAGCAGAGGCAGCAAATGTACGTCATAGTGTACTTGCAGCCATCCTTGTCTGCTGGATTGCTGGGCNCTTCCAAGTCTATCATGACTTCNTCATAGCAATCTCGATCGGTGGAGATGACGGGCACCTGCTCCTGCTTGGTCGTTATCTTCCTGAAGCGGATGCAGGTCAAGCATTTGTTCGTCCAAGCCTTCACGTCATCACCGAGAGACTGCCACCAGACGATTCGTCGCAGAATCATCGAAGTTTTCTCTTCTGATCTGTGGCTGCCCATGATACCAACATGGCACTGAAGGAACAGCCATCGTTTCCATGTGAGGTTCGCAGTCGCGTACCCGTCCGGAACAACTGGAACCCACTTCGTGTTTTGNGGAGGAGGTAGCGGGACAGTAATCTGACGTTCAATCAGACCGTCCTTGGCGACTCTGAAGCCGCTCTCCAACTTATCAATATGTTGAAACATGGGCATCAACAGCTTGTCATTGTGTTGGTACTGCACCCATGTAGTCCGCAAGCTATCAGCAATGTCAAAGGCTGTCTCTCCAGCGTCTGCTCTGACTTCGTCCCGTAAGGCCTCTCNTTTGGCNTATTGCTCGTCATACCANTTGAGAGTATCAGGAGTCAAGTTGATCTCATCGTCTCCTTCGATGATCATCTTNGGATCACCCTTGGGTCGATACTCGGTATGCGGAGCTGGCCCGGGNGTTGCTGCNGGAGCAGANGAATTGGCTGTGGCATGGACTAACTGATCGCAGGCCTCTGTGGACCCCATGCCAGCCTGCGTACTACATGCTGCGGCGGCATTCCGTGAGGAAACATCCGCCTGCAAGCTGCCATCGTGGTACGATCCTTTGAGGATCTTCCTTGTGTGGTGTTGAAACCATGTACCGTACCTATCATACACCATCCATTTTGGGGCAAACAGGGCAACAACTTGTCGTTCGTCCCTTGGCTTGCGTCCCCACACAATTGCCCATCGTGAAACACGGGCGGCTTCAAGAATAGGCCGCACTCGAGCTGCAAAGGACCATTCAGAATGTGGCAATGGAAAGTCACCGCCATAGACGACAATCCATCGGTCAGTTGTCTCGCTTCGTCCAAAGACCACTATACGACCGTCTCCAATAGGATATCCATTGCCGCCTCGGGGTCCGGGTCGGAATTCTCGAATTTCCTGATGCAATTGAGCCAATGAACGCTCTATCCCTTCTGCCGTCTTGCAAGTTAGGAATGTTTTCCAAGGCTGCATAACCGGCAGCACAAACCTGCGAAGCGGTCCAATCACTGGTCCGTCCAGCACATCAAACTTATCCTTTGTGGTCCAGGTGAGAACAAAGTTATCCAGAAATTTGGTAACTGGCGTTGATTCGTAAGCGCCAACGAGCTCTGCAGGCTCGCTCACCCATGCCCCCTTTTCTACAACATGTGATTCTTCAAAGGAAGGCTTGCAACAATTCTGCAAAGGTACCACATCACGGGTGCTCTCCACAACAAAGCACATCCGGAAAGTCAAATTGTTTGAATCAAGCGCTGACATCTTGCCACTTGCAGCCGGTGGAAGTTTCAAATCATGTCCTGGTATCCACTTTTTCACGAAACAGGCACAATTGTAAGCAATCGCCTTTTCAAATGTCCCGTCCGCGGCTGCGAGAACATCAGAAGCTGTCACAAACAGAACACTGGAAGTCTGCTTGCCAGTCCGAATAGGAAGATGGGGCAAAACGTTTGGAAGCTTGATCGCAGCTGCGGCGGCATCCTGAGGAACATCCGCCTGCAGCACAACGCTAGCTCTGCATAGCGCGCGATTAATTGGCTTCAGCGCACCCACTAACACAATGGGGCCCTGATCTTCTTCGACTGTCAAATCGAACATCACGTCTTTCGTCTTCTCGTAATCAGCTTCCGCTGTATCCACCGGGCTATCCTTTGGATCGGAATCATGGTTCCGAACTGCTTCATCTTCTCGTAAGCAAGCGGGGCATTGGCCGTAAAGGTAACACTTCTTTCCACACTGACATCGGCCATTATGCTCCCACATGAGCTCGGGTGGTTCATCAAGCAAGACTGACAGCGAGATCGCGCCAAGTGTTTCGGCGATCTCAACCTTTGCTTCTTCAAGAAGGGCTTTCGTATCATTGTAATGCAATATCTTCTGATCTTTCCAACTAAATGTCCTTCTGCAGGGCTTTGGGTACGACTCAAACAACTTCGGAACTGCTGTCTTCAAGTTGCTCAGCTGAACTCCTTTCTTGCTGAGTCTCGGCTCGTGAACAACAATAGCAGCCACATTACCCCATGCTTGGCCGAGGTCGTGTAGCTCTCCCGGTTGCACGTTCCGTGTGAAGAGGACATCCTCAAGAAATCCTGGATGCCGGTACCCTAAAGCTATCAATCCACCTTGTCCTCTGCCAACAATGATCCTTGGCTTATGCATAGCTGCACTGCGGGCAACTTTGATCACTGACACATGAAAGTCAACTTTGAGCCTTGCTAGCTGCTTCTGCAAATACTTCTGTCCCCACGATCCAAGCGCCATGGAATCAAAGAAAGAACTGGCACCATCGTCGTCTTCAAAGGGGCCATCGGCAACGGCAAGTTTGACTTCAAATCCTGGTAAAAGTCGGCTCATCTCAAGGTACACCTTCTGTTGAACGGAAACCCTTTGAGAGAGCGGCAGGTAGTCAGGCACATACAAGACTTTGATGACAGGAGCAATTCCAGAAGCAAGGAATGCCCTCGGAACAAAGACGGCGGCGGTCTTTTCACTGACCCACTGGGTTTCACCAATACCCCATGGCAATGCCTCGCCGGCCGGTTCCCAATCACTAAGGTATTCATCAAGGTCGAAGTTGCGAACCTGTCCAATAATTCCTGCAATATCTTTCGAGCGTTGCTCCAACAATTTGTCGCGATCAACTGGGTTTCTGGAAGTACCGTCTCCGAGTCGAGCCGATCTTCCTGCAAGGGACCTGATTTCGGATCCATCTGAAACAATTTCTGAAACCCACCGCAGTAGTTTGATATCAATATCGACAAGGTCTATCTGCTGTTGCTTGGTCATGTTTGCGTGGTCTGTCCAATTCAAAGACCGCATTGGACCAAGATGTTTCTTCTGTGCTCGTTTCCCACCAAGCTGGGCAAAGCCTTCCAACGTAATCGCGGGCCATGCCTGCTGGGCTGGCGTAAAACCTTTGCCAGTCATCAAGAGCACTTTGAAACTTGTCAAATCTGGAGTCATCTGAACGTTGGTCGAACCCCATGCGTATCCGCATGCATCTGCTACCTGCTCTAGGGGTCTGCTGCCGTCAATAGCACTCGCCTCATCAATCGTAGACAAGTTGATGGCGTGCTTGCATAGTAATTTGATACACTTGACAGCCTTGCATCCTTTCGTGGGAGGCTGGGCAGCTCCAAGACCTGCTGAAGGAAACTCAACCTTCGGCTTCATGTATTCGCCAATAATCTTTATGGCGCAAGCATAGCATGGGTAGAGATATTTTCGAATCCAATTGGTCGACCCAACAAACTGCCTGACTTGTGACACATCCTTCAGCGGTGCGAACTTGTCGATGGCAGCTGTCCTTTCTTCGTCTCGTTCTGACCCTTCTCTTCCAACCTTATGTCCCAGAAGACTGCCTCGAGTCACAAGAATGAATGCCTTGGCGACACCATAGCTAAAGCCTGCAACAATAGACGTATCCAAAAAGGGTTCGAGGCTTGCTACGTGTTCCAAGACGCCAGGAGAGACATTCGGATGCCTCTCAGCTAAATCTTTCATCCTTGCTTCGTTGTATTCTTCGGTTGGCACGAGGCACTCTGTGAGGTTTCGTATCCCGCCAGGTTCCTCGACAATGTGGTACACTGAGTTGTCAGGTGGTGTGTGCTGAACTAATCCTGTCATATTTCCATAGGCACCACTAACCTGCAAACCCCCTGCCTGACCACAAAGGGTGGCACACAGGAGTGCGAATCCAGCTCCACATTTCGCCAGGAATCCATGGGCAGGACCTGGTCTGACACGGCTCTTTAAGTGCCGTTCCGGTCTGCATCCTGTGCAGCCTGCGTAACTCAACAGACACGATTCATCAGCTCCCGCTCCGCATTGTGTACATGGAGATACTCCTTCAACAATCTGCACTCCACATCCTGCGCATTTCGGCTTTGAATCATCAAGCGGGACTGCGTCGGTGTCCTGAGCTCCACAGTTCTGACAAACACGGGTCTGCAAAGCTGCTGGCACAACTTCAGCAACCTTCGACCCTGGCTCAATATGAGCCTCAAATTCACTCTGGTTCACTACACAAATGATGCCTTGCTGAGTCTCGTCTGAAGTCCAAATTCCTGGGACCGCTTCAACACTGGCATCATCGCACGGTAAGACAACATGATTGACATAGTCAGTAGTCGGCTTCACAGTAACAACTGGAATCCAAGCCGCTTCTGTCTGAGACCCAACTCGTCCAGGTAATGAGATTGGATCACCTTCATAGAGCACGGGAACTCCCTGAACTCCTTCAAAACAGTCGAGGAAGGGCACTTTGGTGCCTGGAGGAGCTACCGGCGTCGCAAAAGAGCCTGCTGGCATGCTCATACTGCTTGCAGGGGCAGCTGCTTGCTGCACATTTGCATATGCTGCGTCACACTGGTTCAAGATTTGTGACGCTTCGGCATCACTGAGGACTCCAGAGTAATGCTCATCACCGAACATATCACATGACTCGAACATTCGTGGGTCGAAATCATCAATGCATGACCTCGTAATTGGCATGCACCTATCGATCTTGTCCAAGCCTGGCGTTTCTGTCCTTGCACAATGCACATCCAATGCTTCGAAGAAATGGCTGTGCTGCATGGGTCTGAATCCAAGACCTCCTCGTGACGGGTGGTCCAAAGCGCGAGCTCCAAGGATCCATCCAACCCAGTCTGTGCTTCGAGCTTCGCAAACTTTCCAACGGACATATTGGCTGGGGTTATTCGCCCTCTGGTCCTGGAGTGAGTTGCCTTTGGTTCCAATCCGCAAAAACTCGACATCAATGACCACCGAGCCTACGAGCTGAACCTTGGCGCTGCCTGCAATGCCTCTGACATATTCCTTACCTGTCCAATACCCTAAAACTTTGACAGGATGTCTGGGATCTCCAAGCTCGATTCCCATTGCTCGATATCTGTTAAGAAGGTCAACTACCTCTTCTTCGGTGGTTGAGTTGATTCCTGAACCTCCATCAAGCATGACTTGACCTTCATAATCTCCAAAGCCAAGCACAGTGTGATACTGAATGCCTGAGTGGTCATGAGGTTCCTTTGTCCACACTCGGAGTGGCAATTCTGTAAGGCGAGTAATCGGCAGCAAACCCGTACTCGCTACTTGGTGTACTGGCTGCAGTGGTGACGGTGTGTCTGGTGCCCTTCGTATCGGTTGGCACAGACCATTGACGTAATAATAAACATCGCCGTCTGGGCCTGCAATGAGGGGATCGTTCGGACTTCCCCAATCCTGATTCATCGGGTTGACCGTCTTGATGAGGTTGTCGTGAACCAGATCCCAATCAGAGTTGTAGGCCCCATGAAAGGTATCACTGCGAATGCCAAAAACATACCCCGGAGGGTAGAAATAACTGACACCATCATCTCTGCACATTTTTCTGACATGTGTCCTCGGACGTTTCCATTTGAATGCCTGTCTTCTTCTCTCTCCATAGGTGTGAGTTCTGGTGGTCT
>PBSO01000019.1 GCA_002726275.1 Methanobacteriota archaeon | reverse complement strand
GAGGACTCGCAGAAGAGGCACTGGCAGAAGGCTCTGAAGAGCTACAAGAGGGCCCTCAAGATAGACCCCAAGAACAAGGAGACCAGGCGAAGCATGAACTCCCTCCTCTCGATGATGGACGAGAAGGCAATATCTGTGGGAGCAGGAATGCAATTCTTCGACGAGGGCAACCCAACGCCAATGGGACTAGTTGCCATGGTGATAGCGGGAATGCTACTGCTAACAACCATCAAGCTGATCTCAGATGCCCTACAGGAGGACGTTGCAAACCCAATCGTCTCACTTGAGGTGTCCTACGTCGACGACTCCGGCGAGAGGATTGAGGGCATTATCGAGATCGAGCTTTACCAGGACCTCGCTCCCGTGCACGTTGAGAACTTCTTGACCCACACTCAGAATTTCCGATACGACTTCACGACCTTCCACAGGGTGATTGAGGGCTTCATGATACAGGGAGGAGACATAGATCGTCAGGATGGAATGGGCGGATACGCCGCTAATTGGTATGGATACTGCAACGGTGAGGAGTACGACAACAACGGTAATCGATACGAGTCTACAACTTGTGACTACGAGCAGTGGACCATCCCGGATGAGGCTGACAACGGGCTTCTCCATTCGCCCGGAATGCTAGCAATGGCAAAGACATCGGCAGCGAACACCGGAGGCAGCCAGTTCTACATCGTCCCATCAGACAGCAACCCGAGCCACCTCGACGGCGTCCACACGGTATTCGGAAAGGTGCTAAGCGGACAGGATCACGTAGATGCAATCAGCATGGTGGTCACAGGAAATAGCGACAACGACTCATCTACCAATGGAGACAAGCCAATCGATGACGTCAGACTGGTCCATGTAACTGTCAACGAGTGATTATTGAACATCTCTGGCTGGGTCAAGTTGATTGGCTACGCCTCCGCCGGTTAGGGCGACGGTGACCGCATGTCTTCGAAAGACCCATTCAATGCCAACGCCTCTTTCGAGACCGTCGAGGGCAAAGATGGAGCCTTCTTCGACCTCGGAGCTTTGGAGAGGCAGGGCATCTGCAATCTCGAGTCCCTCCCCTTCACAATCAGGTGCCTGTTGGAGGCCGCGCTAAGGAAATGCGATGGATTCCTAGTAACCGAGGACGATGTGAAGAGAATAGCAGGATGGTCCCCTGACATGGTTCCCGCCGAGATTCCATTCAGCCCCAGTAGGGTGATATTACAGGATTTCACGGGAGTCCCGGCAGTGGTGGATATAGCGGCCCTCAGGGATGCCATGGTCGGCTTGGGAGGGGATCCGAAGGCAGTCAACCCACAGGTCCCGGTCGATCTAGTCGTCGACCACTCGGTGCAAGTCGACTACTCCGGACTCTTCCCGGATGCCCGTGAGAGGAACCTTGAGATGGAATACAAGAGGAACATGGAGCGTTACAAGTTCCTGAAGTGGGGCCAGCAGAGCCTCGACAGCTTCCGCGCCGTCCCTCCCGGGCGTGGGATAGTGCATCAGATCAACCTAGAATGGATAGCCTCGGTAGCCAGAGAGGAGGGAGGCATCTGGATGCCAGATACCCTCGTGGGAACCGATTCCCATACCACCATGATCAACGGACTCGGTGTCCTCGGATGGGGGGTCGGCGGAATTGAGGCGGAGGCCGTCATGCTGGGCCAGCCGATCTACATGCTCCTCCCCGAGGTGGTGGGTTTCGAACTCAAGGGGAAGGCAGCACCGGGAGTCACTGCAACCGACCTCACGCTCAGGATAGTTGAGATGCTGAGGGAGCATGGGTGCGTCGGGCGTTTCGTGGAGTTCCATGGCCCAGGGCTCTCCAGCCTCAGCCTCCCCGACAGGGCCACGATTGCCAATATGGCGCCGGAATATGGCGCCACATGCGGATTCTTCCCCGTGGACCAAGTTACTCTAGATTACATGCTTCTTTCGGGCAGGGAAGACTCGCACGTCGAGAACGTCAGAAGGTACCTTTCCGCACAGGGAATGTTCCACACGGATTCGACCCCCTCTCCTGCCTTCACCTCTCACCTGTCGCTTGATCTAGGATCTGTTGTGCCGTCCATGGCAGGCCCAAAGAGGCCACAGGACCGAGTCAGCCTATCTGAAATGAAGAAACACTGGAGAGAGAGCCTGAATGCCCCCGTCGGGCATCAGGGGCACGGAGTGGATGTGTCAAGGAACGGGGACTCATCCGAGATTTCCGGCAGAGGGTGCAGCCTATCTCATGGTGACATCGTAATCGCCGCAATAACCAGTTGCACGAACACCAGCAACCCCAGTGTGATGGTGTCTGCAGGGCTCATGGCGAAGAAGGCTAGGTCCAAGGGAATGTCGATCAAGCCATGGGTGAAGCCTAGCCTTGCCCCAGGGAGCAGAGTTGTTACGGAGTACTTGGACGCAAGCGACCTAACATCGCACCTTTCCGAATTGGGATTCAGTGTTGTCGGGTACGGGTGCACCACGTGTATAGGAAACTCTGGACCCCTCGATCAGGAGATTGAGGCTGCGATAGACGAGGGGGGACTCGTAGTCGGAAGCGTTCTTTCAGGAAATAGGAACTTCGAAGGAAGGATTCACCAGAAGGTTCTGGCCAACTACCTCGCGAGCCCGCCTCTCGTAGTCGCATACGCCCTAGCAGGAACTCTGGATATCGACTTCTCCGTGGACCCGATTGGCACTGACAAGGCAGGTCAACCAGTGTTCCTTTCCGAAATATGGCCCAGTGACGAGGAGATCAGGAGCACTGTGGAGTCATGCATCAGTCCCGAAATGTTCAGGAAGAGATATTCAGACGTACTCGAGGAGCCCAAGTGGGATGCAATTCCCAGTGAAGACTCTGACCTGTATCCCTGGGACGAAGACTCAACATACGTCAGACTCCCAAGCTTCCTTGAGGGGATAACCCCGGAGCCCAGTGAGATAGAGCCAATTTCCTCAGCCAGGGTCCTGTTGAAGCTCGGTGACTCAGTCACAACCGACCACATTAGCCCCGCTGGCGCATTTCCTCACCATGGCCCTGCGGGAGAGTACCTCGTTGGTGAGGGAGTATCTCCCCGTGATTTCAACTCGTTTGGAAGCAGGAGGGGGAACCATGAGGTAATGATGAGGGGAACTTTCGCAAATATTCGAATCAGAAATCAACTTGCCCCGGGCACAGAAGGGGGTTATACCACACATTTCCCAACCGGCGATGTGACCTCTGTATACGAGGCCAGTAGGAGGTACATCGGAGAAGGGACTCCATTAGTGGTTCTGGCCGGCTCACAATACGGTACTGGAAGCAGCAGGGATTGGGCCGCCAAGGGCACACTATTGCTAGGCGTCAAGGCAGTCATAGCAACCTCATTTGAGAGAATCCACAGGTCCAACTTGGTAGGCATGGGGGTATTGCCACTAACATTCACCGAGGGCGAAGATGCAGACAGTTTGGGGCTCGATGGAACTGAGTCATTTGACATTCCCTCTAGGGGCGACCTCGAACCTCTCTCCAGCATCCGCGTAGTTGCCACTAAGGGGGACGGACAGAAGGTGGAATTCAATGCAATAGTCAGGTTAGATACCCCGGTTGACGTGGAATATTACAGAAACGGCGGAATATTGCAGACGGTTTTGAGGAGTCTCGCCGAGGCGTGAATTAGTTAATGGGTAGCGTCTGTGCTAGGGCAGGAGGGAGAACATGAGTTCGGGCGAGAATGTTAGGTTCAGCTACAGATCCCATCAAGAGTCAATCGAGGTCGTACTCCAGGGTGACACTGATTGGGTGAACTCAATCCGCTCACAGATAGGGCTCAATGCTGCTCTCGGATTCACGAGACCATTGGGGCCGGCATCATCACACTCGTCATCACAATCCCAGTCATCAGACGAATCTTCTGGCCAATCAGTCATGCAACAAACCCTCCCTGGCCCACCTCCCGATCCATCGCGGATACCTTCCGTGGTACGGACCGTTGGGGACTTGGATCTTTCAGCAAAGGCCGCGGAATTGGGAATGTCCAGCCAGACTGATACAGATATGGCAGCCCTAGCCGAGTTCATCGACGAAGTCGAGACCCCGGAGCCCGTTTCGAATATCCTCTCCAGCGACCCCCAGGCCGAGGCATGGCTACAATTGGTACTGACCATGGTCGTCAGAGAACACGGACACACCTCAATGTCCCTCAGCGACATCGAGAAACTCATCGGCGAGAAGGTAAACAAGACCACCGCAGAGATCAAGATTTTCTTAGACCGACTCTGGAGGATTGGCAAACTCGAGAGAATACATGGCGGTGCAGAGGATCATTATGCACCCAATCCTAGTTGGCTGGAATCACACTAATTTTGGATATTTTACACTACAACCCCTATGGGGTTGCTATGCTCATCCCTAGAGAAGGCATAAGAGAGGGTCGAATGTCCCGACGGGTATGTCGTTTAGTTCGAAGACCGCCCAAAACCGAAACAGAGAGGCCCGAAGGGCCGTACTTCTGGTGTTATTGCTCCTAGCCTCACCACTGGCCGCCGTTGCGCCCGGTGCTAGTGCGTCACACATCACGCAGTACGCCGTCCAGAGGGACCCTCAGGATGCTGCGGTTGGGGATATCGACTGCGACGGGGACAATGACATCGTCTCCGCTAGTGCAATGGGCCACTACATCACCGCCCTGTATAACGACGGCTCAGGCGGGTTCGCAGACAGACAGGACGTCTTCATTTCGAACAACGACTCCCAGAGGGCGGGCTTCGTGGACACAGCCAACGGCGTTGACGTTGAGATAGGAGATGTTGATGGAGATGGAAATAACGACGTCATCTACTACCAAGAGAACATCAGATTCGTGGGCGAGACTTTCGTCAGACCAGGAAACCTAACCATTCTATGGGGTGACTGCGACAATCTAGTCCATGAGTGGTCCGACACAGAGATCACAATCTCCAATCCGTATCACGTGGATATGGCAGTTGGTGATATCAATGATGACGGCAACGACGACATCGTTCTACTCACCATAGACGCAACATTCACCAATCAGTACATTCAGGTATACAGGGGACCCGACCCAAGCCTGATTACTAATCAGCAGCAACTCCCTGTCCCACTGACCAACGGACTCTATGACCATATGGAATTGGGCCACTGGGGAGAGACCGTCCAGGGTGGCGGACTGCCCGGGAGTATCGGTGACTGCGAGGACCTAGATCTCTGGCTCCTCAGGACTCCACCATACAATACGGGAGTGGGCTACTCAGTCGGGCACTACGACAACATGACGGTCTTGGAGTATGATTGTCTCCAGGACCAGTACCCCAACCCAATGACCCCGACCGCTCAGGGCATCAACGAGTTCAAACTCGATGCAGAGCACAACTATCCAATGTACGGGATGGACATCTCGGACACGAACGACGATAACGAGGTCGACATGATCGCTGTGGTGGACGGAATCACAGGAAACATTTCCTACGCCGAGAAGAGTGGAAGCGGATGGAACACCCAGAATTACGTGACTTTGGGTGACTTCAAGGGTGCATCGATAACTATCGAGGACGTCAACAGGGATGGAGAGGTTGACTTCTTCGTCCCCACAGAACTAACTCTCACAAGACTACAAGACTCTAGTGCACAGAATCAGACATACCTGCTGCTAGAAAATCTCAGGGAGATCAATTCAGTAGAGATTATCCTAGCAAACCCCAATGGCCCTGGATACCTTTCATCACTGTCCTTTGAAGTCGGTAGAAGGCCAACGATGGCAATGCCAGGACAGCTCCAAGGAGGAGAGAACAGTGCTTTCGAGATAGTGATTGGACAGAGAGATTACTCATACAGATTCGCAGACAATGCGATGTGGCTGGACACCCAGGGATGGGCTGGTGCTGGAGACTTCCTCTCGGTGTTGACCCTCGATAACGAAGACATGGGCATAACGAGCGTTACAGCCGCACCTGCATCATATAATCCATCTACTGGGGAAGCCCAGCTTGGTGAAGGCAACAGATGGGTAAATGTTACTGTGAAGAACACGGGACTCAATCCACTCTCGGGTTCAGTCGACGTCGATCTGGAGGTCAAGGAGGTACTCGGGGGGACGGATACTGTAGTCTACTCTTCAGACTTCGATGGAAGCACGGATAATACGAATTGTCCGGCCTGCTCGTTCTCCAAGGTCTCATACACAGGTGACTACGATTCAGGCGACTCATCGTGGCATATTGAGACTGGCTCAACAGCTGAAACAGAGAACGTTTCATGGTACGAGGCAGACAATAACCCCACTGGATACTACTGGGTGGGTCTCGACTACAATGGAAACAATGAGTCGGACTCCGGATACTACAACAACATGGATGAGGCATTGATACTGGAGAACGTGGATCTAACTGGTGCAGATGCAGCATTCATGGACATCTCGCTGATGTGCACTGTTGCTTTCTTTGAGCTGTTCCTAGCAGAGCAGTACTCTGTCGTAGAAAGATGGCTCTACGAGGACTCGTGTGGTATTGAGGTATGGTCAGACGGTAATGGCTGGGAGTCAGTTTTCTTTACTGGGGGATGGGATATGAACAGGTACTACCGGATTCTAGCTCAAGGGGTGGATCCAGAGTTCAATACGAATAACTTCAATGTCCAGGATTACTTTGCAACTGGGTGGTTGAATTACACCGAGGGAGGGGGAACGTCCGAAGCCGACTATGAGGCCGAGTCCATCGATCTAACTCGATATGCAGGTCAAGTAGTGGATATCAGATTCAGGTTCCGAAGCGGACTTGTGGGCTCTGTGGGCCCAACCGGCTCGTCCTATGACTCAGGATTCGATGGTTTCGCCTTCGACAACATAACCATCAGGAAGAGAGACGTCTCTTTCGGAGCAAGCGAGGTCGTTAGCCAGACCTTGAACTTCAACAACCTAGCTGCAGGTGCCTCCGAGGACGTTTCACTTACTGCTGACTTCCTCGACAACACCACATATTACATCAGCACCGAGCTCACTAACCCAACCGGCTTCACTGATATGGACAGTCTGAATGACGAGGTTAAGTTCCAAACCACTGTCAACAACCTGTTCGATCCCGGATTAGCCGAGGAGCCATGGCCTTCTCTGGAGAATGGTGTTAGATACGCATCAGGGAATAGGGACGTAGAACTAGTGGCTAGGAATTATGGAAATACCGTAACTGACTTCTCAGTCCAGGCGATGATATACAATGCTGAGCCCGATCTTGTCGCAATAGAGGACTTCTCGGGAGTTAATCCGATATGGACTGACGACGGTAATGAGAACGGAAGCAGACTAGATGACTCAACCGGCCAGAATTCGATGCTCCCTCAGAATGTGGGCGTCTTCAAGAGCCACTCATACTGGCTCGGCCATCCGGATGACGGGTATGGGGACAATTGGAGTGAGACCATGACAATAGAGTCCATTCCAATCGCGGCATCAGGTGCCGACTTCACGTACCTGACTTTCGACTACTATGCAGAGGGGGACTTCTTGAAGGACTCCCAAGGGAACATATTGGCTATCAGAGATGCTGCCAATCTGGAACTTTCCTGGTCGAAGGGCGGGGAACTCTACCAGGGGGTGGCCTACGGCAGTTGGACAGATCTCAATGAGAACGGTATCCAGAACACGAACCCGGACGACCCCAACTTCCACAGGTGCGAGGATTTCGATCTGAACGGGTATGACGAGGTCGAGTACTTCGGAGACCACTCGGACAACCTAAACTCAGTGGTCTGGTTCGACACAGAGAACATAGTCAAGTCAGTCACCCTGGACCTCACGCACATAGTCCTGCAGAACAGAACCAGTGAGGACACAACCGAGTGGCGCGATGAATGCACAACTCTAGCCGGCTCCGAACTATCCCTGACATGGAGATTCCAGTCGAACGGGGATGGAATTAACGGCAATGCCGGACTTGCAGGATTCGCGATCGACAACATCAGGGTCGAGGAGTTCACGTTCGAGTTCGACGGTGAGTACACCGAGGAAGTGAACGGCCTCGATGCTTCTGAGTGGTCGCGCTTCACCCTTGCCAATCACGATTTCCAGAGTGGAATCTATCGCATTGACGCTACCACGATATTCGACAACACGACTGTTGGGGACTCATGGTACGAGAAGAATGAGGTGAATACCGCAAACAACATCTCCACGATCATGTTCAGTATAGCGAGTGCAGATATCACATTGATGCAGCCGGACGTGATGGAATGCGTTACGGATATCACCTACAAGTGCGTGTATCCAATAGACGACGCTAGAGCACACAGCTTCTCGGTCCCCCTATTGAATGGGGTTATCGAGGGTGAGTACGGGCTAACCATGTCTATCGTGGATCTAGATACCAATCAGGAGGTCTTCACAGACGTGGCCGACAACGGACCTTTCAATTTGCAGCCTCATGATAGGGCTTATGCGAACTGGAGCCAGCCATACAACTCATGGGTGGACGGACACACGTACAACATCAGCTTCTCCGCAGAGGTGACTAAGGAGGATGGGGCAATAGAGCCATCTGGAAACGTCCGTTTCTTCATCATAACCTTCCACGATCAGATAGACGTGGCAGTCCTCTCGAACCCGACAGACCAGAATCGTCTGCAGAGGGTCAAGGCAGATCTCGAGTCAATGGGGATGACATACACCCAGATGAAACTAGAGAACTGGGACACCTATGCCACCCCAGACTGGCTAGAGCACTATGACAAGGTCCTGCTCCCATGGCAGACCGACTACAACGTGTACTACGGGGACTACTACGAGAAGCTCTCCGAGACACGCGAGTCGGACGGCTTGTCAGTTTCCGAGACCCTAGAGAACTACATGGTAAATGGAGGAACAACCCAAATCCACCTCGGCCCGTACAGGGATGCGTACCAGCCAAGCAACCTGCCATTCGGAATGGACATCGCCATGAGGAACCAGGTAAACTTCACCGTGGACAACAGGATTCACAGTGACAGCATCACGATAGTGGACCAGTACCACCCAATACTGAGCAACGTCGACCCGACTGCCTTCAGCGCAATCAACGGTGGCTCTCACGTGGCACTCTCGGGATTGGATACCGCACAGGTCCAGGGAACTCAGATACCACAGGTTTGTGGGGGGAGGATAAGCGATCCAGTTGGAACTTTCCACACCCTGATACGCGACAACACCTACGATAGCCAATCCTTGCTATCAATCTGTAATCGCGGGGCTGGTGGAATGATTGTCACCACGATCGACGTCGAGAACCCCAGTGTCTCGCAGGCATTCGGGGGAGAGCAAATACCGCTCCTCTCCAACCTCCTTGACTACCACCTAACGCCTTACCCGGCCGACTTCGGAATCGCTGGCGAAGGGTATGACCTCACCGTCAACGGCGAGGCACCGGCTATCGACACGATAACCGGCGCATACGCAACCATGTACATCAAGAGTAATTCTGACATGGAGTTCGACTACGTCACAACTGTGGAGGGAGTCATGGCAGACTGGACCCTCTCCTCCGGGAACAACGACTCCGTCACCGGATGGGATGGCGCTGTCATTGACTCTGGCGAGGTTAGTCACACCCAGCAGCTGATGCCCGAGATTCCAACCCTGGGATCCTTCTGCGTCGGAAACACGACCTCATCCACGGGATGCAGGATTGGGGCTGAGTGGGTTCTGACCCTGTACCTGCACGATGACGAGGGACACACCAGGATAACTTACATCAGACTGGTTACCGATGACACACTGGCTGACGAGTTCAGGCCTCTGGCATCCGCGAGCATCATCTCCAACTCGGCCCTGTCTGAGAATCTGGAGTTGGATGGTTCGAAGACTGTCGCAGGAGTGGACTGGCCGATTTACAGGGTCAGGCTAACTGATACTGGTGACATCAGTCTTTCTTTCACCGCAGAGAACAGCTCAGATCCAGACGCACCCGAAGGTGAATCCGGAATAGAGCTCTTTGAGTGGAAGGTGTTCTTCGACTACCCATGGGATAGCTCAAGCCCCACTCTCGAGGGCCATGAGTTCCAGATACCAGCCGCTGTAACAGACGAGTGGACATACACCTTCCGTAATCTGACCAGCAGCCCTGACGCATCCCTAGAGAACGAGATCAGGGTCGAGTTGATTGTTTACGACAAGGCGGGCAAGCAGAGCGAGAAGCACAGGATGTACTTCATCGTAGTNGGCGAGGACTTCGGGGACNAANCNCCTGTGACCCAGTTCACNGCACCAAGGCCCACAGACTCNCAGAGGGANGATCTGGTGGTNATCACAGGAAACCTCCTATCNGGAGCTGAGAACAGNGATGTCNTGATAGAGGCCGNACTCGATCAATCGGTCCTNGACTACTCGACATCACAGAAGATNACTCAGAGNACGATNGGGAAGTACAACACCACAACNACACTNGGNGACGGAGACAGCTTCTCACTGACCCTGGACATATCNGATCTTTACCAACTGGACACTGGTGTTGCTGCGACAATTTACCTACGAATTACTGAAGGCGACGGCTCAAGGTACGTCTTGGAGGAGTCAATCGACATCAGTCTAGTCCCACGTACGGATGATGGACCAGGCGACGCTGGAGAATCCAGTGGCCTCAGTACAACTGTATTGGCCGCATTGGGCGGCACCGTCCTCCTGATAGTGGTGGTCGTAGTGACCATGGTTGCCAGGGGGCGTGGCGGAAGCCGTGTCGAGAGTGACACTGTGGAGCAGTTCGGAGGGGTCGAGACAATGGATCCAGTCGAGGCATACGTCCAGCAGATGGTCGCATCCGGGTACAATGAACAGCAAGCACGTGAGTATGCAGAGCAGTACTATGCCAACTACTACGAGCAGCAACGCAAAGGCGGCGCGTAACGAACTTGAAAACCAGTAGTCCCCCCCCGGGGTCATGGACACCTCAGGCCCCTACACAGTGGCCAACATAGGCCTCGCTGAGGCGGGGGGGCTCAAGGTTGAGTGGGCCAGGAGCAGGATGCCCGCACTGGCCGAACTGAGGTCCAAGGCAATCGAGGAAAGGCCCCTGGAGGGGCAAAGGATTGCCGGATGCCTGCACGTCACCAAGGAGACAGCCGTCCTGATAGAGACACTCGCAGCTGCGGGAGCCGAGATTTCATGGTCGGGATGCAACCCTCTGTCGACACAAGACGACGTCGCAGCATGGCTAGCCTCCGAGGGCTACTCCATACACGCATGGCACGGACAAGACAACGAAGGATTCTACAACTGCATAGACAGGACCCTTGAGATGGAACCAACCCTGACTCTGGACGATGGGGCCGACCTGATCTACAGGGTTCACTCGGAGTTCCGACACCTCGCTGAGGGAATCCTCGGGGGGACCGAGGAAACGACCACGGGAGTGCATCGGCTTCGGGCCATGGCAGATGCGGGGGAACTCATGTATCCGGTAATCGCAGTCAATGACGCTGAGACCAAGTGGGACTTCGACAACGTCCATGGGACGGGGCAGTCAACCCTTGATGGAATCATCAGGGCTACCAGCGTCCTTCTGGCGGGAAAGACGTTCGTCGTGGCGGGCTATGGGCACTGCGGAAGGGGGCTCGCATCCAGGGCAAGGGGGATGGGCGCCAATGTGGTGGTTACCGAAATCGACCCAATATCCGCATTGAAGGCCGTTATGGATGGCTTCAGGGTCATGAAGATGGACGAAGCCGCAACAATAGGCGACATTTTCTGCACCGCCACTGGGATGAAGGACGTAATAGTTGGAAGGCACTTCAATTCGATGAAGGACGGAGCCATAGTATGCAATACCGGACACTACGACTGCGAAGTAAGTATAGCAGATCTGGAAGAGCTGGCCAAGGACGTCCACACCATCAGGGAGAACAACGAGGCATTCTTGCTGGAGGACGGGCGAACCCTGCACCTGTTGGCCAGGGGCAGGCTAGTGAATCTGGCTTCCGCAGAAGGCCATCCCAGCGAGGTGATGGATATGTCATTCGCAAACCAGTTCCTAGCACTCTGCAGATTGGCCGCCGAGGGCGAATCGTACAGGAACTCCGTGTACGAGATCTCACCTGAGCAGGACAGGGACCTGGCTAACCTGAAGCTCGGTGCGTCTGGAGTCGAGATCGACGAACTAACCGCTGAGCAGATAGAGTACCTTTCCGACTACAGTGCAGGGACCTAAGGCATCTGTAGCTTCCACTTGGATGGCATCTTCTCATCCGACTCAACGATCAACTCTAGCCTCTCGCGAATTGCAGGCATCTTGTTCTGAATCAGGGAAGCGTAGAGTTTGCTGCTCCTGATGACAGGGGGTATGCACACCTTGCCTGTCGAGGTTTCGTAGTCAATCGCCCTTTCCAGGTCCAGAGCGTGCCTATTCACCCTCTGTAGCATCCCAATCGTAAGTCGGCTGATGATTATGATTGACGTCAGTAGAATTAGAAAAACAATTGCGAAACCCCATCCGGTGTTTCCGAAGATCGTCATACCCACGACACCGATTAGGAAAGCCAATGGGGCTACGAACATGAAGAGCCACAGCGTTTCTGAGATAGGCTTCTTGTCCTTCAGCATCTCTATCTTGGGCCATCTCGGGTGTTTGGGCTGCTGAGGCTTGAATATCTCATCGGCCTCCATCTTCGAGGCCCTGGAAACTGTCTGATTGACCCTCTCCATCCTCATCCTGGTTCCCCCATCAACAGCATCCATCTCGGGTGCGAACAACTCCTCGAGCAAATCAGCGCAATCCTCGTAGTGCCCCATCCGTGTGAGAATCGCAATCTGCTCAATCATCGGGGTCGTCTCAGTGGGTTCGACATCCCTTCGCCTCTCCCACCACTCCAGTGCGTCCTGCAACATCCCTAGATGGTCTACCATCAGGGTACCGCCAAGCTCCCATGCCCTTCGGTTGTCCGGATCTAACTCAACCACCTTACGAAGTGCGCTAACCGATTTGGCGGTCTGGGAAAGGTCAGGCATCTCCTGCTTCCCCCTAGTTGCAGCAGGGAGCTCCATCCTGGCTATCATCATCCATGCATCGGAATGAGTCGGATCAATGTGAACTACATCCCGACTGAGCTCCAAGGCTTCCTCCCTATCCCCGGATTCCTCTGCCTCCATAGCATCGAGCCAGAGTGTTCCCGCGTTCTTGGCCATGAATATCCCGGTGCGCTATTTGGCTTGAAGGATGCGCACGATTAAGTTGTATATTTTCTCAAATCAACTTATTCTAAGAATCTCTCCTGTCCAGTGGAACACCAACAGGCCGCCTTCCGGCCCCTCTCCAAAGCCGACAATCATTCCACCGCTGTAGCCCACCAGTGTCTCCTCCCAAGACGTTCCCTCGTGACTCTCCCTCAGGAGCCATATTGCTCCCGTGCAGAAGTCCCCATACAGGTAACCTTCCCGGAGCACCTCCGGCCCCCAGTCCATCCAGTAACCCCCGGTAATTGAGCAGTTTCCGTTTTGGTGTGGGTAAGCAAGCACGGGGTCAACATAATTCGGATCGGCCATCTCCGCAACTTCAGAGCAACTGGATCCCTCGTAGAATGCATGGAAACCCTCCCTTTCCGCCCATCCCAAATTGGCTTTCTCGTCGATAGTGACGAGATTGACCTCCTCCCAGCAATTCTGTCCAACATCTGCTATCCAGAGCCTTCCCTCAGTATCCAGATCAAAACGCCAGGGGTTTCTCAGTCCATGATGCAGGATTAACGGGTTCTCCGAAGAGTCATTGATTGCAGGGACGACACCCCCGTTCTCCAACTTGAAGAATAGAATAGTCCCTAATTCAGTCGAATTGTTCTGCCCGTTTGACTCGGGATCATTGGCATTCCCCCCATCTCCTATCCCCCAGAGAAAAGTTCCATCGCCCGCATGCAATAGGAATCCTCCGTTGTGATTTCTGTATGGTTGTTTGATATTTTTCAGGACTTTGATATCCCCTGCGTCAATCTTCCCACTATCTTCGTCAACAGTGGCATATGAAAGAACCAGATCAGATTGGTTCTCCCCCTCGCAAACCCCATCTTCAACATAAGAGAGCAGCACCATGTGCGGATCATCCGTGAATGCGAGGCCGAGAAGCCCTTGCTCCATGTGGCATCTGCTAACTAGGCTACTCAGGTCAGCCACGTCCTCAAGATTATCTCCATCCCATGACTTGATGAAGCCACTAAGGTACACTATCCAGAGATCTCCATTCAATGGGTTGATCAGTGAGTGATGGGGTGTATCGAATCCATCAATGAATAAGTCGCAATCCAAACTCACAGAATCGCCGAGTTCGGCCTCCTCTCTGAGATCCGCGAGATTTTGGAGTGCACCTTTGTCTAAATTACACCCATTTTCATTTGGGTCTGGCCAATCAAACCCATCGCCCGAGTCATCTGAGAGGCAGCCAACTGAGAATGTCGAGAGCAACAGTACCAATACAATTGGAAGAACCCTCATCAGAATCCCTTTGCAATTTATGAGAAATATGCCTGAATTCCCGGTACGTTGGAAACCGCCGCTCCGTAAGTGCCAAGGTGGTCATCGGCTGTAGTGGCGACCATTCCATCGGTGTTCAGTAAGTCGCTCAGAATCTCTCTGCCTTCCGCATCGTCATTCAGTGCGACCAGTGCTTCCTGTATTTTGGCGATAGTCTCTGCATCCATGTTGTCAGGGTTGTAAAGAGCTGGGTGGCTTGGTGCCTGTCCGAAGGGAGGAAGCATGACTAAATCGTCCAGATCCATGCACCAATCATCACCATCAGCAATTCCGTCATCATTCTCGTCACAATACAAGCGATAAGCAGTATCCTTGGTCAATGCAACGTCTCCATGACCAGTCATCATGCACTTCATTGCGCCCTTGTAACCAGAGTATTGAGTGCCTCCCTCGGGTATACTGGAGTCCTTGTGGAAGAAATTAGTTACCGTGTCCCTCAACGACTCTATCTGGTTAGGGTCGCCTACAACATCGGCATAATCGTTGCCGATTAGGTAGCCCATTGGTATCAGCATACCCGCGCTCTTTAGCCAACCGGTATGGCATGACTTCTTTCCTTCCATCAGGGCGAACGGATCGGTGTCTGGATCATCATCGAGGTAGGCAGCCGCTATGTCGGAATCAGCCTTCACCCAAGCAGCGGCGTTGTAGTAAGTACGACCATCAGACTTCCACTCCGCTGCAAGGACATCTAGGTCGTATACCTCCCATGCCAGCCATGCTGCAGCACCGTCAACGAATCCAATATCGGCGTTCCCCTTGTCTATGGCCTCAATCGTTCCTCCCGAATTAGTAACCGGGTAAATCTCAACTTCCATCCCTGTGAGTGAACTCATTTTGTCCGCAAGGTGCTGAGGGTTCTTGTCCCAAATCAAGTATGTGTCCTGAACCTGGAAAGCTATTGTGATGCAGTTCTCATCATCTTCGCACTGGTCATAGTTGACATCGAAGATGAGGTACAGGACAGCAGCTGATACAACTATCCCAGCCATCAGAAATGCCTTGTTTGCCATTGCCCAGTCAGTAATCTCCGCTTTCTTCATGGACATGTCGAGAAACAGTCATGAGATAAAATTTAGGGTAGCCTAAACTCTGTTACTAGATGCCGAAGAACCATTTCGGACGAGCGATAAACCATCCAACTCTACTTTCTGATGCCTTGAATAGATCGACCCGATGTCTCCCGACTCTGACTACCTTTACTCCAGCAGCATCAAACTCTTCCTTCCATCGTTTTCTTGTTTCTAGAGGAAAAGTCTCCTCAAATCTCTCTGGCGTTGCCATAACTTTCCACCTCGGCTTGGATGACAGGGCATCGATAACTTCCTTCCTAGCCCCGTCAGTTGAGATTTGCTTTACCTCTACCATTACCGGCTCATCCCGGTCTTCCAATTCCTTCACAACCTCCCAAAAAGTAGGTATGCGAATCCCAATCTCCAATCCTGCCTCGACTATCTTTCCGAATCCCATGTTGGCAGTTTCGATCTTTGTTCCACCGGATTCTATGGTGTCATCATGGTAAACAAAAAGGACACCATCAGAAGACTCTCTGATGTCAAATTCCCAGTATCTGAATCTCGACTCGGATGAAACCCTGAGAGACTCCCTAAATCCCTCAATGGTGTTCTCGAGAATCGTTCCTGAGGCTCCCAGCCTATGTCCGGGATTCCTCATGATCCGGCCTCAGACTACCTTCTACCGCGGCCTCTTGAGTGCCCCTTCCGGGAACCGCCACTTCCTCTGCCACGACCCTTGCCATGGCTCCTATTGCCGCCACTACGCCCTTTGTTGCCACGGTCCCATTTCTTTTGGCCAGAACTTCGGCTATTTCCACCATCACGTCTGTGCCCCCTGTCCCTGTGTCCCCCACCTCGGTTTCCAGCATGCCGCTTGCGGTTGTTGGTACGTCCCCTCGGCGCCACTTCAACAGGCGAACCTATCGCCCTCCTGGAGTCAACTCCGTCGAAAAGAGGGTGTATGTGGACTAACCCTGAGTCAACAGGGCCAATTACAGTGTCTACCCTGCCTAGTACCTTGCCACCACTTACTCGAATCGTATCCCCGAGATTTGGCGATCTTCCTTCGAATGAAGCCAGAAGTCCCCCCATGTGAGAGGTCTCTGTGACTCTGCCGGAGAACGCCATGTGTCAGTCCCTCCGCCTTCCATACATGATTGCAACTACTGACGCAAGCATAACAGAAACGACTCCTGATGCAGGCAGAAGTCCACCAATCCCACCAGCATCGTCATCACATAGACTTGGGTCACACCCGCAGGTGAGAGCCTCACAGTCCGGTTCGACAACTTCGAACAGAATCGAATTGTTCACGACTTGGGATGTTACCGAGCACTTGTTAGAGGTGTCACAACCTTCTATTTCCACGGTGTGTTCTCCTGATTCCCATAGTGAGAAATCAATCAGAGGCGTTGACCAAGAGTTACCCGAAACACTGACT
Organism: Methanobacteriota archaeon; assembly: GCA_002726275.1. Classification (GTDB taxonomy): domain Archaea; phylum Thermoplasmatota; class Poseidoniia; order Poseidoniales; family Thalassarchaeaceae; genus MGIIb-O5. The sequence continues at coordinate 11,054 of PBSO01000019.1, read as the reverse complement.
GAACCAGCAGCAGAACCATCAACTCTCATCGTGAAAGAAACCGACTCGCCGTCAGGGTCACTGTACTGGCCTTGCATTGACCATTGAGAACCATCCCACATGGAATCGGATATGGAGATCAGTGGGGGAGAACTCTCTTTGGTAATGCCGAGGTCATAGAGCCCTTCCATGTGATAGGTACCATCTCCTTGAACTGAGACCTCAACCCAAACGCCTCCTGGAATCATGTCCGAGCTGGGTGCCAAGATGGTAGTCTCTTCGGAAAGGGCCGTAATTCCTGAGCTCTGGGAAGAACCGCTCTGGACCAATGAAACCTCGACTTGAAGTTCTGGCCATCCCCCAGCGGGCGTTAGTGTGACTGGATGCGGGTCGGAGAGTTTCTGGGAATCGGTGGAAACTGTGAATGGAACTCCTAGGTGCCATGTTCTGCTTCCCGATGTCTGCATTGCCGAGTCAATCGCCTCGCAAGTAACCTCTTGTGCGTCACCGGATGGAATTATTGCATTCAGTGACCTGTCATCGCTCTCGGACAGCCCCATTGATGGATCGGCAGTGCATTGGATATCCAACGAGGAAACGCCAGACTCATCGACAAACCAAGTGGAAATGGAGCCCCATGTCGCCCATGTAGAATCCCCTGAGTGGGGTGACGGGAACCATGCTCCATCAGAGGGCGCCGAAGAAGTCCACTGAGGGGGGTCATCGACAGGAATCGGCTGATTCGTGAAGTCAAAGAAAAGATCCTCGCCTTCTGGCCAGTCTTCACTCCAGCCATTGGGGCTCAGCTCCAATGTAAGGCTCCCATCATCGTTGGTGACTAGCTCGTAACTGGAAGAACCGTCTCCGATGCATCCGCCTCTCACGGGTGAAAGCCCTCCTGCAGTAGACTCGTTTAGGCCAACGTCCCTTCCTTCACACTCGTCCCACATGTCCAGACGGAGCCCATCATCTTGTGGGAATGTGAAGTCCAGACGGGCTCCAGACATGTTGGATGCATTGAATGCTAGAGTGAAATTGCTTGGATCCGCCACTCCAGGAATCGTCATTGTGGCGTTTAGCCATAGCTGCACCCTACATTCGTCAACAGCGCTCGACTGTGGGATTGACGTATCACAGTCCCTGCCCGGGTCTGGAATTACCGGGACCTCCTCACAGTCCGCCCCGATTGATGATGAGCACCCTCTGATTTGGGAGTGTCTCGGGGGGACGATGTTGAATTCTTCGATCATGACCCCATCATCCTCCCAACTGGTGTTCTTCCAATCAATTCCCACGCCGCCTCTGTGGGCAGGGCCATCTCTGAGCCCAATTCGCGTCAGTGTGTGCTCTATGCATTCGCTCGCCAGTGCTCGGAAGAACTCCCTCTCATCGGTAGAGAACCATCCATCTCCCCCCTTATTCGGGTCAATGAGCTCCATGAATTCGTCCATAGTTTCCCGAAGTTCATCCGCTAGGGTGTCATTCACCCACGCAACGGCTTGCACTTCAGCGGTTTCCCAATCGTCATTGAAAATAATGTCAAAAGTAGCCCCTGAATATTCGAACATGTTTTCGAAGGTTATGGAACCACATTGCTCTTCTAGGCTCCCTCCTCCGCCGAACTGCTCCATCCTGACCATATCTTCCTGCAGATGGCTCCCAGTGTCTTGAAACGGAATATATGACAATGCCATTGAGAATGCCACTGCGAGAGAGGCCAGCATGGCTCGCATACTCTCTTCCATGTACTATCTTGAAGGACTACCAGCCATGATTCTATCGCATGTGAAAAAGAGTTTAGGGCTCCCTAAATTTGATAAGCGAGTTTTGTTCGGCCATTGGATTGAGGATAATATGAACCTAAAACTGACAACAGCAATGATGACTATGATGTTCCTTTGCAGCGCCTTAGCTGGCTGCACTGGAGGAGACGACGACGGAATTGAGCTAGATGGCTCTGATGGGGGATACGAATACGCCTCCAATGTCGACAACCACCGAATGCTGATGGGCGATGTCTGCGACATCAAGGACCTATCGGGGGCTTACGACTGGGACGGCGTGAAGAACATCTACGAGGACGGAGAACACGCGGAGAAGTCCGATGGATCCTATAGGACCCTAATGGGCTTCGCAGATGCTTCGGGCAAGAACCATGCCTACGATGCATACTATGGCGCAGATGGCTCGTGGAACGACTTCGTGTCCGCGGCCATAGATGGGACTGGTGCTTTCGCAGGCGAGTCCGATACAGTCAGGGACCAAGCCACAGAGAAGGGAATCCAGAACGGTGTCATGACCGCATACGCGATTCACGAGCTCAATGCCGCCATTGGCAAGGCAGAGGCTGGAAACTGGGGGCCAGACGACGCTCAGCACGCATGGGACGAGGGATGGGCATTCTACCACGGACCGGATGACGCAGACGCAGACTACGACGGATGTGGGCCATACGCGACTGCTGACAAGAGAGCCGGCAACTTTGGAACTGCCAACGCTGACGGTACAGCGGCCACAAACGTCGCGACACTAGAGGCAATGAACGCCGGACTCACTGCCATGCAGAACGAGGACATGCAGGGACTAGTCGATGCACGGGATGAGATTCTCAAGAACATCGTCATCGTCTACTCGCAGGCTTCCGTAAGGTACGCATCGAAGATGACAGGCGACCTAGCTGATGGGGACACTGCAGACTACGACAAGCACCAGGCAGAGGGCCACGCCTTCTACAGGGTCATCGAGGCATACGTCGCCGAGTACACGTCGATCTGCTACAACATGGTCTCCCACACAGTCTCCTCGGATAGCTCACAGGCATCTTGCGAGGCATACATGTACTTGGAGAACTACACGTCTTCTAACGACCCGAATGGAGAGGAGTTCACCGGCTGCTACAACTCTGTGACACACGCTCAGCATGAGGGGATGTCACAGGAGGAGTGTGAGGCCTTCGGATGGTATGCAAACTACTACTCTGACAAAATCGTGGCAATGTTCGACCTATCCAACGATGGAGACGCTTCCGCAGACTACGAGGCTGACATCAGGACTTGGCTACAGCCTGCATGGGACCACTATGGGATCACCGCAGATGACATTGGAACACTCCAGTGAATAGAATCTAGGAATAGATACGCAACTTAACGTTGGCAGGGGGCGCATCAGCGTCAAACACACCCAAATCATCAGTTTCGAATCGCAGTTCGGAAAACGCCCCCTGCTAACAACCAACTTTCCACTTCTGAGTGGCCCATACACAATTCCAAATACGGAATCTAGGTGGCAAGCACATGGTAGAGCGATTCGAAAAGAACTCCCTTCCTGTGGCAACAAGTAGCCGACTTCCTTCCTTATCCCTCATTTTCGTATTATTGGCAAGCACACTTTCTGGTTGCACTTCCCCAGATGACCCCTCTGAAGATGGCCCTAGGGGAAATCTCACAATAGCCTACGAGATCGCTCCGGGATTAGACTCCATGGAGGGAAATCCACAGCTTCTTGCCGACCATCTCTCTGAATCAACGAATTATGATGTCACAGTTTTCACTGTCAACTCCGAAGTTGCAATGATTGAGGCACTGAGATTTGGAAACGCCGACATAGCAATGATGGATAGCGGGATGGCTTGGATTGGTTGGAACCAATACGGACTCGAGTCCATGGGTGCGGATCAGAAGTCCGACGGTAGAACATACTACAACGCCCACGCATGGGTGCTGGATGACTCTGACATGGCAGTTGCCCATCTGGATGATGACGCATTGACAGACCCCTTCGCACTGATGTCGGGAAAGACATCCTGCCACACTGGTTGGCTCAAATCAACAGGGATGATGGTCCCAATGGGGTTCCTGCTGGGGCTGGGTTATGCAAACGTCATTGGAGATCCGAACGACATTGAATCCCTGAGGGGGACAATCCAGGAGTTCTTCAGTGAGAACTCTTCGATTCCCGAGCCTGGCACCCCCTACTATGGATTTGATGGGGCGGTAAAGTGCCTGTCGGACGAAACAGGGCAGATAGCATTCGCTAAGGACAACACGATAGAGGGGCTATGCCCATCCGAAGTAGGGGCTGAGAGGGCCGAATGGTGCCTAGATAGCAGCAGATACGTCAGCCTACCTTCCTTCGCAAAGGTCCCTAGTGACACCATCATGTACAATCCCGATTTCATGGATCCGGGGAAATTGGAAGACATCACAAATGCATTGGTTGCAATGGGCTCCTCGCAGGATACGAGCACATTGCTGTCAAACGTCCTCAACACAAGGGGAATAATCCCAACTAACTCCAGTGATCATCTGGGGATATACACGCCCCTGGTTTCGAATATACCTGGGATATCTGCATACTACACCGATGATCCTTCTGACGGCCAGCAAGTCACAATGACAATTGACGAACTGAGAATCGCTTTCGAGTCCGATGACTCCGTGTCTGGCACGAACTCAGACCCACAATTTCTCGCAGACTTCCTATCATCGGAGCTAGGGGTGGATGTTATGATTCACCACGTCGACTCAGAGAGGGGGAAGATTGACTCATTGGAGTCAGGGGAGGCCCACATAGCGCTGATGCAACCTGAATCCTCATGGTTGGGGTGGAAGCAATACGGATTGTCCATTATGGCAGCGGTACAGAACCACGACGAGACCACGACCAGTTTCCCACAGGCATGGGTGAGGTCCGACAGCAGCATAGCAGCGGCCCACCTAGACGATGACCCATCAACTGACCCAATTTCACTGATGGAGGGAAGCACCTCATGTCACACGGGGCTGCTAGATTCAATTGGCATGCTCCTTCCAGTTGGGCACCTGATTGGCAATGGATATGTCGAATCCAGCGGACCTTCGGAGGGAATAGAATCACTCAGGGGAATCGTCCACGGATTTTTCTCAAATGAGTCATCTATCCCCGATCAAGGTTCACCTTACTTCGGCGCCCTCGGTGCAATTAGGTGCTTATCCGAGGGTTTTGGTGAGGTGGCGTTCTCCACCGGGGGAATCGTCAGCGAGAGCTGCGACAATGACAACTCCGAGGATGACGAAGACTGGTGCTTGGAAATCGATCAGTACGTTCCCATTTCCGTCTTTGATCCACTCCCAACCACCTCCGTAGTCTACAATCCCTCTACTCTTGATGTCAGAAGCAGGACCGCTGTGCTCAATGCCCTAGTCTCCCTGAACTATGATATGTATCTGGAGAACTACTCCACTGCCGGAGGGACCTACACGGGTTGCTACGACATCTCAATCCACAAGGTCGACGAGGAATCTCCCAAGGGCGAATGCGGCTCCGAGGTGCTGGCAAACGTCCTCGATGGGTCGGGAATTGTGAGGGTGACCTCTCAAGACCACATAGGGCCATTCTCGGATTCGATAAGGCACATTCCAGGTATAGCCGAATTCATCGAAGAGAATGACTGGTCCTGATATTGCAGATTATGGCTATTCTCCAACTTTCCACCAATACCATATATTGGTTTAGGGGCGCCTAAACTACCTATTGGTCGCTGGGGGGTCTCGCTTGGGTAAATCAGAAGAAAGCGCGGTACCTATAATCAGACTAAAGGACGTAACCATAGGTTATGATTCGGGTAATCCCCTGGTCAACATCCCTGAGATGGAAGTGCTGCCTGGGGAAATAGTGGCAATAGCCGGCCCGTCAGGTATCGGAAAGACCACACTCCTGCGAACAATTGCAGGTTTGGTTTCCCCTATATCGGGCACGATCGAGGTCTGCGGGGGGGCTTGCCCAGAGAGGGGCGAGTTGGGATACGTCCCACAGAAACTCGGTCTTGTCCGTCATGCCAGTGTTATGCACAACGTCATGATTGGCGCGAAGGCAGGACATAGCTCTCCTTGGTCCCTACTTCCATCGAACCCAGCTAAGAAGAAGGCAATGGAGGCAATCTCATCGATGGGACTGATGGATAAGGTCGGGGAGCCCGTGAGAAGGCTATCAGGGGGGCAGCAGAGAAGGGTCGCAACAGCAAGGACACTAGCCCAGTCACCCAAGCTCATCATGGCGGATGAGTTCCTAAGTGAGCTGGACGAGGAAACCATGCAGATGGTTCTCGGATCAGTGACAGACTATGTCCGAGCCAGCGGCGCGGCGCTTCTTGTCGTAGAGCACGACATATCTAGAGCCAAATCGATGGCCGACAGACTCCTCGTCATAGACGATGGTAGAATCAATCCGTTCATCACTGAGATTACAGCGATGGAGGTGAAGGTTTGAGGACGGCCATCAATGGCTCTAGGATGGCAGCGGCAGCCTCCATGACAATCCTCCTGTCATTGCTAATCCTAGATGGAATGGTGAGTGACTGGGGGCGTCTCTCAGGGGGGATGGATAACCTGGTCGTATTCTTCCACCAGTCCCTATGGCCACCGGACTGGAGCGTTTTGGAGCCTCAGGTGTATCCTGTATGCACCGCACGCGCCCCATTCGAATTCACTTGCTCCACTGCGTGGATTGGGGTAATTGAGACCATCAAGATAGCATTCGTCGCGACGGTTTTTGGAATGGTCCTGTCCCTCCCACTGTCGCTTTCGGCAGCTAGGAATCTGAGCCCAAAATGGCTCTCTTATTCTTCTAGGTTCGTCATCTCAGGATTCAGGAGCCTTCCGAGCCTAATTTGGGCGATATTCTTCGTCATTCTGATTGGCCTCGGACCTCTGGCTGGCGTGCTTGCGATGACAGTATACACAGTGGGATACCTGGGGAAGCTCCAGTACGAGTCAATCGAGGGGCTCAACAAGAATCCCCTGGAGGCAGCAGAAGCCATGGGCCTCTCCAAGATGGAGACCGCACTTAGCGTGGTCATCCCAGAGTCTGCGAACGATTTGATTTCCCATGCCATCTTCATGTTCGAGTACAACTTCAGATCGGGGACCATAATTGGAATCGTGGGCGCCGGCGGGATAGGGTACTACATCGACCTGTATCTGAGGTTCCTGCAGTACGACAAGGTGGTGGCCTACCTCATCATTATCTTCGCCGTCGTTCTGCTGATAGACTTCGTCTCAATTTACGCAAGGTCATTCTTCAACGACGAAGACGACCTGAGGAGACCTTCTTGGATAGACGTATTCATCCCCGAGGGGCTGAAGTCGGGAAAATGACTCAGGGGGCCTCAGCGGCAATCCTGATGGCACCGTCATCATATGATATGTGAATCAAGTCAGGAACCTTGTTCGTCAATGACGACAGGGCCTCATAGACGTCCTTCTCTGAGACCTTGAAGGCTTCAGCTGCCCGCTTTGTCGACCAAGGCACCTCGATGAAGTCAGAAACGGCGATCCACTTCAGCAACCTACTCTCGAAATCGGTTAGCAAGTCCTCTGCAGCCATGACTCTCGACTCTCGGCCGCATTACAGACAAATCAACCTATGTGGTCAGGCACCATTGCCCTCGACCATTCTCCTAACTGCCTGCTCAGCATCAATCTCCCCATCCAGAAGATCACCTAGAGCTGCAATGAATGGGGTCTCAACACCGAGAGCGGGAGCCCTGTTCAGGAACATCCTAGTGGCCCTGACCCCTTCTGCGACCATATGCATCTCCTCGAGTGCCTCATCCAGTGTCTTTCCTGACCCAAGCTTCTCTCCAAGCGTCCGGTTCCTGCTCCTCGGGCTCGTTGCAGTCACGTACAAGTCGCCTATTCCGGCAGGTCCGAAGGCAGTCGCACTGTCTGCCCCCATTGCCTCGAGTAGCATTATCCCCTCGCTGAAACCGGTAAGCACCAGGGCGGCCTTGAGGTTGTCACCGCCAATAGTTCCCTTGAGGCCGTCAACAAGTCCGCAGGCAAGGGCGACGCAGTTCTTGTACGCGCCCCAGAGCTCTGCCCCATTAGGGTCATTTGCAGGAGTGAGAATAAGCGTCTCCGTGGAGAGCCTGTCAGCCAGTCTCTCAGCGACACTGCTGTCGTGGCATGCCACTACCGCACTGGTGATCACCCCCCTAGCCACCTCTGGGGCTATAGTAGGGCCAGTCATGACGATTACCGGATTCGACTTGCCCGAATCCTTGAGCCTACCCTCAATCGCATCAGAGATCAGGCCCGAGCCACCCTCGTCTATCGGAGCAAGCCCCTTTGCCAGGTCCAGGAGCACGTGGGAAGGCCGCAGGTGCGGCACTAGGTCGTCAACTACAGACAGAATCACCCCGCTGGGGAGTGCGAGGACAAGTATCTCACAGGTCTCAGTGATGTCGGAGAGCTCCATCGTGACTTGGAGGTCGGGCATGTGGTGCCCATCGAGGTACTTCCTGTTTATCCCATCAGTCATTATCGACTCATAGACCTCATTCTCAATGGTCCAACCGAGCACGTTGTGGCCGTCATTGCACCATATGTGGGCCAAGGCAGTGCCCCAGTTGCCCAGGCCTATGACCCCAATACGTGCCATGAGCCGCTGGCCACACGTCCCGGTTAAGACCCTATTGCGCAAGTGGTCGAGCCTACGTTGACTTCTTGACCAAAGAGCGACACGGCAGGCCAAGCAGGGGTACCCGAGTTGGTCAAAGGGGCTGGGTTTAGGTCCCAGTGCGTAGTGCTTCGCAGGTTCAAATCCTGTCCCCTGCACCATCCTCGGACGAATTACGAAGTAATGCCGCCACATAGTTGATAAGACCGATTTTGTGCGTCAGGGACAATGACAAGACTACATGTATTGATAGCAAGCCTAATTCTGGTCTCAGCACCACTGGCAGGGTGCCTCGACGAGGAACTCATTGACGATATCCTTGGATGCATGGACGAGAACGCCGCAAATTACGACGATAATGCCACCTCCGAGTTAGTTGGAGACTGTATTTACATGGCCACCATGGAGACTTTCATAGATTCCATGAATGATGTCGGAAGCATCGAAGACATGCTAGAAGAAACTCCCAAGGCTGGATATTCACAATCAATCAGCTCGAGCGAGTGGAACCAAGATTTGGGGATGCAGATGGATGTCGAGATAGAAGACATCGTAATGGCGGATCTTGACAACGATGCAGTCTATGTTCACAACTCACTTTCAATCGTAGCGTTGATGCAAATGGAATACACTCATGTCCAGGTCGGCGAGATTGTCAATGTCCACTACTCGGTGGGCGGAATGATGGCACAAGGAGAAGCAGAATCCGGCTCCTACCAAACCCGAGACGCAACTCCCAATGTTTTGGAGGTAATCGCAGAACAGTCCGGACTCTTCTCTGAAGGAGATGGGGATGATGGGGATGATGATGGGGATGATGAGTTCCCAGAAGACGCAGAAATTACAATCACTATGAGCGACGATATGGAGTCCCAGACCATGACAATGGCGTATACCGAGGATGGCGCAGAGATCACTATGACCATTCACATAGATCAGAATGAGGACCTTATGTCCTTCAGCATGGAAAGCGACAACGGCTCTGCGACCTCGTCAATGACGTACGAGATTATGTGGGGAGATTCGATAGTCATCGAGGTGGATGAGACCCTGCCAAAGACCTCGAACCCAATCTGGTTCGAGGAGGGCCAAGATGAAGATGACGATTGGGACGACGAGGAAGACACGTTCCACTGCGACAACGGCAACGAGGTCCCGATGGACCACGTCGACGATGGCTGGGACGACTGCGGTGACGGCTCTGACGAGTTTGACGATGGCGGCGATGATGGTGATGACGGCGATGACGGCGATGACGGCGATGGCCCCCCCACTCCAGAGGAGGCCATGGAGACCGTAGATGCGAATGGAGATGGATACATGAGCTACCAGGAGTTCCAGGACGCCTGGGATTCCGATCCAGAAAACCCCGAACTCGACTACGACGAGGTCACAATCCTGTTCGATGATTGCGACTACGATGACAGCGACCTTATCGATATCGACGAGATGCAGTGCTTCATCGACGGCATCGTAGACACGCTACCCGATGAGGGTGACGAGGATCCTGGGGCGATGTTCGGCCATATAGACACGGACGAAGACGGCTATGTGAGCATCCAAGACATCATCGATTTCAGCAACGAAAACGAGGCAGGAGACGATTCGGATGATGAGGTCGACGAGGAGGAATTGTCCGAATGGTTTTCCTGGTGTGATACCGATGGGGACGACTTGCTCAATCTCGATGAATTTACTACCTGTGTTGAGGATGACGACGGTGACGATGGCGATGATGGTGAAAACGACGTCTCTTGGATGGACTATGACTGGGGCGATGGCTATTGCGAGTGGAATGGAAACTCAGGCGATGAGGAAACAGTTTGGTGGTGCAAGTATTCCGAGGATGACGAGGACTGGGACACATGGTGGTACTACTGTGAGGACCACGAGGATGACGGCTGGCACTGCACTGACGACTTCGGACAGAGCGAGGAATTCGAGCACTCTGCAGAAGGAGACGAGTGGTCAGGGTCAGACGATGATGACGATGGCGATGATGGCGACGAGACGTTCATCTGCGACAACGGCGATGAGGTACCGATGGACTGGGTCAATGATGGCTGGGACGACTGCGGTGACGGCTCTGACGAGTTTGACGATGGCGGCGATGATGATCAGCACGACACACTACCGGAGTCAACTACCCTAATTGTCGCAGAGAACCAGACACTTAACGCCCCGATCATTGACTTCGAGGCTCACTTCCTCAGCGACTGCGCGGAAGAGTATGATGAGGATGAGGAGGAGATGATTCAGCCGGATCTAAGCGACTGCACAATCGAGTTCAACATCCCGCTGACCGGCGGAGAAGCGGAAGGCGTCACGATAGCCTACACTGATCACGATGGTGACGGGCTAGTCTCGCCCGGAGATGAAATATCGCTCGAATGGGGCGAGTATGAGGGCGTTGAGATTGACAATATGGAGTTCTACGATACTTGGGCATCCGAGTACTCATCAGACTCAGCGGCTATGCCACCTGCATTGCCCGGATTCGGGGCAGTACTCGGTGCTCTGGGCCTCCTAGGCGCTGCTATCGCTAGCCGAAGGGACTGAGAACGCCTTTCTGCCCACTACGTGGGCAGTCGATACGTCCTTACCCCCGGCCGCCTTGCGGAATAGCGTTAGCATGAGCG
>PBSO01000018.1 GCA_002726275.1 Methanobacteriota archaeon | reverse complement strand
GGGAGCGCGCCCACAGCCCCTCGTCAATCCACCTCCCCTGATTATCTGGCTTGGAATTGAACACGGTCTTCTGTGTGTCTGCCACGACTTCGATACTGAATCCGATTAGCCACAGCGTCATCCCCATCCCATCCCATATCGAAAGGTCCGGGGATGGCCCGGATTGGCTATTGATTACCACTACCACGCTCATCGTTAGGAATACCCAGAGTCCTTGCAGGGTCCATGGAATTACGAATCTTACGGGGGATGTCTTCAGCTGGTCAAAGCGCCCGTCCTTCCCAGCGCGATGGATCCTCAGGAAGAGGAAACCCGAGAGCCGCAAGGCCCAGATGACGACTAGTGCGCTGACTAGCCACTCCCTTGAACTCGGAGGCTCTGACTGTGAGCCTGCCCATAGGCTGAAAACGACAATGGCCAGAAAAGTCACTCCTCCGATGAGGTCGAAGAATCGCTCTGTCTGTCTGGCCGATGCAGGCACCCAAGACAACCATTGGACTCCGAGGGCAATCACAGCACAGAGAAACACCGCTGGGAAACCGCCGATGTCAACCGAGTTTGCTCCGATGGCACTTGTGACCAGGGCCATGATCAGGAGGACACTAGCCACGACAGCAATCGACCTAGGCATATCCCCGGAGGACTCCATGACGGCCCGTGCTAATGCCGGTTCATAAGGTGACTTTACCCACTTCGCCCAATTTCGGGTCTCCCTGTAAACCGCCTCAAATCGAGAATTAACGTTTTCCAATACGTCGGATTGAAGGAGTGGCATCTCACGGCATTATCCGTGGAAGTCCCTGCTGAACTACTTTCCATGCTCTCGGGGGAGCAGGGACCCACCAAGCAGAAGGCATCACGATTGGTGGTCGATCTTGCCGCCACGGCGGGCGCCAGGCAATTCGTCAGAGTCGAACACGCACATGTCTCGGGTGTCAGCGTCATTACTGGGGGGCATGGACTCAGGAGGTTCCTCTCAGACCTCTCTGGGGATCCGGGAGGCAAGGTCTCGATACCCACCACACTAAACTCCGCAGGATGCGATCACGATAAAATGGACGAAATGGGAATCGACTATCCCGACTTCCTCGAGCAGCAGTTCGAGATTGTCCAGTCCTACTCGAATCTCGGAATCGAGGCGACCCTGTCTTGCACCCCATATGACCGTGGAATCGATCCCGAAGATGGAATCGGGTCATGGGCCGAGTCCAACGCTGTATGCTTCTCCAATTCATACACTTCATTGGTCACTAACCGGGAGTCCGGACTCTCCGCACTCGCCACGGCGATAACTGGCTGGGCACCCCTATGGGGGCTGCACATCGAAGAGAACAGAGTTCCGAACATCCTGGTGAACGTTGAATGCGAGATGGACGATCCTACTGACTGGAGCATCCTCGGTGACTGGATTGGGAAGAAATTGCTGCCAGAGTGGGAAATACCCTGGGGGCCCATGCCGAGAATCACTGGCCTCCCCCGGGGCACATTCGAGATGCGCAAGGCACTTACTGCGTCTGCGGCTAACTACGGGTGCCCGATGCTCTGGGCGGACGGCCTGACAGTAGATCCTCCAGAGGTTTCTTCTTACCAGGGTGAGTTGACCTTCACGCAGTCTGATTTGGACGAACGTTACCAAGCACTCGCTCCCAAGGGAATAGTTGACCTAGTGGTGATTGGGTGCCCCCAGGCAAGTGTCGGAGAAGCACGCTCCGCGGCTGCATCGGTCAGGGCTAGGATGGAGCTCGGTGAGGCAATACCCGACCAGCGCCTCTGGGTATTCATGAGCTCGCACAATTACGATTTGATAGCTGCAGACGGCACTCTCGACATCCTCGAGGAAGCTGGTGCCTTGGTCCTCAAGGACACGTGTCCTGAAGTCACACCCTACAATAGGTCAAGGTTCAACCACCTTCTGACGAACTCCCTGAAGGCGGAGCATTATCTCACTAGCGGCCTAAACAGGATGCCGACCAGCGTAGCCAATATTCACGACTGCGTATCCCATGCCTTCGACCCAGAATTGTTGACAGGACCAAGGCCAGTACTGAATCCCAAGGAAGCCAAACCGATGGCCACTTCCAAGACTCACATTTCTGGCGAGCTACTCGTAAGTGGGGTCGGAATACCCAGCCAGGACTCATGGGAGGTCTCCGGCAAGGCATTGGTTACCGACGTCCCAATTACATATCTCGGTTACGTCAACAGGGACACAGGGGTCATCGAGGAACCCGGGCACCCCCTCGATGGAACTCCCATCCAGGATACGATTCTGATATATCCGAAGGGATCAGGATCAACGGTCGCACCATTCGTCCTGATGGGACTAATCTACACTGGCAAAGGCCCCAAGGCAATCGTGAATCGCGACGTATGCCCATTGACCCTTCCAGCCGCTTCCCTGTTGAATGTCCCATACGCCCATGGATTCGATGCCGATCCAACAATCGAGGTCAACACCGGAGACGAAGTTCAGATGTCACTCGTCGACGGCAAGGTCTCTCTGACGGCATTGACACGTGCGAGCGAGGGTTGATGACGAAAACGCCCAGCGCAACCCATGGCGAAGCGACCCGACCCGGATCCTTGCCGGCCACAGGATTTGGGACTTTTCGAGATTGTGAGCAGGGACGGCGCAGCCAGAATCGGTAAATTTCACACCAACCACGGTATCCTCACTACCCCTATGTTGTTACCAGTAGTCAATCCCAACTTGAGGACAATAGAGCCTCGGGAGATGTGGGAGATGTATGGGGTAGATGCCCTGATTACAAACTCATATGTCATTTGGAAGCACGAGAAGCTGAGATCTCCAGCTTTAGAGAAGGGGATACACGAACTTCTCGATTTCCCCGGTATCGTAGTAACCGACTCCGGGACGTTCCAGTCCTATGTGTATGGGGATGTCGAAGTCGGCGTTGAGGAGATAGTGTCATTCCAGAGGGAAATCGGTGTCGATATCGGAACAATGCTGGATGTGTTCGGACGTCCTGACATGAGCAGGGAGGAACTAGAGGATGCAGTATCAGAGACTGCCCTCAGGGCAGTACCCTCATTGGAGGAAGCGGGCGAACAACTCTTACTAAATGGCCCAATTCAAGGTGGCCTGCATCATGACCTACGTGCTGAGGCAGGAGGGCTGATGGGACTAGCCGAGTCAGAGCACAGGGGCTTTGCAGTACACCCAATTGGCGGCATAGTCCCTTTGATGGAGAAGCAGCGATACCGTGAGCTATTCGGAATAATACTAGCCTCGAGGTCCACCATACCCCGCAATCGCCCGATACACATGTTTGGATGTGGGCACCCATTGCTGTTCCCACTCTCAATCGCCCTAGGGGTGGATCTCTTCGATAGTGCGGCCTATGCGTTGTTTGCCCGGGATGACAGACTTCTGACTCCGGAAGGCACAGTCAAGTTGGAGGGCCTGCAGGAGTGGCCAACCAACTCATCGGCACTGTTTGGGAAGACCCCTGCACAGGTCAGGGATATGGAAAGGGATGAAAGAACCGTCCTACTTTCCCACCACAATTTGGAAGTTACTCAAGCAGAACTTGCCAGGTGCCGAGAGGCAGTAAGGAATGGCACAATCTGGGAACTCGCAGAAAAAAGGAGCCACTCCTCGCCAAGGCTGCGTGAGGCGTTTCTTTGGGTCATCGACGAGTTGGAGGAGTTGGAGGAGAATGAGGCGGGAAACGCTCTTCTTGATTTGATGGCATCTACGAATCCAGTTAGGGGCGGTGGGGAGCCCATTTCCGAGGATATAGACTCAAGGCCACACATACTTCACATGATGGCCCTTATTTCCCTAAGGTGGAGATTGCCAGGCTCGTGGTGGGACGGGTCAAGTGGCCCCCCAGATAGGGTGGTAGTTCTGGAGGGAAAGCCCCCGCCTTGGAGAAATACATGCCTTCACACGGCCATAGAGGAGCTCATCGAAGTCCCAAAATCTGTTGTCGTAATATCTACTCCCGTAGGAGTAATACCATTTTCCTTCGAAGACGTCTCACCATTCTGCCATATCGATGGCCCAGAGGCTATTTGGCTAGACTCAACGGACGATGAGCAGTTGGGTGAGGACCTTGAAACACTTGGATTAGGGGGCATCCCATATGTCGTATCCAAACCCGGGGAGGTTCCAGAAAATTCCCCTGATGGGGCAATGGACGTAAGGCTCTGGATGGATAGGTGCTCTGTAGTGGACAAACTCTCGGTCCTTTGCGCCATTAAGCCAAGTGAACTTTGTGAGATGACGGAAAATATGGGGACACGAAAATCCAAGACTGATAGAATCATCAATGTCACTGTTGATGATGAGCACCTCATTTCCCCAAGGCTGACAGATGGGGGAATTTCATTAGCCATAGCAGGGGCTAGAAAATTGCATTCATTTAATCCTGAGCCCCCTCCTAGGTTCGACTCATCTGAAGCAATCCCGGAGGAAGATCACCCAGGGGTGCCCAGAGTTCTACTTTCCGAAGATGCCATCCCATTTGTTGGCAAGGGGAGGAATGTGATGCATGGCTATATTGAGGGNGCGGATCCGCACATAACTCCAGGGCAACCCTGTNTTGTCGTCTCTTCCTCGGGAGAACTTGTCGCCCACGGAGTTGCACAGTCCACCGCNCTGGAGATGTCCCTATTCAGAAAGGGAATAGCCGTAAAAATCAGGGACGGCGCTCTAAAGGAAGACTAACCAATTCGAGCCATGAAATTGTAACTATCCGGGGATTAGTTCAAGAGACCTACCATCGAGCGAGTGACGACTCCCTTTAGGGAGTCGGTGGCANCATGACTCCAGAATCAACATCTCAGCCTCTGATAGAGGCTAACGCACTGCGCAAGATGTACGGTCCGCACCTCGCCTTGGATGATGTAAATCTCTCCATTCCCCATGGTGCCACTGGCATCCTAGGTCCGAATGGGGCTGGTAAATCGACACTGTTCAAATGCATCCTCGGACTAATCAGGGCGACTTCTGGAGAGGGCAAGGTCCTCAATCTGGACATGAGGTCGGAGGGGCACCTAATCCGTTCGAAAATTGGTTACATGCCAGAGTATGACTCGTTGGATCCCGGACTAAATGCAATCGATCANGTTCGCTATTCGGGGGAATTNCTGGGNATGAATACNTCNTCAGCGACNCAGAGNGCGCATGAGGTTCTGGAGTATGTCGGATTGAANGATCAGAGNTATAGGAAGATTGAGACATTTAGCACNGGGATGAAGCAGGCAACNAAGTTGGCATGCGCACTAGTTCACGACCCTGAGATTTTGATTTGTGATGAGCCGACTAACGGCCTCGATCAGAGGGCCAGGAAGTTCATGCTCGATACTCTAAGAAAAACCGTAACAGAGGGAGGGCGTTCTGTAATAATGAGCAGCCACGTGATGGATGACGTCCAAGAGGTGTGCGACAGAATTGTAATGATACACAAGGGAAGAATAGTCGTNCAGAGCAACATCGACGAGTTGGTTAGCCAGGTCGAGGAGGAAATCGAAATATCAGTCTGGGGCGGTGCTTCTGAAATGGAATCGCAACTCAGTTCGATGGGAATGTCCGTGAGAAGACTCGGGAGAAACATGAGGGTATCGAAGGAGGGCGACGAAACATACTCCAGGATAATGGAAGCAGCGTCTGCGTGTGGGGTGCAAGTAAGGAAGATGGCCGACTACGAACCCGATCTAGAGGACATCTTCCTCCTCATAATGGAAAAGCTCGGTGAAGGGGTAAAGGGCACTGACGACCTCATGACGGATGACCATATGGGGGTTTCAGTTTGAGCAAAGAGGTGGACATTTCCGACGGTGTAACCCGGATGGAATCAGCATTCGGATCAGGCGACGGGGACCAGGATGCGAAAGCCGCGGTCGCTCAGAATGCAGAAATTAAGGGCGCTATTTTTGAGCAGTCTTACCGGCCATGGAGGGGCTCCCTCGGNCCTCGATGGGTACGGAACTACTCCATTTTCAGGCACCATGTGTATGGATTATTCTCATCCAAGGGNCACCGAAGCTACCCGGTCATGGTCAGACTGACCATATTGGGGATATTCCTCTTCTCGCTATCTCCGGTCTTCATGCTCTTCCTTGCATCCATGGGAGGAGACGGGGAACTTGGTGAAATCCTATCCAGGATGTGGGGCATCAATCGCTACAACCTTTGGGGGCAGGTCCTGGGTTTCTTCCCTCGAAACATGTGTATGTGGCCATTGCTCACTGCATTAGTCGTCGGGGGTATGATCTCGGACGATNGGAGCAATGGGACCAGTGCAATTTACTTCTCCAGGCCAGTTACCAGAATTGACTACACTGCCATGAAGTTCGTTAGCTCGGCCGTTGTTCTTGGTTTCGTGATAGTCTTCTCCTATCTGCTATACTACACCAGTGCAATAGTTTTCAGAGGGGAGGGATGGGCGTTTCTTATCGACACATTCCCAATGTTCCTAGGGGGGCTGTTAGCCGGAATTCTACTTGTCATAACCTACACGTCAATAGGGCTGGCCCTGTCTAGCATTAGCCAAAGCAGGTTTTTCGCTGGTGTCGCATTCTTGGCTACAATATATGGTACCAAAATGGTAGCATTCCTAATTGAATCGCAGTTCGACTCTTCCATACTGTACATTTTCAGNCCCTATGATGTGCTGGCACACATCGGNCAATGGCTCATAGGAATNGAANCGAATTACGANCACTCCCTCGCNTTCTCGGCGGTTTCACTTCTACTGATGAATGGNATCTCAATNGCGTTGCTCGCTAGTAGGGTTAGCTCCCTGGAGGTGACAAGGGAATGAGTACGGATACACCGGCTGTGATATTGGAGTCTGTATCGAAGTGGTACGGCGAAGTTATCGGGGTAAACGACGTATCTCTGGCTATCGATGGAGGCGTCACAGGGGTTCTAGGGCCCAACGGCGCCGGGAAATCAACCATGTTCAAGCTCTTATTGGGGCGCCTAAGGCCGAGCCAGGGCGAAGTCAGGCTTTTCGGAACCGATCCATGGGAGAGCACAGCCCCATTCAGGAGGGTCGGCTATGTCAGTGAAACCGAGCCACTCTACGAGTGGATGACTGGACTGGACTTCGTCTCCACCATGGCTAGACTACATGGGATGACAAGGGAAGAGGCGACAAATCGTGCCGAACACGTCCTCGACTTCGTCGGCCTCTCCGATGTTCGTCACAAAGAGGTCGGCAAGTACAGCAAGGGGATGAGGCAGAGGGTGAAAATAGCACACGCACTAGTCCATGACCCCGATCTGATTATCCTAGATGAGCCACTTCATGGGTGCGACCCACTCGCCAGAACCAGCATAATGAGCGTAATCAGGGAGCTCGGAAATCGAGGAAAAACCGTAATCGTATCTAGCCACATACTGGAGGAGATAGAGAGGATAACTGAGCAGATTGTCATCCTTCACAATGGGAGGCTGCTGGCTCTGGGCAACCTCCATGCAATCAGAGGGCTCCTCGACAAGCACCCTCACAGGATTCTGATAGAGACAGAGTCGCCAAGGGAGCTAGCAGAGGCTTTCATCTCTCGAGATCCAGTTTATGGTGTGAGATTCCCCAATCCCGGATTCCTAGAGATCCAGACCAGCAACCTATCTGCAGCCCACTCAATATTGCCACAGGTCATAGTTGACTCGGGAATAAGAGTACGTTCGGTGGAGAATCCCGATGATAATCTGGACTCCTTGCTCGGTTATCTGGTAGGGGGTGACTAGTTGGACTCTCAAGGAAGGGGGCTAAGCGAAAGTGTCTGGACGAGCCTCGATAGAAAGGCAGGGGCAGTGGTCGAACTAACTGTCCGACAACTCAGAAACAAGGTCTCTACATGGGCCGTACTCGGCCTCGGGACGCTCCTAATGGTGCTACTACTTGTTTTCTACATCGACTCAGTAAGGGACGGATTCGAGTCAATCGATAATGATGGCGACAGTTTTGATATGGACAATGACGGTTATCCAATGGGGCAAGAATGGAAGTACGGAACTAGCGATTGGGATGGCGAATCATTCCCCGGCTCTGGTAATTTCATCTTCCAAGGACAAATAGATTGGAATGATCCAGATCGAACGGTAAGTGGAAACAAGACATGGGAAGGACAGGCAATTCTGAATGCGTCTTGGATAGACTATGATTACACCGGTGGGACGTGGAGCAACATCATAGATTGGGAAACTTACGAATCGAACGATTGCGACGAAGGGGCACCATTCGAAGACTGGTGGCTACCCTATGCCTCTTCTTGCTTGCAGGAAGATGGAACATATGCATTCAACGGTAGAGTGAGGGCATCGGGCCAACTGTATGTCCCCGAGGGAAGCTACCTGTCCTGGGGAATTTTCACTGAGGTCTTCTATGTTGAGCCCGATCCTCCAGAGATGTACATAGACGAGGATGGCATTGATTGGGCAGAAGGAGCCTCCGGAAGTCAAGGATTTGATGACGACGGTGACTGCTTCAGGATAGGATGGATAACAGGAGACGACTGGTGGGAATATCAGCACGAACCAGATGCGAATCGCAATGGTATTCCTTGTGATGTCGTCTGGGCCGTAGATCCAGTTACGGGCGAGGTCATTTCCATCGATCCCGATGACTATGTCGATGAGGATCCAGTGGATGAGGAGTATGCCGGGGAATCATCACACAGGGCATTCGTGATTGCATCCGGTAAGATAGCATTCGTCTTGCTATTGGGCCTCTTCCTGCCACTATTCCTAGCCCTTGGTTTGGTCAGGGACGAGACTGAGAGGGGTACCTTGCATTATCTGCTCTCAAAGCCGATACACCGTGGAGAGTTCATATTCTACAGGGTTCTTGGCTACATGGCCGTTGTTTCATCTTTCGTCATCGTTCTCGCATTGCTAATGGCACTGATAACCTCTCTGATTGGTCCAGGTGATGACCTGATCAGGTTCGGGGACTTCCCTGTTTGGGTGGGGATAGCAGCAGCGACGATTCTGGTACTGGCAGCATACGGATCGCTATTCAATACAATCGGGCTGATAATGCCGAAGTATGGGGTGTATCTCTGCATCATCATCGGAGTTTGGGAGTTTGCGATGGGGTTCACCAGCCTCTTCGCTCCCGAGTCATCCGTCACATTCCTGTCCATTTCGCACTGGGGGCTACAGATGGTAGACGCAACAGTTCTAGCTGCATGGCCCGACACATTGCAGTACTCTCAGATGTCGGAGGCATTCGGCATTGATACTGGCTTGCAATGGATATGGAAGCCACCAGTACACACCCTTGGAACAGGGAATCCATACATTTCTATTGTCACCTCCATAACATTCCTGTCAATTATCTCAGGTGTCCTAATTTCTATGGGAAGCGCAATCTTCCGAAGGAAGGAGATAATGTGAGGTATTGATATGGATTCGATCAATCAGAATTTCAAGGGAGACTTCTCATCTCTGTGGAGATTGGATGTCATGCCCCCTATCAGGAGACTGTCTTGGTGGTGGTGGTGGGTACTGATTTTAGTCCCAGATCCGGATAACCCATCTAGATCCAAGCAATTGATGGTCTTGTGGTCGACCAAGGATACTCCAGCAATCAGGGTCAGTGGCCATTGGTGGAAACCAGGAAAGAAGATGCTTGTCGATGAGGAAGGGGGACATGTATTGCCGGGAATGGTGTGTGCTTGGTGGTACGATGGAGATGAGATGCACGAGCCTCTAGTAATGCGAGAGTGCAGGATGGCGAGCATCCCTGATACCCATTCCCTGTGGCCAGGCAATGGAGAGGGCAAAGGAGCAGGAGCAGTAGTCCCACTCACTGCCGAGGACATGTCCCTTGGGATGACCCCAGGTAACGAGTCATTCTGGATTAATCTGACTAGTGACCAGGAAGCACGCTCCAAGGGGGCTCCCAAGACATTCGAAGCTGAATTGACCCCTTGGTGGGGCCCACCCAGTGAACTCACTTATCGTAACAATGTTTACTTCCTCGGTATGGGTTATGACATACTCAGGCTACAGGCCACAAAGTGCAAACTGGTGGTTGACGGGAAGGAGATGGAAGGGACCGGGTACTTTCAGAAAGTCACAGTCCAGGCCCCATCATTTCCATGGTTCTGGGGAATGCTACACTTCGATGATGGCTCATACCTGGATTGGTTCATGCCTCACGTTTCCCCCATGTGGACCGCGACGGACGATACTCCTTGGAGGCTTCGCGACGTCTTCAGGAAGCCAAACATTGGCACTGGAGTCTTCCATGATAGGAAGGGCGGCAAAACTCACAACTTCGACAATTGCGAGGTAAAACTGTCGATGCCAACTGAGGAAGATGCACTTAGGGACAATGATGGCAACGTCCTCCCCCGATTCAATGTGAGGGTCTGGAATGAGGGGGCGAGCGCGACAATACAAGTCAGGGCCGTGAGCAGGGCAAAATGGATTTTCGATCAGCCAACAAGGGCTTCATGGGTCAGCCACCTGACTTACAATGAGTATCCTCTGGAGGTCGAATCAATAATTTTCGAGGAAGGATCTGAAGTCAGATCAATTGAAGACTACCAGTGGATTCATGGAAATGCCGAACACGCATGGGGAGTTCTACACTAGAGGCGAAATAATGAATGATATCGTAAATAAATACAGACAAAATGTAGATGCTGAGGAAGTACGCTCTAGATTCACCGAGATTACCGACTCAGAGACTCCGATATGGTCTGGAGGCCCATCTGCCATGTCCATGCTAGGCAGATACCTCCTAGCAGTGTTGGTCCTTCTCGTGCACCTGGTTTTCTTCTGGGCCGCGAAGTTCGAGGACGTGGACGGTGAGGGCAACCTGAATCTCGTAGTGGGCCTCGCCAAGGTCATTCTGGATATTTCGGGAGTCTTCGGTTTCGTCATCGTGATGATGATTATCGCCAAGATCAATCACTATCTGAATGTTTCAACTTCCGGTGGCTGGACAACATCGTGGCTAGTTCTAAATGGCTCCATTCCATTCATTATTGTTTTACTCGACTGGTCAGGCAAGATACTCGGGAACTTTCTCGACAACGTACCAGACACCCCAATGTGGCTGGATTGGTATTATCCACTGCTGGGAATCCTCTCATCTTCGTTCGCCATAGGGATGACTACTCATTATCGCAACTCATTTCAATATGCCATCACCGATAGGAGGGTCCACATCAGGAAGAAGTTCCTGTATTTCGACACAAGCTCCGTCGGGATTCCATATGACAAGGTAGAGAATCTGAAAGTAGATCCTCCGATTATCGGCAAGATGTTGGGTTTTGGCAGTTTACACCTAATTACTGATGGAGGGGTGAGGGACGACCAAATGCAAGTCACTAGCCTGGAAAATCCCGATAGGCCGGGACTGTTCGGATTTCTGACTGGGTGGATTTTCACTCAGAGGACAAGGGGCGATTTCCCCGACGACCCAAGCTCATGCCTTTATGCGATCAACGACCCTATGGAGGTCTACAGACTAATCAACGAGCTAATGGATGATAGATAGGCCCCATCCGCACCGTTCATAACCCAATTACTTCCGATACGCTCCCAGAGGGATGTCAATGACCGACGAAGAAACGATTACCCAAGCCGCTCAGATGATAACGAAAGGAGACTTCATGGGCGCAATGGACATTTTTGATGCGTACTCCAAGGACCATCCATCGGATCCCGCAGGGTTCCATGGATGGGCTGAAGCCGCACTATTCGAGGTCCAAGAGAATGGAAACCTGGATGATAAGGGAAATGACAGAATCAACGAGGGGCAGATAGCAGCTTACTTCAGAAAGGCCTCGTCAATGGATCCAAAGAATCCGGATTATCTCGCGTCTTACGCGGGAGCATTGCTAACGTTCGATAGAATTCCCATGGCCGTTCGTGAGTTTAGGAAACTCAAGGCCCTTGGGGACGAACTGGAGGATGTAGACGTTTCTTTCCACCTATACGAGGCCGCTAAGACCCTAATCGAGTTGGTCGATATGAAGACAAATTACGACAGAAGTAACCCGAATGCGAGACAATTCATCCCAGTTGCTCTGGAGTTCTCAATTCTCGGTCTAGGTTTCTCCTCGGTGGATGAAGCGTTGGAGTACCTCCTTACCGAGGAGTGAGGGGATAATTTGGACAGCGACCGATTCCTGGTCGCTATCGGGTATAGGGGAGACACCTTCCACGGCTCCCAAATACAACCCAATGTGAGAACCGTACAGGGGGCCATATCGGATGCACTCAGGAAAATCGGTTGGTGGACAGAAGGTTGCTTGCGTATGTCCAGTAGGACAGATGCAGGGGTAAGCGTTAGGATGAATCTGGCAAGAATCGACCTCCCCGAAGCAGTTTCAAGGTCAATCGATGACACAAGAATTCTGAGGGCTCTAAATGACCATCTCCCGGAAGATGTAGTTGCATGGGGGGCGAGAAGGGTGCCTGTGTGGTCCCCGAGTAGGCCCGTCGTTTCCAGAAAATACTACTATCGCTCAGAGATTTCCAGACGTTGGCCTATTGAGATTGATTTGGACTCCCTACAAAGCGCATGTTCAGTATTGGAGGGGGATCACGATTTTGCAAATCTATGCAGGGTGGAGGAAGGAAGGGATACTGGGAGAACAGTAGACGTGTGTGAGCCATGGATTAACTCAGAGGGAAGACCAATCGGAATAATGGTTTGCGCCCAGTCATTCTTGTGGAACCAGGTTAGGAGGATGTCATCAGCTGTTACAGGGGTCATTTCTGGAGAAATAGGGCTGGATGAATTGGAAGGCGCACTCAATAATCCGCATAATCCCGTTGATCTGGGAATGGACCCCCCTGAAGGTCTGGTTCTTTGGGAGATAGAACACGACCTCCTTGATGGAATGGGCCTATATTCGACTCCTGACACTAGCAACTTCTCAAATCCCCCACAAGGACTCAGAGAGCATGATATATGGACGGGACTATGCAAACTAGAGATGGCATCAATGATACACACGGAGTGGATCAATCAGTACGGCCTATTCTGATGCTCACCGAATCCCCGTCTCCACATGGAATGCTCTCTCTGAGGAATGATTTGGATATCACTTCAGCGGTTTCTGTGTGTCGAGTCAGGTCCGGGATTAGAACCGCACAATCAACCCATGTTTCACCATTCAATGATATTTCCGCTACGAATGCAGTAGCGCCCCCAAAGGATCGACCATCCCTTTCGAAACCCATTATTCTCGTCGCCGTAATCGACGCATCCTTGTCACCATCTTCAAGTCCAGAAATAATCCTGAGTTTTCTATAACTGGAAATACTGTCCATATCCAAGTCCACATTCAATGTTCCGGGCCATGCACTCGCTCCTAGCACGATCTTGAATTGCTCTTGGTAATGCGGCTGTGCCATGAAAACATGCGCTCTCCCAAGCCCACTCGAAACCACTCCTGACAGAAGCATGTCCGGCCCTCATGAGACTTATTGATAAGGTTCCTCATCATCCAAGGTCGTACACTTCACCAGGTTCGCCGACTCTCCAACCCATTCTTCCAATTGTAAGAAACTCTTCACTGTCCCTGTCGTTTAGTGGGTTTGTGTGGTTTAGGTGAAAAAATGCAATATCAGGATCCCCCGACTCCTTTTTCCCAAGTAACTCAATGGACTCACAGACCGTAGGATGTGGAATTTCTGACATGTCCCTGCCTGATAATTCAGAAGAGTCCCAGAATGTTCCGTCAATCAGAGCATAATCGACATCCAGAGAAGTTAGCCAATCCCTGATTGTCGCCCCCTCCAATGTAGCCTCCCATGAGTCCTGATCAGGCATGAAAAGGAGCCTTGACTCACCTCCACTGACAAGAATCGCATGATTGTCCGACAATTCCGCCCTGTGAATCACAGGAATGGGGGTTATGGTGAAACCACAACCAGGAGTCGGCTCAAATGGCACCATTCCCTCCCACTGTTTCGGGACTAGTACTCCTTGCTCTACCAAAATCCGCCAAGTAGGGTTCTCATCGATGAGGGACAACATCGACTTACTACAATGCAGAATAATTCCATGGCTTCCTATGGCCTCTCTTCCCAGTAGTCTCAAGCCATCAGTGTGTCCAAGGTGAGCATGAGTGAGGCTAGCACTACTCAACGGCCACTCGAAACCAACCGCCTTATCCCAAATCTCCAACTGCTCGCCTATGTGCCTCCCAACCTCGATGATATGCGAAGATCCATCTGAACCAACTATCCCAAGGGCCACTGGGGTTCTGGAAATCCCCTCCACCGATCGAGCTCTCTGGCAGCAAGGTAGTTTGCAACCCGGTTGGGGGAAGCCGCCATCCTGTGCCGTTCCCAGAATAATTGCCCGGGTGCCAGTGCCCGCCATAATTCCCCGAGTGGCCCCATGGACATGAAACACTCGCTCCGATGGAGCAATGAACCCCGCCTCCACTTGGGAGTCATGGCAGCCGACTTGTCGTGGATGGGGAAGAGGTACGAGGAGCTACGTTCACAAGGCCTCGATTGGAACCCTCCAACGCTCGAGTCTGCCAGTGAGCCGAGGTGCATAGTCGATGGAAAGGAGACCATAATGCTCTCGGCCAATAACTACCTCAATCTGACCACTCACCCGAAGGTCGTTCAGGCCGCTATAGAAGCTACGCGGAAGTATGGGGCCGGATCCGGATCAGTAAGGGCGATCGCCGGAACTCTGGATATCCACATAGAGGCCGAGAGGGCAGCAGCTAAATTCAAAGGAGTCGAGTCAGCACTAATTTACTCAGCAGGATACACTGCAAATGTCGGCCTAATACCAACATTGGTCAGGGGCAAAGAAGACCTAATTATCTCAGACGAATTGAATCATGGATCAATAATCGACGGTGTGCGCCTCACCAAGGCCTCACGAGCAGTTTACCAGCACAATGACGTTGGAGCATTGGAGAGAGTACTGCAAGAGAATAAGGACGCGGATAGGAAACTCATCATTACCGACGGCGTCTTCAGCATGGACGGAGATATAGCGCCCCTTGACGAAATAACAAAAATAGCCGAGGAGAATGATGCGATGGTATTCGTAGATGACTGCCATGGAGAAGGAGTCTTGGGCGGAGGAAAGGGGATAGTGGCTCATTTTGGACTCCAAGGAAGAGTGGATTTTGAAATAGGATCATACTCCAAGGCAATGGGGGTACAGGGGGGGATTCTAGCCGGCTCCGAGCAAGTAAGAACTCACGCACTCAACCATAGCCGCTCCTGGCTCCTCTCGGGAAGCCAGCCCCCTGGTGTCGCCGCTGCACAGAAAGCGGCCGTGGAAGTCCTCATGGAAGAGCCAGAGCATGTCTCAAGGCTATGGGAAAACACCGATTACTTCAGAGGGCAACTGAATTCAATGGGTTTTGACACAGGAAACTCCGAGACTCCGATAATACCCGTGATGTGCGGAGAAAGCAGAATCGCCCAGGAACTTTCCAACAGCCTGAAGAAACAGGGAGTACTTGTCGGCGCAATCGTCTTCCCAATGGTTTCAAGAGATAAGGCGAGAGTTAGGACACAGATGTCCTCGGGACTATCGAGAGAAGACCTCGACATCGTACTCTCGGCCTTCGAATTGAGTGGCCGAAAGTTGGGCCTGTTGTAGGTGATATTGTGACTGCCGATATGATAGATTCTCCTGATCCAAGTGAGTTTACTGTTTCAACAGACATTACAGTAAACTGGGGTGACATGGATGCGCTGGGTCACGTCAACCACTCCGTTTTCGCCACATGGATGGAGACTGCTAGAATGATGTATTTCTCCAAGGTAGGTATGATGGAAATATACGAGAATTCGAATATTGGCCCCATACTCGCTAGAATAGAAGTTGACTACAAATTCCCAATAGTCTACCCTGATGTCGTCAAGGTACGGACTTCTGTCTCTCGAATCGGAAACTCTTCTTTCGACATGGTGTACCAGATATCCAGCCTAGGTAAAGAAGGGGAAGTTGCAGCCATAGGGAAGGTCGTCGGCGTGCTTGTTGATTACAACACGGGAAAACCAATCCCAATTCCCGATGAACTAAGGAATTCCATCATTGATTTCGAAGGCGGAAAAATTAGCGATTAACTACTTCCACCACTTCTTCTAGCTCTGAGTCCGATTCTTCACTATTCTCATCCAAGGTTCCGTAAATTGTCACACCCATCCCCTCAAATGGCTCCATGCCCCTGTCAATCCTGTCAAGAATCCTCCATCTAGGGGCATAGGAGAGGTGAATCCACAGCGGTCCGGGTAGAATCAATAGTCCCCATCCAAGCCACTGCAGAAATGGGGCAGAATCCTCAAAGATCATGCTCACAGAAATTGCAACGAGACCCAAAAATGGAAGAGGGAAGATGAACTTCCTTTTGTTCTCCAATCGAGTTGGTGGCCTCTTTACCATGGATGAAATAATTGATGAGAAGCCCCCCAAGAATGAGGTCATAGAAATTACAATCAGAGTTTGAAATCCCCAATCTCTGGCAACATGCGAAACTTCGTGACTTCCATTAATCACGCCATTATATGCGAATGGAAGCATCATCGCCACTCCAATCATTGTTCCATAGAATCCCCCGACGAAAACGGGATGCCCACCAGTAAGGGAGCCTCTAAGGAAGAAATTACTCAAAGTCCCTCCTGCAAGCATGTGCCTATGCTCGGAATCGAGCAATTCGACCTCCTCCCGCCAAGATGTCACGGCTTCCGCGCCCAATGTCCTAACTATGACCGTTGGGGTGCAAAGAAAAAGCTGTAAGGCCAGATTTTTCGGCTTATTTTCTCAATAATGGGGAATTATATCGCATTCATTACAATGGAAACCCGTCATACGGAGGGGTTATGAAACACACCCCTTTCCAATGAGCCCGGGTGATACAATTGTCTGATGAAGACTCCTTATTCAACATAACAGAGGCCCATCTAGACACCGGCCTTAGGGGTATTCCAGTGGGCACATGCCAGACCTCTTACGTTGATCCATTGGAAGGGGTACACTATGTGGGTTACCCAGTTGCCGACCTCGTAGATTTGGAGGAAGAGGACGTAATCTACCTGATGATACACAAGGAATTGCCCACTCCCGAGCAATCGGAAAAATTCCGTGCCGAGCTTGTCCATAGGGCCGAGTCCCTTCCCACCGGGGCCCTCCGAGTTCTCGAGTCACTAACTCCGGGAAGTGGTCATCCGATGGACTGGCTTGCTATCGGAATTATGGCTCTGGGGACTGCGGAGGCCACCGGCGATGCCCGTGCCGATTCAATGAACCTCATCGCGAGAATGCCTGAGTTGATGGCCAGAGTCTTCCTTCTTAGGGGTGGTAAGAAAGAGCAACTAAAGCCACGAAACCCAGAACTCGGGCTCGTTGAGAACTTCGTACACATGCTCGGTATCGAAGGGGACGAGGCAAGGAAGATGGAACGAGTCCTGAGATTCTTCTTCATACTCCACATGGACCACGGTGGCGGAAACCTCTCAACATTCACCGGCAAGGCAGTGGCATCCGGCAGGGCATCGGTATATTCAGCCCTCTCAAGTGCAATGAACGCCCTGTCTGGCCCCCTGCATGGAAGGGCCAACCAGTCCGTTCTTGAATTCGTACAGAGAATTGGAACTGCGGATCCTGCAGAGGTTTCCAACTTTGTGAACGCGGAAATAGACGCACGCAGACCAATCTACGGTTTCGGGCACGGAGTCCTGAGGGCCGAGGACCCTCGGGCAAAGTTGCTAATCGGTCTTGGCGAAGAGATTTGCCCGGATGACGAATTATACAAGACTGTCAAGGTGCTAAGGGAAATAACCCCGGAGATACTCAAGGAGAGAATACCAAAGATTAGCAATCCATATCCAAACGTAGATTTGGGTAGCGGCACGCTGCTTCACTCGGTGGGATTCAGGAAACCGGATTACTATACCACATTCTTTGGATGGGCGAGAGTAGCTGGTATCTGCGCACAAATTCTTGATGAGAGAAATGCCAGGGAAGGGAGGGGAACTCCGATTTACAGGCCCAAGTACATACCAAAGAATCAGCCCCACAGAAGACTCTGATAACTAACCACCGTGCGTTTTTCCAGAGCCCCTATGACCTATGATTCTAGGGCACCCCCATGGCAAACCAAGCTCAGATTCACTCTTCCATTTTTCCTCTGAACCCTGCCAGAATGACCTCCTCCCTCTCTGTACCACAATCTCTGATTTCCTTTCCGATGACAACTCGTTCCACTCGGGCAGGGAGGAACTAGCCTCTCTGATCAAGTCCCCATACTCATCAACATCCGATGAAGTGAAGGCATCCCTCCATTCATCGTCCAATGGCTGACTGGCCGGTCTGGGCCATCTGACACTGCCATCGGGCTTGACAAACAAGTCCGGATTCATATTGTCAGAAACTAGTGAGACCCCGGCATCAATGAGATCGTCCTCGATACCCAGGGGAGCAGGCCAAACAAATATCCCCATGCCCCTCAGAGACTTGTGGAGTCTTCGAAGCCCCTTTCCCCGAATCCCGACAGTCTTCCCAGGGCCAACGAACCTAGTCCATCCGACGATGTAATCAAGAGCCATCCCAATTGACTCCATTCCCTCTTCCCTGAAACTACTGGCCATGGTTGGAACAGATGTCATGGCAAAATGCGGCATCGCTACTATCCTCTTTATCCTCCAGTATCTCCCCCATGATCTGATTCTCGGCATCAGCCTAGTAACTGGAATTTCGAAGGATGAAGATTTTGCAACAGTGGATATTCTAGGGGAGAAACTGGAAACTATGGTGGTTTTGTCAGGGAGATCTAATGGCCCGACTCCCTCATTAATGAGATCAAAAACAGACTCCAAATATTGATCAGTATCTATTTTTGTGACTGGATGGGGAATTTTTATTTCTATGTCCACAGTTTTCCCAGTCGACCCCCATGCATCAGTAAAATTAGAATTGGAAAGGAGCTCATCGAAAGTAACAACGCCTTTAGATTTCAACTCACTGGTTGACAAACTTTCGATGCACCTCTCAGCAATACCTCCCTCGCCCGGAACGAACTCATCGTGATAAACCACTAGTTCGCCATCACCATCCATCCTGATGTCAAACTCAACACCGTCCGAGAATTTGATTCCATGCACCAACGCCGGGACTGAGTTTTCCGCCGGCTGCTCCCAAGCGCCTAGGTCGACCACGAACTCCCGAGAGAATGCAGGCCCATAAGGAATTAACAAAGCAATTGTGTTAGCGGCAAGGATAATTACCTCTCTGCATGGACGAGGTTCAGGTATAACCATGTCAGATACAGTAGAATTGGACCGGGCCTCGGATCCGCAAGCAGTAAGAGGGTACGCTTTCTATGATTGGGGAAAGTCTGCATTTGAGACGAGCGTCACTGTAGCGATCCTACCTGCTTGGTATGCATACTTATTCCTGGAGGCCAACGGGCTTACCACTACAATTGGAAATATCGATATGACAGGTGACGCTGTTTGGGCGTATGCAGTAGCTGCAGCCACATTGATGGTCGCAGTTCTGGCTCCTGCCTTTGGAGTCATAGCAGATAGGAAGCCAATCAAAATGAGATGGCTGAAATATCTGACATATGTTGGCGCGGGCTCGACCTTCCTGATAGGATTCGACTTCCTTTATGATGGTTCAGAGTGGATATGGCTGATGGTATTCTTCCTTCTCGCCAACATAGGTCTGAATGGTGCTGGCGTATTCTACAATGCCATGCTGCCTCACATGGGCACTGACGATGAGATGGACGATATTTCCAATCGCGCATTCGCGTATGGCTACCTCGGAGGGGGCATTCTCCTTCTCTTGCACTTCATCCTGGTTCTTGGAATCGGTGGAGATTTCGTAATCAGGCTATGTCTGGCTTCTGCGGGTGTTTGGTGGTACGGTTTCGCACTATTGACTTTCAAGTACGTACCAGAGCCACCACTGGATAACAAATCCCCAGAAGAAACATTCAGCGACACTTGGCTCAAGATGCTCTTCTCCAAGGGCGGTGCTTATTCAGAGGTCATCAAGACCCTAAAGGAAGTCAGTAAGTTCCGAACACTCTTCATCTACATGCTAGCCTACTTCTTCTTCATTGATGGGATTAACACCGTAACTGCAATGGGGGGCGTTTTTGGATCCACCGTTCTCGGAGTCACGACTACGGAACTGATGATCACGATTTTAGCTATTCAATTCGTAGCATGGCCAAGCGCTTTGGGATTCACACATCTTGCAAATAAATGGGGCACTAAGAAGGCCTTGAACGCCTCTCTCGTTGGATGGGTGGTACTATGCTTCGCAGCATGTGCATTCGCCCCCCTCTCGTTAGACGCTCATGACCAGCATGATGTTCTATTCGAGTGGGATTCGGATGGGGACGGCATCGCCGACTCATATGACGACGATATTGATGGAGACTGGGCCACCAATGCCGAGGAAGCGGAAGCAGGCACTGACCCTCTCGATTACATGGACAGCCCCTCGGGTCTGCCGCAGACATGGCTCCAGGAACGGCTGAGCACAGCGGGATCATACGTATCATACATGAACTGGAACTTTGATCACAGTATTGCACAGAAGACCGATTTCTCGGAAGATGAATTTGACGAGCAGGCATGGGCGGGGCAATTCTCTGAAATACTGCCTGTACAGATTGGTGAGAATAGCGGCATTTACGATTGGAAGTGGGGAGCTGCTGAAGACAATCCATACATGGTCTCAGTCAAAGATCAGGCTTTGATAGGAGAATTCCTGTCCTCGATGGAGGATTCTAGATTCAGCGCTAGCGTGTCGGGTGGGCCCCTGGATTCATCGAGTGCGGTTGGGGTGGATCACCCTACAAGTCTCGGAGATGGTCCTATAGATGTAATTCCAGAGACGGTCAGGGACATAGTTTGGGAGCCACTTGGATTGTCCGTCGGCCTCCAGTTCCTAATTCTGGGCTGCGGCATGGGCACGCTTCTCGGCGGCTCCCAAGGTCTGTCAAGAAGCATGTTCGGGCAAATGGTCCCCGAGACCAGGAGCGCAGAGTTCTTCGGCTTCTTCGGCTTCTTCGGGAAGGTGGCTGCATTCATTGGGCCACTCCTATATGCCACATTGACTGTCATGTTCGATAGCAGGGTCGGAGTTTTCAGCATCTCTTTGCTGATCTTAATTGGGGCCTTCATGATGAGAATTGTCGATTTGGAAGACGGAAGAGCTGCTGCTAGGGCTGAGGACGCAAAGAATAGGGGGATATCTATTGATTCCTAGTCATCTTGTCTACAACCAATGAAACCTCCAGAAGGAGGAGCATCGGGCCCGCGACAAGAAACATAGAGACTGGGTCAGGGGGGGAGATGAGCGCACCAAGTATCAGTCCAGCGAACCACAGGTTGCCTCTATTGTCAGAAATCGAACTCCTATCGATAATGTCTCCCCTTAGTAGAATTGAAGCAATTAATGGGACCTGGAAGCCAAGTATGGATGCGAAATATAGTCCTGTGATGAATCCGACCCAGGATTGCAATTGCCATGTTGTCGCCAATCCTGCAGAAGCAGCGTCATCAGACAGGTAGTCAAGTAGGAGGGGGACAAGAACGCCATGAGAGTATGCGGCCCCCAATCCGCCCAGTAGGAATGCTAGAAGGATAACCAACAAGACTCCACTGATGCTCCCATTATCGTGCATCCCCGTCCTTCTCGACTCAGCGACTATTTTCTTCCCATTCCACGATATGTCGCACATCAGGATTAGTGAAGCAAGAATGACTCCAACGTTAACACCAATCCTGAGCCTCAGAAGAATTGCCTCCATGGGATGGAGAATAACAATCTCAACGCCATCGGGACGGTACGAGGAAGAGTCAAGAAGCCACTCAATAGCTTCCCCTGAGGCCGGGAATCCACCTAGAAAACCAAAGAAGAAAACCCCTACTAGGATGTACGCTCTTCTTCTTAGATGAGCAATAAGGCCGCGCAATTCAGCCCGAGGAAGAAGGTCTCCCATGCTGCCATCCATGGTCTTCCGAGAGGCTACCAAAGGTCAATTCATCGCTCACGACTTTCTGAGAATTACAGTTAGGACGTCCCCATCGCCAAGTCGGTGATCAAGGCCGACCCTCTGCCAGTCAAATTTGGCGCTCGGTCCCTTGACTCGTGCATATCTGAATTTCCTAACAAAGTCCCGATGCAACTTCACGCAGACATCCCGTACAGTGGAGGTGTCCTTCACAATCAGGGGTTCTACCATGTCCGCATCTTGACCCTGGGGCTTGAGATAAACCGACATGAAGTGCAGATTATCAAATATGAAGTCCTTCATCTCATTAATCCCCTCTCCTGTTTTCGCCGATACCTCTAGAACCGGCCATCCGGGAGGTAGCATCGCCCGAGTTTTAGCAAGGTCATCCTCAGTAGCCAAGTCAATTTTGTTCACGACGACCACCGCCCTGTTGTAGATTCTGTTTCCTGCAAGAGTATCAACGATGTGATCGTCAGTAACATCGGTCCTAAGGGTAACTGTGGCAGAAACTATGCCGAAACTCCTGATTATCCCCTGAATATCCTCATCGGTCAGGTTAGTCTGCTCGACAGTAGACCTTACGACTATTCCCCCCCTGTCGGTTCTCGTCACATACACTTGTGGAATTTCCTGATTGAGCCTCATCCCTGACATCCAGAGTTCTCTGTCCAAAATGTCGAAGTGCGAATCCTGAAATGGATCAACAACATACAGAACCATGTCAGATCCCCTGATTACATTCAGAATCTCTCTGCCTCTGCCCTTTCCATCGGCAGCCCCTTTGATTAGCCCCGGCAAATCGAGAATCTGTATTTTCGCACCCCTGTGCTCCATAAGCCCAGGGATGCAAGTAAGGGTTGTAAATGCAAAATTCCCCACTTCAGACTCAACCTCAGTCAATTGGGAAATAAGGCTAGACTTCCCCACACTTGGGAAGCCTACCAATGACACAGAGGCATCCCCCGACTTTTTGACTTCGAAACCATGCCCTCCTCCGCTAGACTTCGCATGAGCCTGAGCTTTCTCTTTCCGGGCCTTCAAAGCTGCAATCTTCGCCTTGAGTTTTCCAATATGGGCATTCGTGGCCTTATTTTTCTGAGTTTTTCCAATCTCCTCTTCGAGGGACTTGATTTGCTCTTCGATAGTCGCCAAGTTTGCACACTTCCCGTTTCGTGGTTGTATTCAGCGCAACCACCCAAGTTCTTGAATTCGGTGGCGTCAATGGGCATTGTCCCCTCAAGCGAGGGTTCATCTCATATCGCCGTCTGGTTGACACGAGACTCCCATGGTGGATGTTATCATCTCGCTAGTCAATCGCGACTCGTTAACCAATTTGCTATCGATCCCTCTGGGAGAAGTCATTTCAGGAATGGAGGGGATGTCAATCAGGGAAACTAGGCCGGCACAAGTGGAATCACTGCATCGGCAATTCGACATAGACTTGGAAGGAGAAGTTTTGGAATGGGCCGATAGGATAGGGGAAATCAATCAGAACGCAACCCTGCCGAATCAGAATCTCAAGATCGAGGACAAGTTAGAGCTCCTCCTACTCCTTTCTCACTGGTCTTCAACAGGGGAGTGGAGGTGTTGGGATGCTAGATTGTTCTTGTATGTTGAACCAAACTCTGGGACTGATGTGGCGGGAACGGAATCGTTTCTGAAACCGGAGATATGGAGAAATTTCTCAGAAATAATTGCAAATACCGATAGATCTTCTTTTGTTGAATCTGTAGTAATCGACTGGATGTCAAGAAGAGAGGGGCTTGGAGAGACCATGGATCCGGCCATGGATCCTCGGATTTTACCAACTATGGAGTCACACCAGGATTCTTCCGGTAGTCTGTTTGATATCATGGACAAGTCAAGAAGGGAGGGCCACTCCCTTTTGATCGGCAGGGAGTACTTGGATCCATTATCTTGGTATCTCGGCGATCAAAATTTATTGGATTTCATTGAGGGGTTTTAATGTCAGAATT
Source organism: Methanobacteriota archaeon (assembly GCA_002726275.1). Classification (GTDB taxonomy): domain Archaea; phylum Thermoplasmatota; class Poseidoniia; order Poseidoniales; family Thalassarchaeaceae; genus MGIIb-O5. The sequence goes on along the minus strand of PBSO01000018.1, from coordinate 30,014 downwards.
ACAATTATCGCCCAAGCCTCCTGAAAATCCACCGATGTCCGGTATCGTGATATTAGGTAGATTTCAGCCGTTTCACAAGGGTCACGAGTTGCTCATTACAGCGGCAATTGAATGGAGGCACGAAAAATGTCCAGGGTCGAAGATAATATTGGCCATAGGGTCCTCAAATCGTCCTGAGACCCTTAGGAACCCATGGTCTGCCGAGGAGAGGAGGGCAATGATCGAGGCTTGGGCAGAATCGGGTGAAAAATTAGAAGATTTCCAGATAGTGACTATCCCCGATATTGACGACCCACCCAACTGGGTCTCTCATGCCGAGAGGTATCATGGAGGCCCAGGTACACTGTTCACGAGTGACTCTGAAACCGCCGAACTCTACAGTAAGAGCGGTTGGGATGTTGTGAACGCCCCACTCGAAAACAGGGGAAAATATGAGGGTTGGAGAGTCAGGGAAACCTCTAGGATGATGTCCACAATTGCAGACATAGGTGCAGTTAGGGAGGTCCTAGGTGCCACAATGCCTCTCTCAGTAATTGACTACCTGGTGCGAATTGATGGTCTCAAGAGACTCGCCTTCCTAGGTGAAGGCGGAGAGCCAGTTGGATGATTACCAGTCGCCCTCAAAGGTGCAGCTCGGATCACAATAATCCACTAGGATCCCCGTTAGCAGGTACCCATATGCCATCATCTTGGCTTCTGGAACTTCCAAGACCAGATTGTGGGCCAGAGAATGATGCCACATTGGGCCATTCGTATTTCCTGTGGGGAGTGGGGGGAAGTCGCCATCAAAGTAGGCGGCGGAAGAACCATTGATGGGACCATCAACGATTTCGGCCCCAAATGGGTGATAAGCAGATCCATTGACAACTGGAACGTTCCCTGTCCTGACGGCCCTATCTGCGGAAAGGGTGGTCACCTGGGCATCCATCATGGACGTCAGGTAGAACATGTCGAAAGGCTCTAGCATGTCGCCAAAGCCGGTTTCTCTGAATGGCAGGAAAGTCTCCCCATCGGTAGAGTCCCATATTGATTGAAGTAGCGCTATGGCAATCGTCCTGTCCATTCTGGAAGGCAGTGACAGGTCACTGGAAAGAAGTTGGTAGAACTCACTGGGGTTTTCTTCAGAGCCATAGTGTGTTGACCTCTCTACCTGGTGAGTGAAAGACGTCCCACCCACCCAAAGAACCCCCCACTCTAGTTCTGGAACCATGGCGAGTAGGGAAGGGCCCCTAAGTCCCCCGAGTGAGATTCCTATGTAGTTCACAGTGTCTTTGTCAATCATGTTGGTTCCATTATGTGTGAACTCAGTGATGTCTGAACAGACTCCTGTTATCGTTCTGACCATGGAGATGTGATTGATGACTGCCTGCATCTGCCTCTCTTGTTGGTATTGGAACTCAGTGATGTCAACCAAAGCAAATGTCAGTGCGTCATAGTCGCCATCTGAGCTCCATCCCTTGAAGTCCGTGGCTATGACTACTGTCTTGTATTCATTTGCCAACTCTCTGCCATTGATGACATAGGAGTCCCCATCTCCGAATAGTCCATGTCCAAACACAGTCAGTGGACCGGATTCATTGTTCTCGGCAAGAGACTTGGGGATGAGCATGGTAAACTCGATCTCTCTGTTCTGAACAAACTCCGGATCACCTGCCGAGTCCCTCATTAGTGGGGATCTCGCATACTGCGCCTCCATGTAGTGGGGGGTTGTAACAGTCCCTCTAATCAGGCGCAGTGAGGTGCCATCCTGGGCATAGTCTTCCTGAACCTCTGTAACAGTGCAACCAATGCCAGACTCACCAAGCCGGATTTCTGCATCGTCCCTCATAATTAGGAGATCCTCGAGGATGGACTCAGTGGATGCCGTATGGAACCACCACGCCGCCTGAACACCGTCACGAATGAAACCAGAGTCCCCCAATTTTTCGAACAACACCTCGTAGTCGGAGCGCTGCTCCTCTATCCCTTCGGAACTCGTATTAATTGAGTCCCTGAGTGCCCTGAATCCATCTGAAGGTGCAATAGGCACCCCTTCCTCATCGACAAGATTTCTGAAAGCCACTGCGTATGCAGCATCGTGATCAAGTCCCTCAATGGTCCTCAGGAATAGTATAGTCGGCTCCCCTTCTTGGGCTCTGGCATCCAGCTCAATCCAATGGTGGACCTTCTCCCCTGTGTCCATGTTGAGTAGTATGCTAGAATGGCCCTCCTCTATTGAGGGGGAGATGTCGAATTGATCTGACATGTCAGAAATATCGGGTGTTGACTCGAATGCTGTGAAGATCTGGGTCGACGGGCTAAATCCATCAAGGCGGTCAAGGATCACCATATTGCCACTCTCGGCAGAGGAGGTATCGGGAATCGCCTCTCCATCTATATTCAGACTGTATCCCGTGATTTCGGAGCTATCTTCTCGAAGGAAAGCTCCCGATGGGAATGGGAGCATGCAGTGCAATTGGTTGGTCTCATCACAAAATTCTGAATTGGCAATTTCCAGAATCTCATCCTCAATTCCCGTTTCATTTTCTATCGTATCAATTACCTCTTGCTCTTGACTCTGCGTCTCCTCATCAGTGATTCTTTCCGTTCCAAGACACCCTGGGAGAACGAGAATTAGAACTATTAGTAACGATGACATTCTGCGAGACATGGAACCGCGACCCAGCATCAGGATATCAAACAAACTCAACAAGATGTGCACCAAACATCTTCCGGCATCCCGCCCTCGATGAATTCAATGAACCAATCCATAAATTTCACACCTTCAACTTCCAACTCATAGAACCAACTAGAGAAGAGAATCCCGTGCCCATCGCCCGGAGCGATGTATCCTGCGATTTCATACCCCTCACTCTCTATGTGTTCTTCTGAAACCCTGAGCCTCCAGTTGTAGTCTTCGGGCGGATTATCAAGAAGTCCATTGAAGTATCTCATTGTATTGTCCTGCGCTGAGTCGAATCTGCCTATCCTAATCGTTGGGTCATACATGGAAAGGAAAATGTCGAGATGCGCACTAGTCATGTCATTCCAGTTGAGAGAGGATCCGTTGTAGGTCAATCCTTCTAGCCAACTCTGAGTGGCGTTTTGTAGTCCCCAAGAGGCGTTTAGGTCAACAGTTCCAGTGCTAGTGACCCCGCCCGTGCTGTCGTGGAATACGGTGATGTTTGCACCAGGTATGGCTTCTGCTAGATTGCCCGCGAAGAACCCTGCAGCTATGGCTCCTCCACTTGATCCGAGGACATAGAAGGTAGTGGCGCTACCCAAGGTCTCCACGAAGTGATCAAAGGCAGTCATGGCATTGGGGTACCCCTTGTGCTGCATCACATTGTCACCGTACCTTACAGTCGCATTGCCCATGTGGACGTCTCCAGTGCAGTAAGGGACAAACACCATTGACGCGTCAATTAGTGGGTTCTCTCTGTTGGTGAGGTCCAGTATCCCGCCCCACCCTGTTGGATTCTGCCAATAGGCCCCAGTGGAGGACGAGTTCTCAATTGTGCAGGTGAATTCATCCCAGCAAGCGCCCCCCCCATTCAGGAAAAGGACTGCAACGTCCGAGTCTCCCTCTCTGGAGTAGAATGAGTATTCGGACCCGTCAGAACACATGCATTCTTCATTTTCGGGAATGTGTTTCTCCCACTGGTCAGTATAAGTGGGCTCCCAGTAATCACAACTTAGGTCGTCGTCAGTTGCCCCTGGGTCATAGTTCGTAGCGTCGGAATCCATACAACCCGGAATCTCGTCGAAGTCCCAAACCCCATCTCCATCAGAGTCCGGGTAAGTGCACTCCCCCTCTGCAGTCGCGTCCGGATTGTAATTTTCCGCCAATTCGTCCATACATCCACTGATTTCTTCCACGACGTCCCCTGAGCAACCAGAGAGGAGCATGCTGACGATTAGGAGGAATGATGTTGCCTGAGTGGCAGTGCGCTTCATCGATTACGTTACCACTATTCCAACTATATAGTCATCTCACCCATCTTCAAACAGCATTCTGTGGAAGTGGTGAACGCCGGTCTCTCTTGTGGTAGAATATCGTCCTCTGTCATAGGAGCTAGAAGATACGCCCCTCTGCGTGGCTTCAACGATGTCCTGATCCTCTTCTTCGACCTTGTCTAAGTTTCCACCGGCGCCTTTCCCCAGTTTTGACTCGTCCCAAACAAACCCATGATAGACAATTTTTGTCCTCTTAACAGAAATTGGAATCACGAGGTTTACGGAAAGTCCCCATGGATAAAAGTTCAGCATCACTCCTGGAAATAACCAGTAGTAGTAAGCAGCAACTCTCTTCCCAAAGTCCGGCGATGAATCTGGAAGATCGAAAGTGTCCTCATCCCCCTTGGCAATGCCAATCTGAAGAACGCCACCTTCGAATAGCTCGGTTGAGTACGAGTCATAGTCTAGAGCATCATGTAGGTCGCCATGTACGAAGGGTATGTGAAACCCCTCCAGGTAGTTGTCAACGTAAAGTGCCCAGTTTGCATCTATTTCGTAAGAACGATGTCGCGACTCGTCATGCCGGAACTCGTCAATTGGCATCCACCCTATTCTTTCATCCATGACATTGAATACAGAGTTATAGCGAGATGGTGAGATGCCGGTAAAGATCATCCCTTTCCATTCCATTATTGGAAATTCTGGCAGATTGTCCTGAGCAGATGGGAAGTCTTTCACACCACCAAATTCGGGCATGTTCTTGAAGCAACCATCAAGACCGAATGTACGTCCATGGTACCCACATTTGATGGACGAAGAGTTGCATTTCTCAGTCACAAGGATCATGCCTCTGTGGGTGCACACATTGGACAAGCACCTAACTTCCTCAGAGATGGTTAGCGCCATGGCCTCTCCAACCATCGCCTCCATGTGATTAAGCGGGATCGAGCTAGCCCCTTCCAATTGGCTCCGGTGAGCGGCAAAGTGCCAGCAGTTACCGAAACTCGAAACTATTTCCCTAAAACTCTCATTTTCCGTGTAGAATCTGGATGGAAGGGTCATTGATTTGGAGATGTCAGGATCAATTGGTTGACTCATCCCCACTCGCCTCGGCCACTATTACCCTAGCGGCCCTAAGTACTCTTTCATGTAGCAAGTAACCTTCCTCCACTACCTCAACCACGGAACCCGGCTCAACCCCCTCCGGCGCAGAAACCGTAGCTATGGCCTCCATGCACGTAGGATCAAACTGACTCCCCACTGCCTCGATGTGAACGACCCCCTCGGAACCAAGGGCGGTTTTCATCCCCTCCAGGGTCATCTTGACCCCATCAAGAAATGCCTCCGAGGAGGACTCATCGAAATTGGATATCGCCTTATCCAAGCTCCCCAGAAGTGGTAGCATCTTTCTAGATAGGCTAGATGCATCGAACTTGAGAGCCTCCGACTTGTCTCTAGCAGCCCGCTGTCTAACATTCGCAGTTTCTGCAGCCGAGTATTGCAACTCCTTCTCCAACCTAGCAATCTCGGCCTCCATTTTCTCACCATGGCTCTCGATATTCTGTGAATCCTCAGATTCCGGGACATCACCACTCGTCTCGTCGTTCACGTACCCACGCCCCTATTCGTATTCAATAATCCAATGGTTTAGTTAGTATAGAAATACTCGCCAGAAGCCTTTTGCTCTCTGTCCTTAACACTGTCCGGCTTGTTGATTCGAGGTCTTTTCGACTCGTGGTCACGCCTGAAGGTCACCCCGACGCCCGAAAGGAACCTGTTCATTCCCTTTCGAAGGCTCAGTGGCCCCATGGCGAAGCCAGATTTCCCTCCCTCTCCATCGAAGACCAGGAGGGAGTCACTGACAATGTCGATGAAGTAAATGTCATGATCAATGACCATAGCAGCCTTTTCGTTGCTTTCCATGGTTCTCCTGATGGCCTTGGCTGCCTCCATCCTCGCATTAGCATCCAGATGGGCACTCGGTTCATCCATCAGATACAAGTCAGCCTCTTTGCCTAGGCAAATCGCTATGCTCACCGCCTGCAATTCCCCCCCTGAAAGCCTCTGAGCCTGTAAATCAAGCATCTTGTCAACCTGAAGTGGCCTGATTACCTGGGTGTGAAACTCGCCTGAGCGCCACTTTCCTCCTATTTCAGTGTCCAACCAGTCCTGAACACTTCCTTCAAAGTCGGTACTGACATGTTGGGGTTTGTATGAAACATTAGCCTCCATGGTACACCAGCCCTGATCTGGCTCGATTTCCCCAGCTATCATCCGCACCATTGTCGACTTTCCTGTTGCGTTGGGCCCGACAACCCCAATCACCTCGGCAGAGCGAACCTCGCCCTGACCGGTTTTCAGTTGGAAATCTCCTAATTTCTTCTCCATATCTCCCCATTGCAGTATGGGAATTCCAATGTCCTCGCCCCTGGTTCTCCCCCTGACGAATCGAATTGGTTTGTCCCTAATCCTCACGTTCTCCTCTGGCAGGAAGCCATCGAGATATGCGTTAATGGCGGTACGAGTTGAACGAGGTGGCGTGAAAATCCCATATGCAGCACGCTCACCGTAAATTATGTGCAGAAGATCACAAAGAACATCTAAAATCGCTAGATCGTGTTCCACCACCAGAACCCTCTTGCCCTTGGATGCTAATTCTTGGATGATGCCAACCATCCGCATCCTCTCGTAGATGTCCAAGTAGGAAGAAGGCTCGTCGAAGAAGTATACATCGGCTTCCTTGAGTATAGTGGCACAGATGGCGACACGTTGCAACTCCCCTCCGGAGAGTCCAGTCAACTCCCTCTCCAGAAGGTGGTCAACTGCTATCCTCTTGGCACACTCCTCTAGATCTCCCCTATCGTCAACTCGTGAAAGAAGACCTCTTACCTTTCCATCCCAGAGTTTGGGCAGCTTGTCGATGTACTGGGGCTTGACTGCGATGCTAACCTCGCCTTCAGAGACTAGTCCCAAATAGTCCCGCAACTCTCCCCGGGGGAAAGTGGTGACAATCTCATCCCAGTCTGGAGGTGGATTCTGCCAGTCGCCAAGGTTCGGTCTTACTGATCCGGATAGGAGATTTATTGCTGTAGACTTGCCTATGCCATTCGGCCCCAGAATGCCAACTACCGATTCCTTGGCAGGCGTCGGTAGTCGGAATAGTCGAAATCCATTGAGGCTGTAACGGTGAGTCATATCATGATCTAGCTCCTCAGGCAGATTGATGATCTTGACCGCGTCACCCGGGCAAAGTTTAGCCCTAGTGAAACACACCGGGCATGCCATCTCAAGGATCTTGAATTTGCCATCCTCGAGCTGTATGCACTCGCCGCCACACATGCCAGCATATTTCTCGAGGTACATGAAAGCCGAGCTGTTCGGCTTGCACCTTTCCTCTAGCAATACTGCTATCCTCATGACATTCCCTCTTGCAATTCGCTCAATACTTCTTCTGTCCTTCACGCCTATGGCGGCCCTTTGTGCTCATATTGCTAAGAAGCGGTACCTGGCATACACATATCCAGCTAGGGCGATTTTCTCCGACTTCGACAGTTGAACCCTCTCGGTGAAAACATCGCCCCCCTTCTTCTTTATCTTCGACATGATGGATTCGTAGAACTTCGCCATTGCAGCAGGAGAGTACCTGGATGCCTTGTCTAGCATGGGGAGAAGTTTGAATGCCCTGTCCCTGTAACGATCTGCTTGTTCGATGAAGTCCTCGACAAACGGCTTCCATCCTGGATTGGAGAGAATGGAGCCCCCATTTAGGATGTCTTCCGGAGTGATGCCAAACCTGGCGAGATCATCAACAGGAAGGTAAATCCTGTTTCTAGCAGCGTCTTCTGCAACGTCTCTTAGGATATTTGTCAGTTGCATGTAGATTCCCCAGGCTTCTGCATACTCCCTAGCTAGGGGGTCGTCGTATCCGTATATCTCAATGCAAACTAAACCTACTGTTGAAGCAACGCGATAACAGTAAGAATAGAGGTCTTCGAAGGTTTCGTAGCGGTTTCTGTGGAAGTCATCTTCCATTCCGCTGATCATATCGTCCAACGATTGGCGATGAATCCCAAAAGTCTGCACAGTGTCCTTCAGCGCGATGAAAATCGGGTCGGTGGAAGTTACATCCTCATAAGCCGTGGACAATTTCTTCCTGTAGTAGAAAAGTTGCGACATCTTGTCGTTGTAAGATGACCTTTCCACGACGGGCTCACCACTTGTCAGCCTCTCTATCCTCTCTCTATAGTCCATCGACTCGGGGTCATCAGATGAGCCGCCAGGAAAGTGATCGACATAGTCCCCATCGGCGATGTCATCAGCCCTGCGGCAGAATGCGTAGTAGGCACAAATGGATCGCCTCTGAAGATCTGGGAGGTACTTGAACGAGTGGTAGAAGTTACCAGCTTCCCTCCTCGTCAACTCCTCGCAGTAGTCATAGGCGGTCTCAATGATGCTTTCCGGAACCTCCGGCTCAGACCAAATGGCAGCATCCACATGGGCAAATGGGTTGACCAACTCCCCTCTCGGGCCAATTACGCCCATGAAAATGGCCCCTTCACGAACCGCCTCTAGAGCAGTAATGCTAATCGCTCTGGCAGCTTCTTTGGTAACGCCCACGGTTCTACGGACTCTTTCTATGCTCCTAGATTCAACATCCGGTTCAACTATCGAAATGCTCCGCTCGCTAACTAATCCCAACGGTCGGACAGTGTCCGGCTCGTGCGTTTCAGCCATGCTCCTTCGTTTTGAGCGCCAATGGCCTGCTATTGAACCTCACTCAAGTTTGGGCGAAAAATCATCCGAGCCCATAGGGCTTGATTACCGCCTCTCAGAGTTGAGTAGTCTGGAGCACCTTTTCTTCGAAGATATTGACAGCACAGTCTTCTTCGTCAGCTCCTTTATTTCATCCCTGGAAATTTTTACTCTGTTTTCCCCATCGAGGACGTTGTCATCTCTTAGGAGCGAGATGGTCCTCTGCCCAATAAGGACGGGTAGCATGCACGCCCCCCTTAGCCTGAATTGGGAATATGGCAGCATTTCGATATATTCAATCGCCGAATCAAGATGTTCTTCAGCCCTGTCTAGTAATTGATCGAATAGCTCTCTGAATTTCTCCATATTGCCCGGTTCCTCGAGGTCTTCTGGGACGAGTCCATGGCTCTCCAATTGATCGAGTGGGATGTAACATCTGCCTAGGCGTAAGTCTTCAGGGATGTCTCGCAGTATGTTGATTAGTTGAAGCGCCTTTCCGAATCTTACACCCTTTTCAAAGAGCTTCTTCTCAGTCTCACTGTTTACCTTGAACTGATGCTCAAGAGACATGCTAGTCCAGAACTCGCCAACACTCCCTGCTACTCTGTATGCATAGTCATCTAACTCATCGTAGTTTCTCAGAGGCGTTATCACGTCCACTTTCCCTGCCCCAAATCTTTGCAAATCAAGACTCTGTCCCCCTACAATAATTCCCAAACAAGTTCTGATGATTTCCCTGTCCCTCTCGGGTAGTTCGAATAGTAACTGTATGGGTTCCTCAGCTCTGGAAAGAAGCCTGGCTTCTGCTGGGTTTTTCTGATACTTTGCGAGATTGGACATATCTGGCATTGAATCCGATAGTCCCTGCGCTCTATCGTTGTAGGATTCCAGAGTTTCCAGAAGTTCCTCCGTAGTGCCGCTATTGGAATCGGCAATAGTGTCCGCAATCCTCGCTAGCAGATACAGAAGCCCCATTTGCTTCCTGACTCCCGATGGAAGCTTATTCAGAGTGAGGTAGAACGATCTTGACGTCTCTTCGAGTAACTTGTCAATAGATGGCTCCAGTCCTCCCATGCAAACTCCCTCCAAGTGCCTCCCCGGGCACCATGCATCTAAGACTCTCGCAATCCAGCATCGACTAGAGCCCTAACTAGCACTTCACCAATCTCTGACGGGTCTCTCGCTACGTAGATGCCAGCAGCCTCGAATGCAGAGAACTTCTCTGCAGCAGTACCTTTCCCGCCAGAAATTATTGCACCTGCGTGACCCATCCTCTTCCCGGGGGGGGCCGTTGAGCCTGCAACGAAGCCAACAACCGGCTTCGTCATGTTGGACTCCACCCATTCAGCGGCTTCTTCTTCCGCGGAACCGCCTATCTCCCCAATCATAACTACGGCAACGGTCTCAGGGTCACTCTCGAATGCCGACAGGCAATCGATGAAGCCAGTGCCGTTGACAGGGTCTCCTCCAATTCCAACACAGGTTGTCTGGCCCTCGCCAACGCTCATCGTCTGAGCGACTGCCTCATATGTCAGAGTGCCTGATTTGGATACGATTCCAATACGGCCCTTTTCGTGGATGAATGCAGGCATAATTCCAACCTTGCATCCGCCATCTTCGCCGGGTGAGATGATTCCAGGGCAATTCGGCCCGATTAGCCTAACATCTGGACACGAGTCTACAATGGCGACAGCCCTGATCATGTCCAGAGTCGGGATTCCTTCCGTGATGCATACTATCAAGCCCCCTCCTGCCGACTGGAAAGATTCCGCAGCATCAACAATCGCTCCAGAAGCGAATCTTGCAGGGACGTAAATCACGCTAACACTCGCACCAGTCTCAGAAATGGCCTCTGACATTGAATTGAAAACAGGGACTTCCCTGCCTTCCAGATCCACGGTCTGCCCTCCCTTTCCGGGGGTGACTCCCCCGACAACGTTGGTGTTATAGCGGGACATCCTAATTCCGTGAAATGTCCCTTGTCGGCCCGTGATTCCTTGGATCAGTATCTTGCTATCGTCATTAATCCAAATCGCCATCAGTTCTCACCCCCTATGAGTTCCACAATCTTTCGTGCACCTTCGGAAAGTGTGCTGGTGGTGTGAACAGACATTCCACTGTCGTCCAGTACTGCCTTCCCTTCCACGTGATTAGTTCCAGAGAACCTCACTACCAATGGAACATCTAGGCCTATTTCTTCGGAAGCTTCGATTACGCTTCTTGCTACCATGTCACACCTGATGATCCCTCCGAAAATGTTCACTAGGATTCCCTCCACACTGGAGTCCTCAAGAATGATCTCGAAAGCCGCGGTAATCGACTCCTTTGTGGCTCCTCCTCCGATGTCGAGGAAGTTTGCCGGCTCGCCCCCATAGAGCTTGATGACATCCATGGATGCCATGGCCAGACCGGCCCCATTGACTAGGCATCCTATGTTCCCATCAAGCTTCACGTAGGAAAGGCCCAGCTCGTGAGCCCTGATCTCGACATCCTCCTCTTCAGAGAGGTCCCTCATACTGTCCCTCCATGGGTGTCTGAAGTCCGCGTTATCATCGAAGCTGACCTTCGCATCCAATGCTACCATGCTTCCATCCTCCGTTCTGACAAGTGGGTTAATCTCAATCATCGAACAGTCTTTCTCCATGAACAGTTCATACAGGGACCCCAGCATATCCGCCATTTCATCCGAGGACCCTCCAGACAGGCCCAATGAGACAGCGAGCGATTCAGCATCTCTCTTTCTCAGGCCATCCATTGGGTGTGCCCATATCTTGTGAATTGCATCTGGGGTCTTCTCGGCGACCTCTTCTATGTCCATACCCCCTTCAGTGGAGGCCATGAATAGTACTGACTTTGTATCCCTGTCTACAAGAATGGCAAGATAGTACTCGTGTTCTATTGAACATCCGGATTCGACGTACATGTTACTGACAATCTTCCCCTCAGGCCCTGTTTGCTTGGTCACAAGGAGGTTTCCAGAGATGTTCTTCGCGTACTCTTCAACATCCTCTCGGGAGAAAGCGATCTTCACTCCGCCCTTCATCACCTCTTCTCCCGAAGAAGGGTCGAACAAGGTCCCCTTGCCTCTCCCCCCTGCATGGATCTGGCTCTTCACGGCGACCACCTTGGAACCTAGTGAGTCGTAGGCCGATAGCGCCTCATCCACGCTTGTACAGTGCACTCCGTCTTGCACCTTTATGCCGGACTCTCGGAACATTGCCTTTGCTTGATACTCGTGGATGTTCATGATATCGACCCGTCCACTGGCAACCCGTCTTTGAAGAATGCGCAAGAGCTCCATGCCTAACTTGGACGCGAAGTGCTCAAACCAACCTACTGTCACGCCCATCCATGGACGTGCTCGTGCTGGCCGGTGGTTTTGGTACCAGACTCCGCCCTTGGACCTCGGGCAGAGCGAAACCACTCCTCCCTCTTCTCGACAAGACCCTGCTGGAACGTGTTGTTGAGTGCGTCCCCTCGGGAATGGTCGACAGAGTGGTGGTAGCCGCTGGGTACGGAATCGACGAAATGAGGGATTTCTCCTCATCAGGGGAGGCGGAATATGAGATTGTACTTTCTGTCGAGGAAGAGGCTCTCGGGACTGGAGGAGCAGTAGCAAACGCAAGAAACCACCTAACTGGAAGTGGCCCCGTCCTCGTACTGAACGGTGATCTGGTCTCCAGTGTGGATGTCGAGTCGCTAATTGACCATCACAATATGAAATCCGCTTCCGCAACCCTCTCGCTCTGGGAGGTTGAGGACCCCAGTAGGTTCGGGGTTTGTGATTTGGATCAGGGCGGAATGATCAGGAGGTTCCAGGAAAAGCCAGAGCCAGGTACCGAGTTCTCGAACTTGATCAACGCGGGATGCTCAGTCATCAGCAGGGAGACTCTAGATTCCCTGCCAAGCGGGTCATACAGCATGGAGAGAGAAATTTTCCCAGAAATTGCTGAATCAGGTGGAATGGCCGGGCTGGAATTCTCTGGATACTTTGTGGATGCGGGCACTCCCGAATCATTCATTGAGGCAGCGCAGGTGTGCATCCAGAACGTTCGATTCTCAAGTGGCCATATAGAAGGAGACTCTTGGTTCGGCTCTGGCTCTAAATGCGAGGGAGAGGTATCTGGATGCTCGATAGGTCCCGGAGCAGTGATTTCAAGTGGTGCCAGACTTACCGACTGCGTGGTATTGGGAGGGTCCATGGTGGGGAAAGACGCCATTCTAAACCGATGCCTAGTGGGAGAGGGAGCATCCGTTTCTCCTGAGTCCACGTTAGATGGCAGGATAATCGGCCATGGCGAATCAGAATAGTCGGCACGGTCAAAGCACCCCTGCCTCTCGCACGTTCGTGAGCGACACTCTGGTGGTTGTGAACTTCAAGACTTACGAAGAGGCCCATGGCGCCTCCGCCGTAGAACTAGCCCGCATCATGGAGGGATTGGAGACCGATGCCAGACTGGTTGCCGCTGTCTCTCCACTTGATCTCGCACAGGTTGTTCAAGCGGCCCCGAATCTGGAAGTCTGGTGCCAACACATGGATCCCATCGGATTTGGTTCCAATACCGGTTGGATAAACCCCGAGACCGCCATACAGTGGGGGGCCTCGGGAACTCTGATCAACCACGCTGAGCACAAGGTCAGCCTAGAGCACGTCGCTATGCTGCTGGATCAGGTTCCCGAGGGATTCCAAGTGTGTGCATGCGCAGCCGACACCGATGAAGCGAGGGCTCTGGCCGCCTTAGTGCCCACTTATGTGGCCGTGGAGCCGCCCGAATTGATCGGGGGCGATGTATCGGTCACAAGTGCTGATCCAGGGGTAGTCTCCAGCACGGCAGAAGCAGTGAAGGAGACGAACGACGACGTCGGAGTTCTATGTGGCGCGGGGGTGAAGACCGGAGCAGATGTGGCGATGGCCGTGGAGCTTGGAACCTCAGGTGTGCTTCTGGCTAGTGGGGTGACAAAGTCATCCGACCAGGCCGCGGCTCTCACGAATCTAGTGTCGCTTCTTTAGGGTCCTTGAACGTGGTAACTAAGTGGAGAAGTAGTATGATGGCCACTGCGGCCACGCCGCGATTCCAATCAACTAGGGATGTCAAAAGAATCACGCCGATGTAGAGGGCGGCCATAACGGTAAGCAGTGTCATGTGGATTATCGGAGCTCCATTCAATCTCGGGTCAAGAAAGTCATAGAAGTAGAATCCTCCTTCCCTAGTGGCGAAAAATGCTGAGAACGTGACATATATGGCCCCGAAAATGACTGGGAAGGAAATATGGGATAGTCCAATTGTTATGTCCGTAACGAGCAACTCTGCACTGAGAATTATCACGTTACCATTGTGCATTATCTGATTGTCCCATAGGAAGTAGTGACTGATGTTGTCACCCCTCTCATTGGATTCGGGAATTAGTATGAAAGTCACAGTCACGGAAACCAGAAGCGCGGACGCGCAAGAAGCAGCTAGGGCTGCGGGGCACGCGACGAGAAGGATGTCGGGGACGTTAGTCCCAAGAATGTGAGACCACGTCACGAATGCCGCTATGGAGAAGTATATCCCCAGGAGGCCGAAACTCCACATCGTGTATGCAGCCAGACGACTCGTGCCGAGTAACCTCCTCGGCCCGTAGATCTTGGTTTCGTAGTCCAGGACATTGTAGTTTAGCCCCTCCTTGTTGGAGGCGATTGCCGAGAGTGTGAACACCGACGCCATTGCTGCAATGGTCCTGAACATGGCTAGGGCGGTGCTGGGTATGACCTGGGATCCTGAGGCCTCAGAAAGGGAGGCTGCCGAATGCCCCGGGCCGATCACCGCCCAGATGAGGGATATCCCTGCCACGAAGGCCACAAGGGACAGGGTCGCGGCAGTGCGGTCACTTTCGGAGTACTCCCTTATGCCGGCCATATTAGTTCCAATAACGCACCAACTATCAAGCCTGTCACGGATTGATGGTTTCCATTCGGGGCTATCGCCTTCTCGATCCGATGGCAGCCAACGATATGGCCACAATGGCCGGGATGAATGCGAATCCGGGTACGGAACCGCCCGAGTCGCTAGATTGCTCGGCGATGCAGGAGGTCTGCCCTTTCTCGGGCTGTGTTTCGCCAGATGGACAGGGCTGCTGGAAGAATGCGCCCGACTCGGGAACGAAATGGTTGGCTCCCGCGACTATGCAGTACGTGGCCTTGGCCAGTTGCTGGTAGGTCCCGGCCTCGCAGGGCGTCTGGGAGGGCGATCCCTCTGCCTCAACGTAGTGTCCCTTCTGGGCGTCGATGCACTCGGTCTGCCCGGTAGACGGCTGGTAGGTCCCGGCCTCGCACGGGTATTGGCCCAGCGAGCCGATCAGCGAGACGATGTATCCGGCTTCGGCCTCAAGGCATTCCGACTGCCCGGTAGACGGCTGGTAGGTCCCGACCTCGCAGTATTCGAAGTCCAAGGACCCCTCATCTGCCACAAAGGCGCCTGCGGTGGCTTCGATGCACGATGCCCTGCCGGGCTCTGGTTGGTAAGTACCGGGAGAGCAAATCACCTGGGAAGATGCAGCCGGGCCTTCAGCGGAGTTGCCAGCTTCTGCTTCGATGCATGAGGCTTGTCCAGAGTCCGGCTGGTAGGTCCCCGGAACACACTCTCTCTGAACCTCTGATCCTGTTCCATCAGCGTAGTAACCCGAGTCGGCCGTGAGGCATGAGTCAGAGCCCGAGTCTGGCTGGTAATGCCCCTCACCGCAATCCATCTGGGATGATGAGCCCTCCGAATCCACGAAGCTCCCAGGGTTTGCCGTGAGGCAGACTATGCTTCCGGAATCGGGCTGGTACTGGCCTGTGGGGCACGGTACTTCGTCGCCAGTGCCCTCGGAGGGTGCGTGGTGTCCTGGATTGGTGTCCATGCACTCGGTCGCTCCGTAGGAGGGCTGGAAGGTTCCTGCAGGACAGGCCCCCTCTGAAATCGCACCGTCCGTGTCCACGTAGTGGCCGGGGTTCGAGTCGATGCATTCGCTCTGGCCCTGCGACGCCTGGAACTGGGGCATCGAGCAGGGAGTTTGGAAAGTCGATCCAGACCCGCTTGTGTAGTGGCCTGGCTCCGTTACCTTGCACTCGCCGAGGCCCAGCTCGTCCGAGTAAGTCCCGGGCTCGCATGGAGTCTGTGCGACAGACCCGTTACCAGGGGCGTAGTGCCCGGCGAAGGCGAGTGAGCACGATGAAGCGGCTAGGTTGGCCGAGTATGTTCCCGGTGCGCACTCGGTCTGTGTGGTGGAACCTACGCTACCGACATAGTTTCCGGGATCCGCAGCGAGGCAATCAGACTGGTTTGCAAGCGGCTGGTAGTACCCGGTCCCGCACATCATCTGCGCGGTGGCATCATTGTTTGTCTCGTGCCCCATGTCCGCCCCAAGGCACGATGTCTGCCCGGAATCGGGCTGGTAGTGGCCTGATTCGCATGATTCCTGGGATGTCGCGGTGCTTCCCGAGACATAGTGACCCGGACTCGCCTCAATGCAGAACCCCTGTCCCGCCAGTGGCTGGAACTCGCCAGGTTGGCACTCCCAGTCCGACTCTGAGAACTCCGGGGAGTAGTGCCCCGCCTCACTGACTCCCGTGCAGGAGCCGTCGATTACGTAGTATCCCGCAGGGCATCCCCATGGTAGTTCGTCGAGCATTCCCAGAATGCCATCTCCATCCGGGTCCCTGTCGCCCAACATCGCGGTTCCGTCAGTCCCAGCTTCGACCCATATCTCAACGGGGAAAGATGCGAAACCATTGCCGCCGTTGCCTAGCCCACCGTAGTTGTCGGAGCCCCAGCAGAAGACGCCACCAGTCGTGTTAATCGCACAGGTTGACTGGACCTCGGCCATCCATCCTGTTGAGTTCCATCTGGAGTTGTCGCTATACCACGAGCCCCCTGCGGCTATTGCGGCGAACTCATGTGCGCCGACTACTGGCGTGATGTCCTCGTAGTACGTCGAGTTCCCAAGTCCGAGCTGCCCGTTGTTGTTCATCCCGCCGCACCATGCCTCGAAGTTGTCGAGTATGGCGCATCCGTGCTCGGGCCCCTGGCTGAAGGAGATCACCGAGCGGTTCACATCCGGCCCAAGATCGGGATTCAGGGTGGGTGAGGAGTTCCAGCGCTCGTCATCATTGCCAAACCCCCAGTAGGCGACGTTCCCGTCCTCGAGAACCGCCGTGTGACCCGAGAATCCCGAATCAATCGCCAAAACACCAGTGCCGTTCGGCATGGGGACGTGTATGGGTTCCAGCTGTAACGCGAAGTCGACGTCGGATCCAGCCCAGAAACCATGGGTGAACCCGTCCGTCGTCACGCCTGTTAGTGTGTTGTTTTCCTTGCCAGTCCACTCAATCCAATGGGTGCCTCCAAACGGGCATGGGTACATGAAGGCCTTGCCCTCTTCCCCGAAATTCGTCGCATCGGTCATGTTGAGCCAGTCTTGATTCTCCCAATCAACCAGATCCTCTGCAAGCGTGGTCTTGTAGAGGTAGTCGTCGCCCTGCCCCATTGATCCTGTGTCGCTTCTGCCCCAGCAGTACAAGCTGTTGTTGTCGAGAACCGCGCACGAGTTGCCCATTCCGACTGATACGGCGATAGCGCTCCGGTTTTCTGGCATCTCGACCATCTGAGGCCTAGTTATGCCATTGTAGATGTTGCAGTTGTCTCCCACCGCGGGGATCTGCGAGTATGTCACGCCCTCGCTGCACCAATCTCCATTCCCCACCTGGCCGAAGTCGTTGTTGCCCCAGCACGACACGTCTCCGTCGTCGATAATCGCGCAGAAGTGGGCACTCAGGTCAGATCCCACGATGGTCCTGACTTCGGCGTTCGGATTGCCTGGGAAGTGGACCTTGGCTGGTAGCTTTCCTTGCGCGTACCTGCATGGGTAGTAATCGTCGCCCACGTATACGCACACGGGTCTGCCTAGCTGACCAAATTGTCCACCGCCCCAGCAGTACAACTCGTTCGTGTCGGTAATGGCGCAGGCTGCGAACTGCCCTACGGCGACCTCCCTGAAGGTGAGCCCAGTCACTCCAATCACCTCGACCGGAACCTCGGAGTAGTTTCCATCCTCCATCTGGCCATTTCCGAGCTGACCGGCATCATTTGCCCCCCAGCACGCTAGTGTCCCGTTGTGCCTGACCATGCAGGCCGTACCCCTAGCGTTGGATATCGTGGTATCCGAGAAGATCGAGCCAGGGGTGGACCCCGGGATATTCGGGGCCGCATGCGTCATCGACTTTTCAGGGACGTCATCAAGTTCCCGCATCTGCATATCATTCTGGCTAATCGAGGCAGTCATTCCTAGCATAAGGCAAACTAGGGCCAGCGCAACGTATGTTGTAGCATCCGCACGTGTCATTATGCTTGCATTGGTAATCAGCCTATCAATGTGTCCGCTGCCTAGGTTCAGTGGAATCACTGCTTAGCGCGCTTTCTGGCTGCCTTTCGCCTTCGGAGCTTCTTCTTGCGCCACTTCCAGCGCTGCTGGCCTCGCTTCTTCCATGCGCGAGAACCTCTCTTCATGCGGGCGGCCGACCTGCTGCCCCTATATGAGCGATTCGCGAGGGAGCGGGTTTGGTGGTGGGCGATACAGGATTCGAACCCGTGTCACCGGCTTAGAAGGCCGGGATGATATCCAGACTACACTAATCGCCCTGACATCTGCGCCGAGCACCCCCCTCATGAATCCCACACTCTGCGGATTATCTAACTAGACGTTTCCAAGATGATGGAAAACGCCCTAGGGTGCCGTGAACGATCTCGCGCACTTGGGGCATCTGCCGGGTCTCGTCACCCTCATCCGCTCCCAGGAGTGGCCGCAGTTCCCGCAGATCCACTGTCTCTCGGGTAGGCTGGAAAGAACCTCCTCCCGCATCCCCCTCAATACGGGAGACTCGCTCAGCTTCGGGGACGGTGCCACTGCTTTCACGATTTCAGCGTGGTTCCCGTCGTGTTCCAAGAGTCCCGCTGCATGTAGAAGTTCATGTGCTAGCGTGTGCTTGAACAGCTTCTCGTCACCGTCCAGTATACTGTTGATACCTATTGTGATCGGGCCCGGGGGCAATCCAAGCCTCCTCCTCCGATACAGTTCGTTGTGGTCGCACTCGAACCTTGTAATCCCCAATCTGCTGTCACCAGACTCTAGCCATTCGAGGGAGATGCCCCCATCAAGGCTCTTGATGAAGGGGGCATCCCTTCCATCAAGCGCTAGGATGACCCTCTCAATCAGGCCGTCTGGAATTTCGGGTCCCCCTGGCATCACCACTCACTCTTGCTAGCCCCTGCACCCATTCTCCTTAAATGGGCCTCGATAGTCGCGCTTTCTATTGGGCGTGTGGCGCAGCTTGGAAGCGCGCTTCCTTGGCATGGAAGAGGCCCCGAGTTCAAATCTCGGCACGTCCACCATCCATCTTCAGCGCCCCAAGAAGTGCAGAAAGTAAACCATTTTCAAGCATAATAGTAACCAAAAATGGCTATTTCCTTGAAAATCTGAGAGATACTAAATACTCAACACGCCCACGCACGAGGTATGAAGTCCAAGCTAAGCGCTTTACTTCTTGTTACGCTGATGATTGCGTCAGTCACCGCCGGTTGCCTAGGCGGAGACGACGATGTGGAGGGTTGCATGGATGAAATTGCAACTAACTTCGACGCTGATGCGACCGTCGACGACGGTTCGTGTGAGTTCGCCGACTCGGACGGCGACGGCGTATTTGACCACCTTGAGGCAGCTGGTTGCATGGACATGGAAGCTACAAACTACGACTCGTCAGCTACTGACGACGATGGCTCCTGCGCCTACGACCAGGCTTACTACATGAGCAAGTACGGCTCCGGCGACATGTCGATGGCCGATGCCATGGCAGCTCTAGAGGATCTCCGCGAGTGCAAAGAGGACGATTTGTCCGGCGTTGCATCCGCTTGCGAGATCGTTGCAATGACCTCTGACGTCGACCCACCAATGATGGACCCCGCAGACGCGTACGACACGTCGTCCGGAGCAGTCATTGAGAACGTCTACGACACTCTGTACAGGTACGAGCCAGGGGCAGACGGGGCACCCGTCCTAGTTCCAAGGCTCGCCACTGGCTACACCATTAGCGACGACGGTCTGACATACACCTTCACCCTACGTGAGGGGGTCTTCTTCTCGAACGGAGCAACGTTCGACGCTGAGGACGTTCGGTACTCATGGTGCCGAGTTATAGAGTATGGAAGCCCAGACTCCGGTGTTGCATGGATCATGTACGAGACCATGTCTTCCTGCGACGGACTAGTCGTCAACGACGACGGTACCTTCTCCGCGACTCTGGATGTCGCCTACTCGGCATTCATCCCGACCATCGCATTCTGGATTGGAGCCGTTACTGACGCAGAGACCTGTGAGGCTAACAGAATCGTAACCGAGGACGACCCAGCTACCGCTGATGTCGACGAGAGTTCCGATGACCACTGCAACGCGTTCCTGCACTCGAACCCGCTAGGAACCAACGCATACGTCCTGAACAGCTACGTCGAGGAGACCGAGCTCGTGCTCACTCCAAACTGGCTATACTGGGAAGACGGCGGATTCAACCTGAACAAGATCACCAGGTCCGAGGTCGCTGAGGAGGCTACTCGCGTAGCTGCCCTAAAGGACGGAGAGGTCGACTTCGCTTCGGTCCCAAGCGGGAACCTAGCAGAGGTCTGCCTGAACACAGAGAACCCAACCGCAATCACCGGAGACCCTGACCAGGGTACCGACTGCGGACCAGAGGCTTCTCTGACTGTGGCTCTGGGAATCATGAACACCAACCCGACCATCGAGGGAGCTGACGGAGACGTCGCCCACAACGAGTTCATGGGCGATGGAGCAGTCCGAAAGGCACTGTCGTACATCTATGACTACGATACCGCCATCTCTGACATCTACGACGGATTCGCGATCCCCCTACACGGGCCAGTCCCACTGGGGATGCCATTCGTGGAGACCCAGGACGCGACTTTCAGCTACGACCTAGACATGGCTAGATCCATTCTAGACGCTGCTGGATACACCTGCGTAGACGCTGACGGAAACCAGGACACTGACGACTGCGTCAGGTTCGGTGGAAACGAGATCCGCCTGTTCTACAACGACGGAAACGTCAACAGGGAGGCCAACGCCAACCTGATGGCACAGAACCTTGACCTCGTCGGAATCGCCAACACAGTTACTGGCGAGCCATGGGGCAACATGCTGGACAGGATGTTCGGAACCGCCAACTGGGACTTCATGTTCCTTGGCTGGGCTCCTGACTACAATGACCCAGACAACTACTGGTTCCCGTTCGTTGCTAGCGCAGCAGAGCACGGAGACGTGTACAACACTCAGTACGCAAACGCTGACATCGATGCACTACTACTAGAGGCCAAGACCGAGACAGACTACGATGCTCGCGCTGCCCTCTACGAAGAGGCGCACGATCTCTTCATGGAGGAGCCTTCGCTCATCTTCATGGCGCAGTACCTGAGCTACCACGTCCACTCTGACAGGGTTTCGATGCCCAGTGAAGTTCCACCAGCAACCATACCATGGTTCAACGTGGACAAGAGTTAGATCGAGCAATAGTATCGCTTGATTCGTAAGGCCGGCGGCGGCGGTCCCAGACCGCTGCCGTCGCGCCCAAAACACTACAGGGGTTCAGTCAGCCCCAGAAGGGGGGCTTAGATGGAACTGTGGGAATACATTGTCAGGAGGTTGGTCCTCCTCGTTCCCGTACTGATAGGCGTCTCCCTTCTAACATTCACAATTTCACACCTCGTCCCATCGGACCCGGCCAGGGCTTACTGCGGGCTAAAGTGCCCGGACGACACCCTGGCGGATCTGAAGTACCAGATGCACTTCACGGACGAGGATGGCAACGACATCCCGATCATGGACCAGTACTTCCACTACATGGGGTTCTACGACTCCGACGGGGACGGGAGCATATGGTTCGATGAGGATGTCAACGACAACGTTGCCTTCGCGGACTCCTCCTTCAACTCGCTCGAGTACAGTAGCGGAGGTGTGATCGATTGGAATTTTGGATTCTCTCTCTCGTACAAGAAACCCGTCTCGGCCGTTCTCGAACAGGCCGTCCCCGTAACTCTGGAGATGTCCTTCGGGGCCATACTCTTCGGGGCCCCCCTGGGCATCTTACTGGGGGCATTGAGTGCTGTATACCAGGACCGCCCTATCGACCACATAAGCAGGTTCGTGGCAATCGCATTCGTCAGCCTGCCGATTTTCTGGCTGGCACTGATGTTCCAGTACCTCTTCGCCACACAGTTCGGCATTTGCGATCCACTGTTTGGGACGGAGGGCGGCTGCCTGCCGCTATTCGGGAGGAAACCTCCCGGGTCAGAGTTCCCCAATCAGGGGGGTGTGTTCGACATTGGCAATTTGGGCCTATCGTTACTCATGGCAATAGTGGCGTCCGTGGCCGCATATGACATGAAGGTAGACGGCAGGCTTGGAAACTTGAAGAGTCCCGAGACTACCCGCGACAAGGCGACGGTGGGCATAATTGGCGTATCCCTCACTCTTTCCGCATTCTTTCTGCTAAATCCAACGGACATGGGGCCAGTGGTAATCGCGTCCCACGACTCGACCGGGCTTTACACAATCGACTCGCTCCTGGCTGAAACCGGGGACCTTCCTGAGGGAAAGACCAGATTGGCTCTTTTCTGGCAGTCTCTGAAGTACCTCACACTACCTGTGGTCTGCCTCTCTCTGGGAACCGCTGGTGGCCTACTGAGGTACATGCGCTCAAGCCTCCTGGAGGTCCTCAATGAGGACTACGTGAGGACTGCTAGGGCGAAGGGCCTCAATGAGCGCACAGTCATCATCAAGCACGCTTGCAGGAACGCATTGATCCCCATAGTGACAATCCTCGGATTCATGCTTGGAGGGGTCCTCGGGGGTGCGGTACTGACTGAGACGATTTTCGCCTTACCCGGTATGGGGATGGCTGCGATAAGGGCCATCCTGCTCACAGACTTCGCCGTGATAATGGGAGTTACCATGGTCACCTCAGTGATTTTCCTTCTCTCGAATCTCGTCGTCGATATCGCTTATGCTTGGGTCGATCCCAGGGTCAGGTTGGGATGATCCATGGCTTCTAGGGACCTAAAGATAATTCTGGCCATATTGGCCTTTATTGCTGGAACCATCTTACTCGACATCCTTGTGGGATCCCCTGGATTCTCATTGCGCTCACTATTGTGGCTCCTACTGTACTTCTTCGCCTTCTCGTCAGCTGCATTCGCCATCTTCGGACTGATCTACCTATTTGTTCAGGCAGTAAGGGAATTAACCCTCCGAGACCTACTGAAGATCCTCGTCACCTTAGTCGCTGTAATCGCACTATATCATTTCAGAAAGGGGATGGCGCTAACCCTGACAACTATTCTGATTCTATCACTGATCATCCCGGAGAGGGCAAGGATTGCCGAGAGGGTATGGGATGTTCTTACTCCCTCGATCCCCAAGTACGATGAACTCTCGGTTAGGTTCTCTAGCTCGGCCCAGACACTCAAGGACAGCTGGAGGGGCTTCAGGAGGAGCGCACTCTCCATAATCGGACTCCTGATGGTGGTCCTAGTGATCGACTTCTCCCTCTATGCCGACTCCATCGCACAGCAGGAACAGGAGTCCAGCATAACGGGCCAGGAGGTATGGCCCATCTACAGGGATGATCCAGAGACAGGGGAGACATTGAATCTGTACACATTCAAGAAACTCCCCCCATTCAGTGGTCCCAAGGAGGACACTGTAACCTCCAGCCCCTCGGATGCCGATCAGAAACTACAACTCGACGTCCAGACGGCGAATGGCGATCAGGACAATGACGGCGACTTCGTCCTAAATCTACTGGACCAAGATGACGACAATGATGGCATTATCGACTTCGCCGACCAGTCTCCCTCGGATTTCGATAATGACTGGAACTCAACATGTGACGAGGAATCCTGGTTCGACAATACGTCTGGAATGTTCTGCGGTCCAGACTACCTCGATCTCGATGATGACTCAGACGGGCTCCTTGACTATGATGAAGTCTCGGACAACAACCCCCTTACAGACATCTATGATCAGGACAATGACGGCATACAGGACGGGCTAACAAACAGGGCGGGGACCACTGTCAGCCTGAGGGTCCACCACGATGCAGGTTGGGACCAGTCGAACCTGGTGATGGTCATCGAGTCGGTGAAGCCGTTCGGCGATCAATCGTCAGGATGGGGGTGCCAAGGATGCATAGATGGTGAATTGGTTGCATCTCATGGAATGTTTTCAATTGACGAAGAATCCGGTCAATGGAGCTATGTCTTCGCATCCCCCTTCGAATATCCTGAAGCCCACCCGGGCCCGTGGGACGAAAGCATCCTAGTCACCAATTCTGAATCCACCGAGTTCAACCTGGACCTATCGATATCTGAGATGTCAGAGGCACCATCGTTTTCCGCTTTGCCCGCATCCCCCTCGCCCTTCGAGGATGACGAGTGGTATTCAGTGAAAATCCCTGCCAACGCAACACTTAGCGCATTCCTCAATGTAGAGTCCGGTTCAGATTACAATCTCTATCTGTATGATGAGGAAGGGGTTCTCGCCGATGCTGGAATCAATGACAATGGATGTCCAGACTTCTACAAATATGACTTCTGGCTCTTTCCCGAGGAATACCAATTGTGCCCGATGGGAACCACTCACACCGGTAGCGACATGATGAGTAAGATCCTCTATGGGTCAAGGAAGTCCCTCAGGGTCGGCTTCACAGTCGCACTCACCACCTGTTTCCTAGGTTTGGTCATTGGGGGCATTAGCGGATACTTTGGAGGAAGGGTCGATGAGATCATTATGAGGATAGCCGATATTTTCTTCGCAGTACCGGGGCTGATTCTGGCAATGGCCGTGGTGACGGCCATGAATGACATAAACGACCTGGGTGCAATCGGATTTGAGGAGGTCAAGTTGGATAGGTTAGAGAAGATTATGATAGCACTAGTTTTCACTGGCTGGCCAGGGTATTCTAGACTAATCAGGGGACAGGTCCTCTCAGTGAAGGAACATACCTACATTGAAGCCGCCAAGAGTGTCGGTGCTAGTGACTTCAGAGTTCTATTCAGGCACGTCCTACCCAATGCTTGGGCCCCAATGATCGTCGCAGTTTCACTGGATGTGGGTGGAACAATCCTCACAGCATCCGGGCTTTCCTTCATTGGTTTGGGCGCAGAGGCCAACTCGGCCGAATGGGGGAAGATGATATCCGATGGCAGGTCTTTCTTCCCGACACACTGGTGGATGGTAACATTCCCCGGTCTGGCCATCTTAACCACCACTCTCGGATTCAACTTGCTTGGCGATGGTCTGAGGGACGTCATGGATCCAAGGCAAAGGAGGTCAAAGTCATGAGTGACGAAAAGTTCCTTTCTATATCCGACTTGAAGCTTCACTTCCCAACCGACTATGGGGATGTCAGAGCGCTGGACTCCGTCTCATTCGGAATCGACCGAGGGGAGATTTTCGGACTGGTCGGCGAATCAGCCTCTGGAAAGTCAGTCACATCCCTTACTGTGATCGGCCTCACTACGGGGGTTATCGACTCGGGCTCTGTGAGATTTGAGGGCGAGGAGCTACTTGATGCATCAGAAGAGAGGATGAGGGAGCTAAGGGGCAACGAAATTAGCATGATTTTCCAAGAGCCAATGACGGCCCTGAACCCTCTTTACACAGTCGAGAAGCAGATTCACGAGGTCATGAGCCTGCATGGTAAACTTCCTCCCGAGGGAAGCACCTCGGTGGAGAGGCTGTATAGGGGGATGAGGTCTACATTTTCTAGATTTATTTCTAGGTTCACAGGCGGTTTTGATCACTTTAAGGCGTCTTTATCGGGAAATGACATTCTAGCGTTATCATTTGCAGTATTGATGGTAACGCTCATCAAGACGAGCATAATATTCTCATCATTCCTGATGGTATTCTTGGTTTTCTCATGGGTCCTTTCTTCGATGAATACACTAGATGAAAAACACGTCGAGGTGATAGTGGACAGGCTCAATGATGTCAAGATACCGAATCCATCTGCGGTAGCGAAGATGTACCCCCACGAACTTTCCGGAGGTATGAGGCAGAGGGTAATGATCGCCATGATGATGGCTTGTGAGCCACGCCTACTAATTGCCGATGAGCCAACAACGGCTCTTGACGTAACAATCCAAGCTCAGATAGTTGAACTGATGAAAGAACTCCGGGATAGCAAGGGCACGGCAATCCTGCTGATCACTCACGACATAGGATTGGTTGCCGAAATGTGCGACCGTGTCGGCGTTATGTATGCGGGAAGGGTGGTCGAGCAGGCATCAGTGGAGGATATATTCGCCAATCCCAGTCATGCTTACACCAAGGGGCTAATGGATAGTAGCCCACGGCTCGACTCTGTTCCCAAGTCAGAGCTCTCCACGATTCCAGGACAAGTTGCGGCCCCGTCTGACTATGTTCCGGGATGCAGGTTCTGCCAGAGGATGGGTAGGACCGGCGAAACTCTCTCAGTCAAGCCCGAAATAAAGGAAATCTCTCCCGGTCACTGGGTCGAGAACTGCCCCTTATGCGTGACCGATCACGAACTTCCCGGGGAGGTGGTTAATTGACAGATGCTCAATATCCCACCCTGTTGGAGATTCGTAATCTGAAGAAGTGGTTCCCAATCAAGGGTGGACTTCTTTCCACTGTCAAGAGTTATGTTAGGGCCGTAGATGGGGTCTCGCTTGAAGTCAGAAAGGGGGAGACACTTGGCGTGGTTGGGGAATCCGGCTGTGGCAAGACAACCCTTGGTCGCCTCCTTCTGGGCCTGATTCCCATTACCGATGGCGAGATAATCTATGATGGAGCCCCAATTAATGAGATAGAGAGGCAGGAAATACGTAAGAAAATGCAGATCGTTTTCCAGGACCCCGGTGGCTCGATGAACCCGCGGATGTCCGTGAAGTCGATCGTCGGGGAACCACTACATGTTAATACGAAATTAGATGATTCTGAAATCACATCCCGTGTATCTGATCTCCTAGAGTCAGTGGGGCTGGAAAGCGTGCACATGAATCGCTACCCTCATGAGTTCTCTGGTGGCCAGAAGCAGAGGATAGCAATCGCAAGGGCCCTTTCCCTGGATCCAGAATTCATACTCCTTGATGAGCCCACAAGCGCTCTCGATGTATCGGTTCAAGCACAGGTCCTAAACCTCCTGGCCCAGTTGCAGAAGGAGAGAAACCTGACCTTCGTCTTCATCACGCACGACCTCGCAGTCGTCCGCCACATCTCTGACAGGGTTGCAGTGATGTACCTTGGTAAGATAGTGGAACTCGCCGATGCCGATGAGATATACAAGAATCCAGTTCACGCATATACTAAGGCACTAATCTCCGCTATCCCCAGGATGGATCCGACGGGCCCCAGCAACAATGCCACTGTCGAGGGCGATGTCCCCTCCCCGGTCGACCCTCCACCGGGCTGTGCATTCGGCCACCGTGTTGAGCATCCTAATTGGGAGCTAAGTGTGGAAATGGATCTGTCCCTGAGGGAGATTTCCCCTGGGCATTGGGTTCAGCCGTGTCCATGCTGTACTAATGTTAGCAATTGAGAGGGCCCCCCTTTGCCTCGGGCCAGCGTAGGTCTGATGTAATGAAACCGCATCAGGCGATCATGGCACCTAGTGCTTCGGAGGGCGGAGCTCACGATTTCACAGAGAACGAGGCGTTCCTTTCCCGTGGGGAGCAGAGGCAGCGTGCCCTCGAGAGGATCAAGGCGGCTGCCGACCAGAGGAGACATGACAGGGCCCAGAAGATTCTGGCCCAAGAAGGAGAGAGCCTGGCGATCACCATCGGCAGGGTGGTTTACGTCTCTGCGTGCATGCTCTTCGATGGCCTCATCCTCACGGAGATCATAGTGTACCTAGGTAGGACGGCCTCAGCATGGGCGGCATTCTTCCTCGTTCTCGCATTAGCGGTCAAACTGCAGATGGCACTCTATGACAGGTTCTTCTCTGTTGATATCACGAATCTTGAGTAGCAGGTGAGATTGGGAACAGCTCGCTGTCCGTCCTCTCGAACCTCCTGAATGATGGAACGACCAATCCGGAGGTGGTTGTCAGAATCATGAATCCGACAGCCAGGGAGTAAGTGGTGAGGACGTTGGTCGTCTCAATCATCCACCCCCCGAGGAGTGGAGAGAGGGGGATGAATATCAGGGAGCCAATTGCATCGAGCGAGTTCACCCTGCCCCTCAGGTGCTGATCGACGCTGTCTGACATCGTGGTCCTCCAGATGACGCCAAGCGTCCCGCCCAGAATCCCCTCCAGGAAGACGAATACGAGTATCGCCCAGAATGGGATCGGCATGGCCCACATGAGCATGCACCAAGCTATCCCTCCGATGAAGATATAGAAGACCATTCCACGGTGTTCCTTCGGAATCGGCCAAATCCCACCTATGGCCGAGCCAGCCATCGCTCCCGCGGCCCCTAGGGCACCGAAGAACCCGAATTCAGTCGCACCGAGTCCCTTGTTCTCGATGATGAACGGGATTCCTATCTCGATAGCCGAGTCGCCTATGTGCCAAATCATGAACATCACTATCCCTGCGAAAAGCCATGGCTGCGTTTTCACAAATGCCCAGGCCTCCGTAACCTCATCCCTCAGGCTCGAATCATCGTCATCCCTGTCCACGGGGATCTCAGGCAGGGTCCAGAGTATCGCAGCACTGACTAGGAAGGTCAAAGCATCGACAAACAGGCACAGCTCGATTCCCCAATTGCCAACTATGACACCGCCTATCAAAGGCCCCAGCATCCAAGCCGCAGTCATCGCCATCCCCCTCATGGCGTTGGCCTGCGGCAGGTCTTCTTCGGCCACAAGGTCCGGAACAAGGGCCCCTACTGCCGGTATGGAGAAAGCACCCGCGCCCCCTGTTAGGAATGTGATGACCAGGAGTGTGGCGAACTCGTTCAACCCTGCTACCAGGCCTACTATTGCAATCGTGACGAGGACGAACTGGCATAGGTCCGCCACAAGGGCGACGGTTCTGCGAGGGAGTCTGTCTACCACTGCCCCTCCATACAGGAGAAGGGGGAGGTGCCCTAGAAAATATGCGGTGAAAATCAGACCGTACGCCTTGGGCCCCCCGCTCTGCGCAACGGTCCAGCCCATGCCGATTATGAAAATCGAGCCTCCAAGCATGTTGACTCCATTGCCGATTATGAAACGCCTGAAATCGCGCTGATCCCAGACCTCTCTCATGCCCATGCATCAATCCGGCGCTCTCCGGCTATCAACCTGCCTTGGCAATATCGGGACTCGTCCGCCCTTTGCAAATTGAACATTTGAGCCCCAGTCGGGAATATTGCCAAATCAGTGATTAGTTTGTATTAAGAAATTTAGTAATAATAATTCATATGTTCAGTATTTTATGAAAATAGTGTAATTAATATTAGAATAACAGACATTGACTGTTCATACATTCACATAATAAACCGCGTGATATTGGACTGCCCTTATGACGACCAAGTCTAAACTGGAATACATCTGGCTAGATGGATACGAGCCGACACAGAGCATGAGAAGCAAGACGATGATTAGATCCGACTTCGGCGGCACAGTGGCAGAGTGCCCAATGTGGTCCTTCGATGGGTCCTCCACACAACAGGCAGAGGGGGGCGACTCCGATTGCCTCCTCAAGCCGGTAGCAATCTACCCAGACCCAGACCGAATTAGCGGGTATCTGGTAATGTGCGAGGTCCTGAATGCGGATGGCACCCCTCACGCATCAAACGGAAGGGCCACCATCGAAGGAGACGACGACGACTTCTGGTTTGGGTACGAGCAGGAGTACTTCCTCTGGGACCCGGAGTCAGACCTCCCGTACGGATTCCCCCGGGACCAGACCCCCCAGGGGCAGTTCTACTGCTCGGTGGGCGCGATGAACACATTCGGCAGGGACATCATCGAGGCTCACTTGGACATGTGCCTCGAGGCAGGCCTCAACGTTGAGGGAATCAACGCAGAGGTGGCTGTGGGTCAGTGGGAGTACCAGATTTTCGCGAAGGGAGCCAAGGATGCAGGTGACCAGATTTGGGTCTCTCGCTACCTGGCAGAGAGGAACGCGGAGAAGTATGGCCTCGCGATAGAGTGGCACCCCAAGCCATTGGGCGCCACCGATTGGAACGGCTCAGGGATGCATGTCAATTTCAGCGACGGCAAGATGCGTGACGTCGGAGGGGAGAAGCTGATGAGCGAGATTTGCGAGGCCTTCGGAAAGAACATCAAGAAG
>PBSO01000017.1 GCA_002726275.1 Methanobacteriota archaeon | reverse complement strand
TCTTTTCACATCCCGCTAAGGATACTTTTCAGCTTTCGCTCACGCTACTTGTCAACTATCGGTCTCGAGTAGTATTTAGGATTGGAAGTATCTGCCTCCCACATTCACGCGCGATATCCAACGCACGCTACTCTGGTGTCGTCACATGGCCATATCTAGTACGTGTACGGGACTTTCACCCTCTTTGGTGCGCCGTCCCAGGACGACTTCCACTTCCTAGAATTAGGCTACAGACGATCCTTACCCCACATCTCCCCAAGGTTTCCCAAGGGGATTCGGTTTGTCCTATTCCGTTTTCATTCGCCACTACTAACGGAATCTCTTTTGATTTCTATTCCTCCCCCTACTGAGATGCTTCAGTTCGGGGGGTTCCCTTTCCTTCAATGAGGAATGGCACTGAGTGCCAGGAGGTCCAATTCGGTAATTCGCGGATCCATGAGATTCATGCCTCTCCCCGCGACTTATCGCAGCTTGTCACGACCTTCTTCGGCTCTCGAGCCGAGCCATCCCCCAGTCGGGTTGTAGCATCTTGTGATTCCACATACCCACCTGTATGAGTTTTAATCGCCCCCCCGCTAAAAATAGCGGAAGGGTAATTCCTCTGGTATTCCAGGCATATCAATTCAGGTTTCTCTGGCCATTCCGTCTCCCCGCGGGGCGGAGCGGCCTCAACCTCTTACCCTGGTACGCGATGTACCAAGGAGCACACAAAGCATCCCGGCGACCTACATTCGGTATATGAAGTAACCGGGGTAAGCGAGGTACTATAATGAGTGATAAATTGCTACCAGTGGTTCGATTATGCATCCTCATTCGGAGAGTCTGAGAGGTCGAAGGGGAGTGGTTTCGATATTTCTTCACTAAGTGGCTCAGAATTTACTGTGGTTTCTTCGTCTTGATGATGATCTCTGGGAGATTCCTCTAAACCAAATGCGAGTTTTCTTTTTTCGTGCATAATGGGTGAAATATCGAGGCCGAATGGAATACTGGAAATGGCAGACTGCCCACTACCCCCTTCAAGTCCGAATGGTAACATCTTTTCTTCATCGGAACCAATATCTTTCCTAAAAACAGACTTGTTTGGTTTTTCCACGGTTGTTTCACTGCCACATACCGAGCATGGCGATAAAGTAGTTACCAATCCACAAACGTTGCATTCTGGCATAGCCTTCTGAAGAGGTCTCGTGCTTCATTATAGCGGGCTACATGCGTCAAGTTCAATGTAGAAAGTTGCCTCGGACAATTATGACGGCCATACCCCCGACCTGGTTGCAGGGCCTCCTTGGAGCTCTGATAATGTCATTATTGGTGGCACTGGGACTCAGGTGGGTGAGGTTGCCATACACAATCGCCCTTGTTATTGTTGGATTGATGCTTGGTTGGCTTGGAGAGGGATTCCTGCCACTTGAGCCCGGAGGTGGGCTTATGTCTGCTGAGATTATCCTGTTCATCCTACTTCCACCGCTCCTATTCGAGGGAGCAGTGCAGATGCACATAGATAGGCTTCGTAGGAACTGGAGGCCGATCTCCATTCTTGCTGTCCCGGGAGTCCTCCTCAATACAGCAATCATTGGGACAATACTTTGGAAGCTACTCTGGGCTGATGCGGAATATGGAATGATCTACGGGCTCCTGATTGGAAGCATTCTAGCTGCCACAGACCCTGTGAGCGTACTGGCACTTGTCAGGACATTGGGCGCGCCCAAGAGGTTGTCAGTATTGATTGAGGGGGAGTCGTTATTCAACGATGGAACAGCTGTTGTCCTGTTCAACATATTACTAATCTCACTGCTCACACTTCTAGCAGGTGGAGAACTGGGCACTTCTGCCATGATCACAGAGGGAATTGCTTCATTCCTTACTGTGGTCCTCATAGGCCTCATCGTAGGTTCTGTACTTGGTTCCATAGGAAATTGGCTACTGGAACATAGTGAGGATCACTTGGTCGAAATTGCCCTGACTGTGGCTCTTGCTTTCGGATCCTTCCTTATTGCCGAAACATTGCATGGTAGCGGGGTAATTGCTGTAGTAGTTGCAGGGTTGTTGGTTGGTAACCATGGAGTTGAACATGGGATGACTCCGACTGCGAGAATTGGCCTTCATCATTTTTGGGAAGTTGTTGTATTCCTGATTAATAGCGTACTTTTCCTGATGATTGGATACGAATTGCAAAGTGTCCTGACCCCCACTACAGAGACACTGCGATTGGCGTTCTATGGGATTTTTGCTGCCTTGGCAGCAAGATTAGTGGTATTCCCCCTGACATCAATTACAAATTTATCACGGCAACAGCCAATTTCAAATGAGTGGCAGTTGGCCCTATATTGGGGAGGGCTAAGGGGAAGTATACCAATTGCCTTACTTCTCTATATGTCGCACATTGTCCACGAAGGAACTCATCTTGAGGGTCATAGTGGACTGGTATTCATTGACGAGTCTGTTTACGAAACAATGCTTGTGATAGGTTTCGCTGTTGTCCTCTGGACCCTGCTTGTACAGGGACTTACGATGAAGCCTTTACTACAGAAACTCGGAATCACCGGCGTGGTTTCCGAGAGTGAGCAGGAATACGAGATTGCTTTGGCTGAGGTTGTGGCCAGTCGTGCTGCCCTGGAAAGACTTGGCGAAATGGCTGAAGAGGGCTTGGTAAGCAGTGAGGATAGGGAGCTGTTAGCAGAGTCATACGAGCAACAGGAGTTTGCTGCCACACAACGGGTTTCTTTACTCTCCAGGTCGAGCATTGTTCATGCAGCCAGGGTGGAGAATGCTAGACGGGAGATGCTTCTGGCACAGATCGAATCTCTTAGAGATGAAGAGAGAAGGGGGACGATTTCTAGGATGGTTTCCTCTAGGGCACTAGACCGTTTGGACGAGGCGCTCTCGGAATCAGTGCATGCCAGGGAAGGAATTGAGATAGCATCAATGTCGAACGAGGTTGGTGATGAGACTACCTCTGAAGTTGTATTCGATGATCTTCTTCCGAAAAGGACGGACGAGGTCGTTGGGGGCCTGAAAGTAGAGAATCAGGATGAGTAGAGGGTTTCGTGCTCCATGATGATGGTAGGGACGTGTTCTGAGACGTCACAATGGAGCATACAATGCGCCATGGAAGAAGTACATGAATACGGTCGCCACGAAGCATGTGATCAGCATCACGGGAAGCCCTGCCCTAACCCATTCTCTCGTGGTTATCGGATACGGTGAACGCTCGCTGATTGCTACCGTCATCACATTGGCGCTGGATCCAATCGGAGTCGCATTTCCACCGAATCCAGCCCCCATTGCCAGTGCCCATAGTAGGGGCTCTGGGCTCAGAGTCCCTCCACTGGCCTCAGTGATGCTGAATATTACCGGAATCATGGCTGCTGTGAATGGGATGTTGTCAATCAGGGCACTGGCTATTGCAGAGACCCAGATGATAGCTATGGCGAGCTTGACCTCGTCATCTCCGAAGTTATCGAAAATCCAGTTGGCGACCTGATCGAGATAGCCGACATCGCCAATTCCTCCAACTAGCAAGAATAGCCCTACAAAGAACAGTAAAGCTTGCCACTCAACCTTCTCCACTACGTCATTGATGAATCCTTCTCTTATTTCCTCACCCGGCCTAGCAGCAATCAGTGCGAAACCAGCACCTGCTAGGGCTATCCCATCAATCTCTATCTCTAGATCTAGAAGAGACTTAGCGGAGAACGCTACTACGGTCATGCCGAGAATAAAGAGAGTCGTATACATCAGCTGCTTGTCGTTGATTGCATCCCACTCGTCCTCTTCCATAAGAAGGTCGACGTGTGGTGACTTCTTCTCCGCCCAGTCCTTGTAGTACCACCTGAAGTAAATCAGAGTTGCAGCCCATGCAATGAATGTTAGAATACCTAGCTTGAAAAGAAAGCCATTGAAAGAGAACGCTTCCAAAGCAGGGGTTGCATCAGCAGCGGCTGCAGCGATCATGACATTGGGAGGGTCGCCTACCATCGAGGCTACTCCACCGGTGTCGGACAGGATTGCCTCTGCGAGCAACGGGGGGACTGGATTAATCTCCAATTTATTGCAGATTCTCAAAGTCACAGGAGCGATAATGATGATCGCAGTGACATTGTCGATGACAAGAGATAGCAATGTGGTGAAGGTTCCGAGCAGGACAATCAACCTCCAAGGGTCGCCCTTGCTCATCTTAGATGCCTTAATCGCCACATACTCGAAGAAACCGCACAGTTCCAAGATGGAAGCGAAAATCATCATCCCAAGTAATAGGCCGATCACCTCCCACTCTATCCAACCCAGCATGGTATGCTCAAGAGTGTACGTATCAATCAATTGACCGGCGGAGTTGTATTCTTCATGGAGGTGAAAGACCCCTGTCCAATGACCGTATAGAAGCATCAAAACGGAGCCAAACCATGCAGCTATTGTCCTATGTACTACCTCTGAGAGAATTAACACAAAGGAGAGTATGAAAATCCCCAATACCACTTGTTCCTGACTGACCATGAGACTCCGACCAATGTGCACCCTAAATATTTCGCGACCCGAATGATTCCTTAATTGGCTTAGAGAGGGTTATCTACCTGACCAGAAAACTGCCACGTTCCCTCTCTGAAAGACTAGTCTTGATTTCGTTTCCGAAGCCAATGAACTGAAGATGTCTGTCCTCTCTTGGGAGTCTCCGGCTATTCCCCTGTTCGCCTTAACTTTCACAAGTTCGCGAGTTTTCAGTTGGTCTTCCAACTCTGCCACTATGGCATCAGTTGAGCCGGATTTTCCAATCCTTACAGTCACCTTAAGTGAGGGATCAGATGACTGCCTAACTATTCTTTCTGGTATTGAACTCATACTATTCACCCGGACTAAACTTTCTGACCCTGCCACAATACAGGCATGTTGTAACCACCTGCTTGGAGACAATTCTAATTCTTGAGTTCGCACCTGGTGAGAGAGATTTTTTGCAGGACCTGCATATCATCCTAGAAATCCCGGAGTCTGGCCTCTTACCATGTCTCCTTCCAACTCTCAATATATCCCTTGCTGCCACATTTGCGATCTCTATGTCTCTGGAAATATTACTGGAGAGGGTTTCTGATAGCTCAGATATTGTCTCCGCAGCGTCCGACTTCCTCCTTCGGGAAGTTCTTGACCGGCTTTGCCCTCTTCTAGAAATTTCAATCCCTCACAGTTTGGAAGCTATTGACTTGCCTACCTCTTCGATTGGCATATCCCCATCGATTCGAACTAGTAGGCCTTTTTCGGAGTACCAATCAGCTAGTGGTGCCGTCTGTTCGTGATATGCGGTTAATCTGCTCCTAACAGTCTCCTCGGTGTCATCCCTCCTTTGGATGACCCTAAGGGATATTTCCTCTGGAGGGGGTTTGAACTTGATGTGGTATATCTCCCCGGTTTCCGGATCCATCCTCCTTCCCACTATTCTTTCAATGATCGATTCGTCGGGAACTTCAATTGATATCACTGATGTTACTGAGACTATTTCTTCTAGTGCCTCTGCTTGATGAATTGTTCTAGGAAAGCCATCAAAGAGAACACCATTCGATGCATCATCATTTCTTAGCCTCTCGGAGATTAGTCCAATAATTATGGAATCAGGAACGAGGAGCCCCGCATCCATGAACGTCTTGGCTTCGTGACCCAATTGTGTGCCCTCGGCAACTGCTGACCTTAGCATGTCCCCAGTAGAGACCTGTGGTTTCCCAGTAATTTCAGATATCTTACCTGCTTGTGTCCCCTTCCCAGCCCCAGGCGGACCAAACAATACAATAGAGCCAGCCATGTGATTCCGACCTAGGATGCAGTGATAATGGTCACGGACGATTCTGCTCCCACCAGAGGTGCCCGTAAGCGACCCACTGATCCATTGTCCATCCTTCTGGAAGGCCACCGAGAGGAAGAGGTGGAGCTCCCTCTGGAGAACTGGGAATCTCAAGTGATGGCAATGAGGAAGAGCTCAAGGCCGATTCAATTTCGTCGTCAGAAACCGTTCCAGTTAGAACCTCGCCTGAAACGCTTGTCTCCATTGCAGCTGCCATTCTCTCATTTTGGGTCCCCGAGAGGAGTGCGGAACCAGGCGGGATCAATTCTTCTTCCGGCCTTAGCCCTTCGGAGGTTGACTTCCTCATCCTCAATCCGAGGACAACCGTGGTCGAAAGTAGCAATAGGAAAATTATCGCGTACGCCCAAGGTGGAATCAATCCAGAATCTGAATCTCTGGATTTACTAACCTGTAATTCGATATTGCCATTGGTGGATGTCACATCTGACGAGATTGAGTTCGCTTGCAGAGACAGTTGAACGAGGCCGAACTCCGTGGAGTCGCCGGGGCTTGCGGTTACCAATATCTGGATAGTCTGTCCAGGGGAAAGTGGTCCTGAATGTGGAGAGTAGATTGATACTGACCAACCATCGGGCGTTACCAAGTCAATTGTAAACTCGGAGTCCACATTCCCCCAGTTTGTTAGAGTAACTTCAAACTCCCCTTCAGTGCCAGCAACGATTCCCTCTATCGAGGTGCTCTGACATTCGAACATGAGCCATGATGACGGCAGTACTTCGACTTGCATCCACACTGTGTAGGACTGGGAGACCCCACTAGGCGTTAATGCCTCAATGATGACAGGGACAGTACTCGCTAGAGGTCCAGAGGTTAGGTTTCCAGGCAATTCTAAGGCCACCGTTATTGTCGCTTCCTGGTTCATCCCCATCTGAAAATCACGAGAAGATAGGAAGCCGGCTGACCACCCATCTGGGAGGGTTCCCATCGTCAGAGATACTGATAATTCCACATTCCCGACATTGTGGGCATGTATCGAAGCTATCCCGCTAGTGCCCAGTGCTACCGAAATCTTCTCATCACCGACTAGGTCCAAGTGCGCCAACTCTAGTACGACTAGCTTGGTGGCATTAGTGACCATCTCCCCTCCCTCCTGAACGGTCCTGATGGTTATGGTATTCGAGTCCCCCATCTGTGCAGTCATGGGAACGATTGTGTTTACGGTTACAGTTGCCTGCGAGCCAGCAGGGATTGTGAAAGAAACACCCTCCAATGACTCGTCCGAATCGTGTACTATTTGCACGGGCCACGTGTTTAGCGAGGAAAGTGCTGTAACTTCGAATGTCATTGGTACATTTCCATCATTAGTTACCACCATCTTAGTTGCCACGGTGTCCCCATTGAGGACAGCTCTGTCTGATGCGGCAGCGAGTGCCCCCAGCGGTGTCCAAATATCAGGTTCATCCACAGAAAAGATATCCGTCAGGAAATCCATATTCTCTAGAACCTCCACAGTTGCATCTTCAGTTGTGGTAAGGGTAGGATCATTGACAGAAGTGGTAGTGCATGACAGATCTTCCGTGGTACCAGCAGACGGTTCCCCATTCTGGGAATCTGGGACTCTTACCTTAATCGGGATTGGCAGGAATTGCAACCTACCAAGAGGATCCAGTGTGATGTCCGAGGATTGACTGTTTCCAATGAAAATAGTCCATTGATTTTCTGAATCACAAGTTACCCTATACTGGGTCGGGCCGTTTCCTGTGTTCTTCACTGAAAGGGAGAAAATTGCGAATTCGCCCGGTTCTGCTCCGAGATCCTCAGTACCAGCAGCAATGGTGTATAGTCCCTCGACCCTCTCCACCTCGGCCTCTAACCTGATGGAGTTAGAGACAGTGGGGGCATTTACGTCGTATAGATTCAGGTCCGTGACGAAAGTCCCTGGAAGCGCATAAACTGCTCCGGCGGGATTGTCTATGTCTGTGTCGATGTCTGTTAGGTTCAACTGTACCACAATACGATCACCCTCATCGCCGAATGGCGCGAGGTTCCATGGGCCGGACTCATTGAGTAGTTTCCACCACTCATCAGATGGTTGCTGCAATATCCCATTCTCGGAGACAATCTGGACCGGGGAGACGCTCAGTCTCACAGAAATTGGCGAGGTTCCCTCATTCCTAAGTTCGAGGTCGAAATATATCGAGCTCCCGGTTCGAGGGTCAAGGGTTCTGCTCATCGCCTGTTCCAACTGTGCGGGATTGCTTGGGAATCCCCCATCCTCCATCATTGGCGTTACCCTAACGCCAATCTGAGAAACCGTTACCGATACTGTGACTTTGTTGTTATCTGTCCCCGATATTTCATCGTTAATTTCTTCCACTACTGAATCTGGGTCCAGCCTCAACTCAAGAAGGTGCTCCCCAGTTGAAGAGAATGAATGAGGAAATGAGTAGGAGTCCAATTCTCCCCCATTGAGTGAGGCCCTGGTAGAAGTGTGGATAATGTTCCCTGTCGTCAGGTCCTCGATCTCGATATCGTAGATCCCAGTAGGTGCAGAGGCCCTATTGCCCCATGCTGCCTCAATTAGCAAGGTATCCCCTTGCAGGGGGCTTTCAATGGAGGTAGTCAATGAGCCTTCGAATACTGCAAGATCCGCTTTCTCGACCTCTGATGCGCTGGCCGTTACCACTAGGGAGTAATCCTGCAGGTAACCACCGGCATGACCCACCTCAACAGTCCACGTTTCGATAATGTCGCTGACCCCAGAGGGCAGTCTAATTCTCTCGACATTGTTCAGCCTGTCCTCATTCCCACTCCCCATAATGCTGAATCCAGCCGAGAAGCTGTTTCCAATGTATACTGAGCCATTTGGAGCAGTGAGCCTGAGGTCAAGGTCATTGACTAAGCGTGGAGCGCTCTGGTTAGCAATTGCTGATCCCTCTCTGTCATTCCACACCAATGTGATATCAATCCCCCCCATGGCATCGCTGGACATCTCAAATGTATAGGCAAAACTGTGACCTGGCATGAGTTGTCTAGAGTCGTCATAGAATAAATTCAAGCTCCCCTCTGAACTTCCCATGATGTCATCATTGAAAGTGCCAGATGGATACAAACTCTGTTGCAGATCCAGTTGCCCCCACCCCTCAAGTGCGTTTGGAATATCGGGATTGCCAAGATCCTCGGCCCCATTAATGAGAATGGCCCTGATTAGGTCGGAGCGCGGTTCGCTGATCCCCTCTGATTCCCTGAGGTACTGCCTGGTCATCGCAGCGGCGCCAGCGGCGACGGGAGTGGCCATAGATGACCCATTCAGGGCCATATACAGAGGAGTCGTCCCATCACTATGGGTGGCCGATGAACATGAGTTGCCACTTGCGTACTGGGCTTCCTCCGCCCTAGCAGAGCAAATCATCACCCCTGGAGCCACGATGTCAGGCTTTATCCTCCCGTCCAAGGTAGTTCCTGAAGATGAGGTTTCGGAAACCGAACCTTCCGGTACGCTCGAGTAGGCGCCTGTGGTTGAGGCTCCTACGGTCAGTGCATTTTTTGCGGTACCTGGAGGTGTTACTGAGTTGGAATTCGGACCGAGGTCGCCCGCTGAGAATAGTGCTAGGAATCGCGGATAGTCGTAGACGAAATCATCGACAGAACGAGAATCGGAGGAGTACTCTCCGACTAGGTTTGTATTGCCCCAACTGTTTGTCTGAATCCTAGCTCCTTGGTCCCATGAATGGGTGAACATCTCGTAAAGAGAACCCCATCTGGCCAGAACACCTGAGCTATCGGCTTCTAGTTGGTAGAAGTGGAATGTGGCATCAGGAACCATACCCTTTGAGGCAGTATCGCCTGATCCATCGCCAAGAAGGGTGGCAGCAACATGGGTGCCGTGTCCGCTATTCATATCAGAATGGCTGTTATCGGGCCCGAACTGATCATATATGCCCCTAACCCTGCCATTGAAATCTCCATGGTCTTCATCCAGACCTGTATCGGAAATGGCCAAAACCTCACCAGATCCATTGAGGGTGTTTGAACTACTCGAGTATGCCCCTTCTAGGCCAGAGATTGTCCATGCATTGCTATTGTGAATTGCCAATTCACCATATTTCTGAACGCTCAAAACCCTCCAGTCCATTGCTATTGGAGCGATCCACATTGGATCAACTGCCCTGAGTTGGCATAGATTCAAATCGCAAATATCCCTATTGCCATAGTCTTCTGAAATCTGGGACAAATGCCAAGATAGTTCGGATAATTGATCGGCGTCTAAGTCTGAGGTCGGTATTATTTCCAGATCAAGGAGTTCCTCTGAAGGGGCCAAGGCCAAGATTTCAGGCGAAACCTTCCATGAAGTTGGCATGACGCTGGACCATCTGACATGGCCTATATTGACGAGTTTTTCTTGGTGGTCAGAGGGGGCCCTGACGATAAGAGAGCTGTCGGGGATGAAGTCAAGAATTCTGAATCCGTTATTTTCTAGATCTTCTATCAAGGTGGATAAGTCTGAATCAACTGATTGAATGATGAGGATGGGGGGGTTGTTTGGATTTGCCGTATTTCTAAGCCAATCTGGACCCATGGGCAATGGTTCTTTGGATGGATCAAAGTTGCCGAAGGGAGAGAAAATAAGACCTGATGACTCCCTAATCTGATACTCAAATAAGTCTGCACGTGAAAGTAGAGACCACTGCCCGGACCATTCGGAGGAAGGGGCTTCCAGGCTACTCGAATCAGCATCCCGCATTTCTGCTACGGCCGATCCCGACCAAGTTGAAATCAGTAGGAGGAAAATAGACAATAGCGTCTTTCTCCTTGCGTACATGGGTCCTACGGACCCAAGTCTGACTTTTGACCGTTAACTACAGTTGATTAGTTCACAAGTCGGTATTTTGGGGGCGATAATCCCACTCAGAGGCCGTAATAGCGGGAAATTGCGGCATCTGTCTTGGCGACACTCTTCTTCCAGTCAGACTCGGTCCCCATGAGTGCACGGATGCAATCCACGTTCTCAGGAATAACGTCGCTTTCTTGGTGAATGGCTTGGAAATAATACAGCCTATCACCAACTAACTTGACTCCGTCCTCCCATACGAAAATCTCGTGCAAATCGCCCCATTTCCTACCGATGTCTCGAGCCATCTCCATTACTTCTGCGGTAGTTGTAATACGATTTTCTGAACCATTCATAATTATGACTCTGGGAGTATTTCCCCAGAGCTCCAGAATAGTCTCTGTAGTGAGGCCGTGACCGGGGGGCAGGTCAGCAATTATCGAGTGGACGTGCATGATTGTTGTCGGTACTGCCACTGCGAGGCTGTTTATCTCAATCTCGGGCTTGACCGTCATCACATCGGGACCGTGGTGGCTAGGCACCTTGAGGACGGGTTTGATTGCATTGATGGGACCCTTGTGTGAGTCTCCCGGATCAGCTGCACGACGGATCATTGTGCACTCGACTTTCAAAGAGCCGCAGTGTTCGTAAAGTGGCACTAAAGTTCGAGAGAGTCCGGTTGTATTGCATGAGACGACTCGCGTCCCCTGAGCATTCAGATTCTCTGAGTGGTTTGCAGATGATGTATAGGACAGTCCCGTGAGAGCGTGCTTTTCTCCCCCTTGGAACATATATTTGATTCCGGCTGATTGATATTTAGCCAGATTTTCTGCGCCCATCTTTCCAGGTGCACAATCTACAACGACATCGGCTATTGACAGCAAATCGGAGAGTCCCCCGGAGCAAACATATCCCTGCTCGGCGAATCTTGAGACAGATGCTTCATCATCAAATGTACAGTAAAGTGGGAATTCCTTCTTTACTGCTAAATCGCATCCGAATGAGGGTCCGGTCTTAGTCACCCCCACTACTTCCATGTCATCTTGGGCGTCTACGGCGTCTGCAACGCGCTTTCCAATTGTTCCAAAGCCATTGATTGCAACCCTAATAGCGCCCATGAGAATCCGCGTCTCCCCATTTGGAGGACCATGACTGCCCTCTATCAACATACCCATTCGCTGGATTAGTCTGTTCAACAAAAGTCATGACAGTTATATTGTGGCCCGTCACAATGAAGACCACTTGCTCGTGTCCGCGTACCGAGTGCGATGAGAGAATTGACCGCGAAGAGTCTCAAGCTCAACAGAGACATTGCCAAAATGCTCCCTGAGGCTATGGAAAAGGACCGTCTGATTAAGATCGGTTATGGCTCAGGAGGGGACCTAAAACCTCGCAATGGCGAGTTTGGTGTAATCACCCACCTCCCCCCCAAGTCAAGGGTGCTCATACTGGGCGATCTTGGAGAATGTGTGGGTGGTATGAATAGAGGAGGATCTCTAACTGTTGAAGGCGGATGTGGTTCAATGCTAGGGGCTTTCCAAACTGATGGCAGGGCAGTGGTCGAGAGAGACGTAGGAGATAGGGCTGGTTTCCATATGTCCGGGGGTTCAATTACCATCCACGGTTCTGCTGGTAGCGATACGGGAGCGGGGATGTCTGGGGGCGCCCTAGTTGTCAGGGGGCACGTTGGCAGCAATGTCGGAGCGGGGATGTCTGGGGGTGTTGTGATAATAATGGGATCCGCCGGACCCACTCCCGGAGTTGGAATAACTGGTGGAAAAATTGTGATTGCAGGGAGTTGTCCGCCACCGGGCCATGGAGCATCAATGAGGTCAATTTCCAATTCTGAGATCGAAGATTTTTCTATTCATCTGGAGCCCCTTGGCCTTTCTGTTGGCGACGATGCATTGGTCCTAGAAGCAGAAAATCAGGGAATATCGGAAAACGTTTCCCCTCGAAGATGGGTCTCAGAAGGATTCCAGAATATTGGTATCTTTCCATCGGCGACTGATAGGCTGTCCGAACAATTTCCTGTCGAAAGCGGCACTAGAGTAATGCCCGTGGGCAAGGACGAGGGAGGAATGTTTTTCCAGATTCCGTGGCTCATTCGTGGCGATAATGGGAGCTCAATAAAATTCCCGGGCAGAGACAGGCAACCGGCCATGGTTGGTAATGACCCCCAGGGAAATGACCTACTCATTGTTGGCAAGGATGGTTTATCCAATGCCACTGAAAACATTGTGAGGTGCTCTGGAGTTGTGCTTGATCTTGCAGATTTGCCCCCGCTCAATGATGCTGAGATCGAGGCCCTAGTTGTTTCATTGACCAGCTCGATGGGCGATTCATCCCTAATTTTCCTCAGGGATGGGGTGGAAAGGGTGGAGCACCTGTTCAGACTTGTGACTGAATTGGATCTAGATGGGGCCATAGTTCACGCCGGGACACCGGGCGGGAATAGGGGTGCATCCGCCCTACCAAGAATTGGATTGGCATCTAGGGCCATGGATTTCGAATCACAGGGTCGGACAATAGCAATTGAGATGGACACTACGCCAAGTTCTGAAGACCTCATTATTGCAATTTCGGCTGGATGTTCGCTGTTTGTTGGACCAGTTCCCGGAGATGACGAATTGAGCTCATATATTTCGACAATTAACTCAGGCCTCAGGGGTTGGATGAGAGAGGTGGGGGTGGAGAGAATGGACATGTTAAGCAGGAGGAACCTCAGGGCCATGAATATGGACACTGCTGCAATCAGCGGACTCAGATTAGTTGGATTTGAGCGCCCATTGCCAATGTGGCTTGGAAACTGAGGTGGATTTGTGCCAACAATAAATCTCCAGCACTCAATATTGAATAGGATCCAAAGTATCAACAATTTCAAACATGAGAGTGGTAAATGGCCTGATTTGCTTCCTGAAATTGGATGCCCCGTGGAAGATTTTGATAAGGCGGAAATAGAAATTGAGGTATTTCCCGATAGGCCTGATCTACTCAGTCATGAAACTATGGCTAGAGCAGTTAGATCATTCTTGGGCTCCCATGACACTGTAAACAAAGTAGAAGTCACAAAGAGTGGAATAAGAATCGATGTCGATAGTTCATTGAAAGAAGTCAGGCCGGTAATTATGGCTGCTGTAGTGAGAGGCGTTGATACAGGAAAAGATCAATCGGAAAGGGACGCATTTATCCAGTCTCTGATGGACCATCAAGAGAAGTTGCACCTAACCCTTGGGAGAAGAAGGTCTCTTTCATCAATAGGGGTTCACGATTTGTCTAGACTTAAGGCCCCCTTCAGATATGAAACTGTGGAGGATAGTTTCTCATTCACGCCCCTGTCATCAGATAGAAAGATGTGTATTTCCGAGGTACTTTCTGAGCATCCAAAGGGAATTGAATATGCCCACCTCATGGATTCAATGGATCATTTTCCAGTCATACTTGATTCTAATGATGAGATTCTCTCTTTCCCCCCAATAATTAATGGTGAACACACCACAGTCAGAGAAGGCACAACAGACTTCTTCATCGACGTTACTGGAACAGATGAGCGTGCGTGTGAAACATGCCTGCTCCTGGTGTGCCTATCTCTTTCAGAATTGGGTGGAAAGGTGGAAAGTGTGGAGATATCTGGATGGAACGGGGAGGTTTCAACAACTCCAAACTTCGATGACAGGATACACCGGGTCCCAAGTAGGCTTGTCAAGGCGATACTTGGGATCGATATTGATGAATCTGAGATTTCCAATGCCATTT
Source organism: Methanobacteriota archaeon (assembly GCA_002726275.1). Taxonomy (GTDB): domain Archaea; phylum Thermoplasmatota; class Poseidoniia; order Poseidoniales; family Thalassarchaeaceae; genus MGIIb-O5. The sequence continues at coordinate 41,597 of PBSO01000017.1, read as the reverse complement.
CGAGGATGGGCGGGGAACTAATTGAGACGCGGACGGTGACGGATGGTTCCGAAAGGGCGGAAAGGTGGTCGGACTGCGTAGTCGGGGAAATGGAACACATTGTTTCCATGCCGAGATGGCGGAGCGACATCATGCATCCCGTTGATATTATTGAAGACATAGCAATTGGATTCGGATATGGGAATCTTCCTGAAAAGTTATCTTCTGTGCACATCGACGCCGTCCCACTTCCATCCTCTCACATCAAACGTAGGATTAGATCCAGTTTTAGGTCAGTTGGGCTACAGGAAACTCAAAGTCTCACACTTTCCAACGAAAGGGACCAATTTGAAACAATGAGGTGGGAAAAAATTGGAAACCCATCGGAAATATCGAATCCAATAACGATGGACCACACATTGATGCGTCAGTTCATTCTGCCATCTCTTCTGAAGCTGTTATCATCAAATAGGCATCATGAGTTACCTCAAAGGGTTTACGAGCTCGGAGAAGTAGTTCACAATTCGAAGAATGGGACAAGGGCATCATGGGCCTGTGCCGAAGTCGGAAGTGGCTTCACTGCCGCAAAGGGGATTTCTCAGGCACTAATAAGAGACCTGGGATGTGAATTCGATAATATTGAGTTCGCCCCCCTAAGGGATGGCGAGGGGCCGTGGATATTTGGCAGGGGAGCTAAGATTTTGATTGGTGGTGAAGAAGTGGGGCAGTTTGGAGAAGTAGACCCTCATGTTTCCTCCGAGTTTGGACTTAGGTCCCCAATTCAAGCCGGTGAATTCGATGTGGAAAAACTGGCCAGTCTAATACCGGATCCAGTTCTCTAAGGTGCAATACTATTTCTCATCCAGAAGTTCCATCGCATCAAGGAAGTTCTGATCTTCGAGGTGGCTTCTGTCTTCCAACTTGCTCTTTTGGCCGTCTTCCGACTGACGCTCATAGTTGATGACAGGCTTCTCCTGGACAGGCTTTGCCTTGGGCGGTTGGGGCTTCTTTCTAGAGAAGGGCCATACCGGTGTCATGACTGGCGAACAGAGCCCAACCTCATGAATGCTCCGTAATACACCCATATGGGGGCAGGAATGAAATCACCCTACATTCACAGGTTGTTTGTGAGATGGGCGGCTATCACTCTAATAGTGCTGATTGCACTAGTAATCCCCATTAGTGCTCACGCACAAGAAGCTCAAGCAGAGGGAGGGACTACTTTTGGGGTTGAGTCTGGTTCTATTTTTGACATAGGACCTGGTTCCACCATCGGAATTAATGTCAATTTCACCAATAACGAGGATTTCTTTGATAGTGCAATTATCTCGATTACTGGACCGGATGGTTGGAACATATCCTGGGCAAATCAAGAGTTGCCTTCTGTGGGGCATGAATTTGATTTGCCAGCAGGGGCCACTGAATGGACGGGATACTCAATCGAGGCTCCATCGGTTTCCGGGGGCCTTCCACTATCCGAGTCACTTCATCAATTCTCAATGAAAGCGCAGTCACTAGAAAATCAATCCTCAGACTGGTACAACTTCTCTCTGAGGTATGGTTTCTATGACGGAGCCAGTATCATAGAAGGTGGTGGAGTCTCATCCATTGAGCCAGGGAGTACAGATATTTTCGAGATTACTCTAAGGAATGAAGGAAATTCTTGGAGGGACCTGATTATGGAGATAATTCCCCTAGATGCCGATTCACAACCAGTGGGGCAGTCGAATTTATTCTTCGAATATGAAGGTTGGAGTGCGTCGATAATTGATAGATGGCAACTAGAAAATGTAGCCCCAAATGGGACTGTCGAAGCGCGTATTCAGATTGATTCCCCTTCGGAAATTGATAGTTCCCTTCTATTCGAGGCCCGAGTTTGGAGCGAAGCTTCTCCGGGCATTATTTCTACAACGATCCAGAGTGTGAACATTGTTCCGAGAGTTGGCGGTTCAATAGAAATGGCCAGTGATGGGTGTTCTGGCATCGAAACCAGTCCGGGAGATGATTGTGGAGTCACATTGGAAGTCACTAACACTGGAGATGTTGATTCCTCATACGAACTCAAAATGTTGGGAGTCGAAGAATGGATAAATGTGGAAATTGAGAGTAATCACATTGATCTCGAATCAGGGCAGGTATTGGGAGGCATTTCTGTGAATGTTACTATTGCTGATGGGACAATCTCTGGACGGACAGCTAATGTCTCGATCCAATTATTCGTAGATGATTGGTCTCCTGGCTACATTTCATTCGGGGTTGTTTCGGGCGACCTACATGCATGGATTCTGGAAATGGCAACTTCAGAGATTATCGGAGAGAATAATCTAACTTCGACGTGGATAATGACTAATTCGGGAAATGGTCCTGATGGGATAACTGCAAATCTCGATTCTAACATTGTAACAGAATTCTCATTTATTCCGCCTGATGGTTCCAACATTGATTCTATTTCAGGGGGTTCAAGATCTTTTGAGATACTGAATGTTCAGCCGGGAGAAACTGTGACATTCAGTGCATGGATGATTGTCCCGGACGTTGCACCAGTTGAAACACAGGCACTAATGACCATAGAGGTCAGATCAGTTAGGGATCCACAGATTGCATTCACCGGAACAGATTCAGCAATGATTCCAGGTGAGGAAATTATTGAGCCAAGGGAGAAAAATGATGGCATACGTGAAACAATTATCAAATGGATGAATGAATGGCTGGAAATTTCTTTGACCATAATAGTCGTAGTAATTGGGACGATTGGCGTGATTAATGCGGTTTCAGTCAGGATGAGTGAAAGAAATGCATCAAAAGGTGATGATGCGGCAAAAACGGAGAACGCGGAAGACTGGATTTCCAGATTCAAGAAGGGTGAAGTTGAGGGGGTCGATTTAATCGAGAGCCCTTTGCAGTCACAATCTGAATTCAAGAGGGGTTTCATGGAAAAATCGGGAGGTTTTTCGGAGCAACCAAGAACGTCCCCCGAAGAACATGTGATAAGCAAAGCTAGTGAGATTCTAGATATTGCACAGACTGAAGATGACATAAATGAGGCAATTAGAATTGCAGATGTGATTTCCGAGACAGATGATTTGCATCCCGATAACGAAATGCTCGATGAACCAATGGAAGTTGGCAACGATAGAAAATCTAGCAGTGAGGATGAAAGCCCGTCTGGATTTGACTTGGAGATATGAGTGCCCGGAATGCGGGGATTGACGAGGCTGGCAGAGGTCCAGCGATAGGCCCACTCGTGGTTTGTTCACTATGCATTCCATCTGAACACTCGGTTATCCTTGAGGAAATTGGGGTTAAGGACTCGAAAACCCTATCATCGAAGAAAAGGGATGTCATTTACACAAGAATCTCCGAACTCGCGGAATCCCATGGATGGGGGGTTGGGGTCGTAATATGCGAACCTTCACGGATAGACTACAACAGCATTAATTCGGACCTCAATAGCCTAGAAGTGGAGCTTTTTGCGGAGGCAATGGAGATATCAACAAGCCATCATCCATCAGGAGTGCTGAAAGTTGACGCATGTGACGTGAACGCGGAAAGATTTGGGCAGAGACTTTCCAGAAAATTGGGAAGACCCTGGAAAGAATGGAAAATTGAATCTAAGCATCGAATGGATTCGATTGATGTGGTGACAAGCGCCTCTAGCATCATTGCAAAGGTGAAAAGGGATTCAATCGTTTCAAGCCTTTCAGAACGTTTAGGAATGGAAATTGGTTCAGGATACCCTTCAGATCCGAAAACCAAGATTGCAGTACGTGAGCTGGTTTCTGGACCATTACCCCACGAATGCTTGAGATGGAGTTGGAAAACCGTTTCTAGGGCCTGGGGTGAGTTACACGGCACCCCCATTCCAATTCGCTCTGAAGGTGGAATAATAACCTCCCAATCCACTCTTGAAGACCAGTGACAACGGGAATCACAAAGAGGGGCATCGGAGACCCAGTGAATAATATGTCCGAATCGGGAGCTTGGAGTGAGGATGTCATCCAGGCAGTACGTAAGTACGCCCTACAGAATTCTGTGGAATACAACGGCCAAGGAAAGGACGGGAGCGTTCTTGGAAGACTTCTATCTGAAATGCAGGAATTAAGGCCCAGAGCTAGGGAGCTAAGGGAGCTAGTACAACTTCATGTCGAAGAGGCGAACAGGATAGCTAGTGAAGAAGGCTTAGATGCGGTAAGGAAAATCCTGGAGGAGTCCAACCCCGAGGCACTACATAGGGAGAAACAGAAGAAGAGAGTTGGCTTACCGGATCTTCCCAACAGTGTGATGGGAGAGGTGACCTTGAGATTTGCACCCAATCCGAATGGCCCATTGACACTTGGCCATTCCAGAGGGGTTGTGATTAACTCCGAATTGGCCAAAATCAATGGAGGCAGGGTGGTTCTTAGATTTGATGATACAGATACAAGGGTTAAGCCGCCTGATCCCTCTGCATATTCTCAAATTGAAGAAGAATACGAGTGGATAACTGGCAGGAAGGCAGATGTGGTAATTAGGGCAAGTGACCGAATGCCCGTATATCTGGAATATGCAGAGAATATGATTTCGGAAGGATTCGGCTATGTCTGCCGATGCACTGCTCAAGAATTTAAATCCCTCAGAGATAACAAAGATGAATGTCCCTGCAGGGGGAATGAGGTTGCGTCCAACTTAACATACTGGAATTCCATGATCTCCGGAGAAACCCCAGAGGGTGGAGCAGTAGTACGGGTGAAGACTTCCTTAGACTTACCAAATCCCGCCCTTAGGGACTGGCCGGCATTAAGGATTCAACACACCCCACACCCACTAGTAGGTGACTTGTACAAAGTCTGGCCACTTCTGGACTTCCAAAGCGCGATCGAGGATCGGCTTCAGGGAGTCACCCACATAGTCAGGGGCAAGGATCTTATGGATAGCACGAGAAAGCAGACCCTGCTCTACGAACACTTTGGCTGGGAATATCCAGAAACACTCTACTGGGGAAGAGTCAAAGTTCTCGAATTTGGTGGTTTCTCCACGTCCGGCATGAAGGCCAATATTTCGGAGGGGAAATTCTCCGGATGGGACGATCCACGACTTCCGACAATTTCTGCACTTAGAAAAAGAGGATTCTCATCTGATGCAATTAGGGAATTCTGGCTTGAGCTTGGGCTAACGCAGAAAGACATCTCTGTCCCGATGCAGAGCATAGAGGCCAAGAATTCTAGCATCATAGACTCGATGACGGAGCGCCGAAGTTTCATCAGAAGTCCGAATGAAGTACGCCTTGGCCTCCCAGAAAAGGGAGATTTACACATTGGAAACTCAATTTCAATCCCAAAGCACCCCGATGGCACCGTTACTGGGGATAGAACCTGGTTGATTGGCTCTAGAACAATATTGCTGGAGAAAGAAGATATCGACATTGCGAGTATCAGACTGAAGGGCTTTGCAGACGTAGAGATGATTGACGGATTGGCTAAGTTATCTTCCATTGAAAGATCCGATAGGCGCACAATTGCCCACTGGTTGCCAATTGAAATGTCCAGAGAAGCGATTCTAGAAGTTCCTTCGGGGAATGACATCGATATTGTAATGGGTGCCATTGAAGACTTTGAACTTGCAGAGGGCATGATCATACAGCTTGAAAGAGTTGGTTTTGCGATTATTGATGATATTCCTCGAGATGGGGCTGTAGTTTTGAGATGGCTACACAGGTAGTGACTTATCTTTTCAGATGGGATTTTCACCTTATTGGCGCCCTTTCAGGGGTTGTATTCAAGTTGTTTAGTTGTGACGTGCGTGCATGGACGAGGGGCGGAGTCGTCATGCATTTCTTCTGTGTGTGACTTTGGTTTTGACCATACTGTCTCCCATCACGCAAGTCTCGGGACAGCAGACGGCCTGCTGTAACTCTGGTGGCTTCGAGTTGTATTTGCTCGGTGAGGCAGACATCGGGACTCTGTCCCCCTTTGATTCCGATCTTGATGAAACTGACTCCACATTGGTGACTCAAGTTTTCCAGCCCATAGAAGTTGGAAAGTGGGGGGTAGTTTGGGGCTCTGAAGGAAGCCATCCAGACTCTACATGGGAGTTCTCAATGCCATATGAGGTTCAAGGTGCAGTGGGGGTGAATATCAATGCAACTCTAGAGGTCAGAATTGGAGGTTCATTCTACCAAGGAAGTTCTGATGGACTCAATCCGTACATAACCGGTGAAGGCGATATCCAGATCATGGTTGATGTTGAATCGGGTGAGGTCAATGAGGGGGACTTGGTGGAAATCACATTGATTGTCCAACTACTTGGTTTCAATCAACCGGGTGATAACGCTGGTGTGACCTTTGTTTGGGGCTCTGATGACAAGAAATCTAGTATCAATGTGAAGCTACCCCTGGTTGAAATTCATATGAGGGATGCCAGTGTGAGTGGGACACTAGTATATTTCCCGATTCTTCTTTCTTCTGGTTTTGAAGACAGGATGTGGACTGCCTCGTCCGGAGGGATCACTGTGCAAAACTCTGCAGTAAGTGAGAAGCCGGTTGCCACCCCTGTAGAGGATGGTGTCGAAGTCACATTTGTTTGGAGCATACCCGAGGGTACGGAGGGAGGGACATTCCGTGTTGACTTCCACCTTGAGCCACAGGAAGGGCTCGTAATTGAAGCAAATATGACACACACCATTACCGTGGGGGAAGATGGCGGAGGAAGCGGGACATGGTATCCGGCTAACGAGCCATTGAGGACAGGTGGAACTGATCTGTCATTGTCGGTTTCTGCCGATTGGAAGGGAGACAGAATGGAAAAGGATGTAACAATTGAATTTGGAGGTTCGATGTCTCAATGGATGAGGTGGGGGTTAGACAACATAGGGAATTCTAGTCTAGAATCCAGTAGTTGGTGGAGAAACCTGAAGTCTTACTCTAGCTCAATACCACAGTCTGACTACAACAATGGGATGGTGGATGATTCTGAACTGGTTGCTCTAACGGGGTATCTCACAGGTTCGACTTCGGACATGCGATCTTTCCTTTCCAATGGGATGTTCATAGAGTCAGAGTCGATTCTAGGGGTCGATCCGATAGACTTGGGCCCCACTGACATTAACATCGACATGGGCGGAACAAGAGGGTTCAGCTCAGATTCCATAGTTATTACAATCTCGACATCTTATTTGATGGGCGAAGGGGAGCGTCAATTATTGGTAGAGGACTTCGTCCGCCCTTCTTTGGAGGAATACTGGACATCCATAAGCCTGAGTGTTGAGCTAACCGGTTCAATGCTTCATGACATAGGGGTGGTCTCGTCAGAAGGCCTGGAGTACTCTCATAGGAGGTGGATTGTGCAAGAGACAATTTCAGTAAATCAGGAGGAGCTTGACCTAGAGTTAGATTTCAGAATTACCTTTACCCCAACGGGAAACCCGATGTTCAGCGTCCTGGTCGGCTCTGGAATTATGGTTTTAGCACTCTGCGCTGCAATCGGCATTGGACTTAATATGACTAGGAGGAGATCGAGGTTTCCCACAATGGTAACTGTCGCTACTATGGGGCTACTGTCATTTGCGATATATTTCCTAGGGCTGCCGATGCAGATGGTCCTAGGAGTGGTTTTTTCCAGTATTCTACTAGTTTTCCCAATATCATTGCTGTCACCCAAGGAGGATAGGTCAGGAGATAGCAGCAAGGGCGGAGGAAGGGTGAGTTGTCCATCCTGTGGCAATTCTATCTCAGTTGATTCGGATGTGAGGCCCCTAAGGATTTCATGCTCTGAATGTGACAGTGTTATTCGGATTGAATAGTTCGGATTTGACCATTGGAAATCAGACTATCAATTAGTTTGCCCGCTGCGTCCTCTCTGTTATTCGTACCCCATATTGATGATGCTTCCCTTATTTGCCCAGCCAAATCACGCTCCCAAGTTGGTGCTAGAATACAATGCCATCCCAATTCCTCGAAACGTGCGGTCGATGGCGCTGAAGAAAATAATCCAGGCCTCATCAGGTGTGAAATCGCTCTTGCCCTTCCTTCCGCATCAAGTTCGGCCCATCTTTCCCTAACAGCATCAAGATCGTCACTATTGACCCATGGCCGGGATTGAGGGTCTGGATCTGGGACCTCGGGAAAGGGGACTACGGAGATTGTCCCTTCTTCTTCTAGAAAATCCCTCAATGAAGTATATACTGGATCATATGTTGCATCCATTGAGGGGCTAATCCAATTTCCTGAAATCGCCCACGGCCTCATCCTTCTGACTCGTTTTCCAGAGGGCGAAATGAGTTGAGCTAGGGCGTGTGAAATTGCAGTGGGTGTCAATATTCCATTTCGAGCCTTTGCATGTTGGCCCATATGGGCGATAGTTGGTACGTTCGCCCCAATATGCAATCCACGAGCACCCTTCTCAGAAATAGTGATGCCATCATTATCCATATCAATAATGATGAATGTAGATTCGGGATTAATTGATCCTGACTTTCTCCCATCTGAGATACTCCTCCTGTAAGGGAGTCCCTCATCCAAAAGCGCGGCCTCAATGGGCGCTATGGCAAGTGAGGAGGGGAGCGTGGCTTCCGTGGTGGCGAGAGTTACCCTCTCACCAGAGCGAACCATTGAAGCTGCTGAGTGCAAAATTTCCGATACGGAGGAGAAGATTTCCTCGTTGGCGAGTGCACGCATGCAAATGGGAAGGGTATTTCGTTCAAATCCCCTACTATGGATTATTCGACCATGAGCCTGAGCTGGTCCCTCTTGTACTGCCAATCACTTTCAAGCTTCCCAGCTTCCTTGTAATACACTGACAGACGCCTAATCTTAGACTCACAGAGCTCCAACTGGCGACGGTTGTGAAGGTCCTTTGAGTTTGAATTTAGGTGATCAATCAAACCGAGTGCCCTTCTCATCAGATTCATCATATCCTCTGGGTACTTGGGAGAAATTCCATTCCTTGAGAGAATCTGGGAAATTCTCTCTCCAGTTGCTAGGCGGACATCCGGAACTGCATGTTGATCCCTTAGGGTCATTCCTATCATGGCAGTCGAATGCCCCTCTTTGGCCATATTGACAACTAGTTCTTCAATTACCTTCTTGTCCGTCTCTGACCATTCTGGAGGGTTTTCCGAATTGGGCCTAGATGACCCACTCGCACCCTTTCCCTTACTGTGCATACGTGCCATACATACTCCTCCAGCGAGCGGGCGACCTGCTCTCCCTCTTTAATCGCTGCGATGGGGTGGGCTTCTAGTACCTCAGAGTCTGTGCCTCGTACGCGCTAGCCTTCCCGGTCCGAGAGGCCATTCCCATTGAGGGGCAACTGCTCTTGCCGAACCGACCAGTCCCCCATCCTGATAGACCAATATCTCATCGCCAACTCTGATATCTCCCTGGAAGTGTTCGACATTCGTGGGAAACAAGTCGCCGACCCATTTGTGATTAGATTTCAGATGCGCCCTTGGCATCGAGTCGTTACTTTCCATTAGTGGAAGGGCCTTCTTGGAAAGAGCGAATCGGCCATCACGTGGGTTCCACCTTGCTAGTTGCTCTCCCGATTTTGTAATTGTCAGAATTGGGGGCCTCCCAGAGACGACTGAGCCCTTGAGCCATTCATCAGAACCATGAATGAACCTAGATCTTGACTCCATAACACCTAGTCGCTCATCGGATTGTCGGAAATCTTCCAAACCAAGTGATGAGGCTAGATTTTTGGTGGTTTGCTGGAGCCTAGACAAAGACTGTTCGGAGCCGGCTGTACCGCCCACCCTAGTGTCATGGACATTCGTACCATCAACTTTGACTTCCAGTCCGGAGTGGTTTATCACGTGCTTGTATCCCACTCTCTCAACAAGATTCCCCACCATATTCCTGATTATTATTAATTCGTCTTCATCCCAGTCTCCTGTGACCGGGATGTCATAGTGAGCTGCTGGCCAGAGGTCCTCTAACTCCCTAGGAACTAAACCAAGTGGCGCGGTTACCATGACCTGATGGATCCTATTACTACTGACATTCTTCAGGAATCTGTGGTGACTCGGGGAGAGTCGGTAGGGCTTTGTGGCTGAACATGGAAGTAGGAGGAGGACTTCTTCCTGATGCTTTGGAGGAGTGTGGGATTCTGATACCCTCTCCCTCCAATCACGTATGAGGGGGTCATCGCGACTTATCGGGGAGTTGCACCTCACCCTCCTGCCCCTCCCCACGACGCTAGAAAGTCCTGCGCGACCAATGTTGTTACTCATCATTGAGTCATGAATCCTAAGCCTCTCCACCGATCTGGGACTGGAACCGATGGAGTTTTCCACTTCCTCACGTAAGGTTCCCGATCTAATCGACTGCCTCAGGCTTGAAATAGCGGATTTCCAATGTCCTATCTGAGTTTCCATGCAATGTCCCTCTCCCATAGTTTCCTCAGGTTCCCTGGGGCCACCTGCTGATAGAATGAGTCCCGAGGCAGATGCATTTCGTGATCTTGAGAGGTCAAATAAATCGACACCTAGCCATGAAAGAAGATGGCAATTATCCGGTCCAGAAATTCCCGGGGCCCATATTAGAGAAGAGGGGAATCTCCTCCTAATTACGTCCAATGATTTTGCTAACTTGCCGCGACTTCTGGCTAATTGAGGAGCGTCCGTGAGGATTACGATTGATGGTTCTAGAGAGTCTTCGGAGAGTGCATTGTCATGATGTAACGACTGCCAAGAAACTGGTAGTAGGTTTATTCCAGAACCGAAACTTCCAGAATCAGATTTGTCGAGGCTGGAAGGCAATACCAGTCCTTCTATAGCGCTCCATTCATCAATACCGTCAAATGGAAAACATATCTTTTCTCGAGTGGTCATCGTAAGTTTGGCTGGAAACTCTGAATTATCCCTCTTGAAACATAGTGGGGCCATTGAAACCGACAATTCAGGGTCTTTATCTGACATTACCAGTGCAGGGGCCCACGATGCAGGATTGCCCCTATCCCCCAGAGAAAAGAGTCTTGCAGAACGGTGCCTAGCTATGACATCCCGAGATAGTGGCCTGCCCTCCATAGTGCCTCGAATGAGAAACTTCGCTTGAAGGATTCTAAGACTGATTACTGCTCGGATATTGCATGGAGGGGGCGAGGGCAGCACTTCTATCGTTGATTCTGGCCACCTCAATTGTCTTTGTTGGCCATCCGGCTCTCGCAGAGGAGGGGGGTGTGGTTCTTATCGAAGGAGCGTTGGAAAGAGGGGGTCCTGCATGGCTTGTTGCTGAATGTGTGGAGGTTAGTTGCCCTGGACTGGAATTGGTCGTCATTTACGATGGGTCGGAACAGGTAATCTCTGACCAGCACAAAGTCCAATGGTCTGGGCCGTTCGAAAATGGCATATCATGGAAAGTGAACGCAGATGAGGGAGTGGGAATTGCAAACATAATGTTCGACACCATTCTTCCGTTAGAAGAGTCATTAGTGGAAACTGATGATCTGGAAGAAATCGTCCCATTGCCTGGCAACCAAGATGGTTCTTTTGAATTAGATGCCACCTCCATTTGTCAGCTTAGCAGGTGTAATTCACTGGATTTCGGCAGTACTGCAGTAATCTTCGTTGGATCCTTGGAAGATGAGGAAGACATGGACTCATTCAGAATTGAGGGGGATGATGGCGATATAGTTGTCATTGATGATTTCAGAGGGAGAGGAGTAATTGATTTGGAAATTTGGGAGAGCAATGCTGAGTCCAAGTCTCTTATCGAAGTATTGTCGAGCGAAAGTGAGTTCCCAATAATTCTCGACTATCCTAATGACTCGAGGCTTTGGCTAAGAGTTGTCCACCCAACAGATTCTGGATATTCTCCCTATGAAATTAGTCTGTCAAGATTTGATGACCAGGCAGAGGCCCCAGGAGGTGGCGAGCTAAGTGGGGAATGGGACCATGGGGATCATTTAGCATTCGGTTCCGGCCCTTATTCTGGACATATTTCAGGATTCGACATGGATGGCGATTCCCTTTTACTGCAGGCCGGCTCTAAGATGGAAATAACCCCGCACTGCATCTTCATCGGAGAGGTATTGATTGACATACTAGTGCAAACTGTGAATGGCTCCGATTTTATTGAAGAAGAAATTGATTCTTGCCCCGAGTCAATTGTTACTCCGGCAGACGCATATTCCTTGGAGTTCAGAGTTCGCTCGAGCGTAGCCATTTCTTGGAATATCGACATCTCGTCAGATTCAATGAATGATGGAAAGATGATTGGAGACGCACCTGACTACATATGGGGGGAAAGTGGGCCATGGGGTCATCACGAACATGTCCTGCCGGGGCCATTGGAACTTTCCGGTACTTTGGGCCCGGGAGACAATGTAGATGTTCACATCTTCAGTATCGGAGACGAGAATGGCTCTAGAGTATACCTTAGGGACGTTGGCTCATCCCCGGTGAGTTTTCAGATCCAGTCACTCGATCAGAATAATTGGAATATCCTGAATTACACAAATGGTTCAATGATTAGCGTTCCGAATGGTTTGCATGCACTAAGGGTGGAGAGGCTCTCTTCCTCAGATGCTGAAGTGGAATATGGATTCACTCTGTTTTATGCAGGTGAAGATATCCCTGATGATGCCGAGTTGAGTGATCTTTCCTACCTTTTCAATGACCTCTACATATTCCTCGGGGCCATCATGATCATCCCCCTGGCTGTTGTTATTTGGTGGGAAAGGAGGAGGCTTTTCTCGGGTACAAAGGGGTCAGATATTATTGAAGCGCACGAAAGGAGGAGGCTCAGGAGGCTTCGGGAGAGACTCTCCAAAGAAATTTCTGAGAGTGAGATAGACGAGAGAGTTGTTGAATCTGCCCTCCATCAACTTGGAGATAGTCCCTGGTCAGGCATAATTTCGGAATGGGGTAGACCCGTAATTAGGCACATGACTGATCAGATTGAAGTGTGTGCCTGGGGAGTAGAAATGGGCAGCTCACTGATTCTTGGAATTAGGGTTGGGCCTGAAGATTGGAAGTTAGCCGCCATAAGATTCCACTCTCCGGAGGGGTCATTGGTTGGGATTGACAATGTCTACCCCAAACACCTCTTCCGCGGTGATGAGATATTTCTAGACACTTTGGAATCCGGCAGTAGAACATTCATTCGAATGTCAATAGAAGGTAGTCCCAGTGTCCTAACATTCCAATTATCTGGTTTGGTTGGTGGCGAACCTGTAGCAGTAGCGCCCCGTAGTGCAATCGATTGGCAGAGTCTTGAATCGGAATGATTTCTATCTCCTACGAGAACCTCTGCGCCTTCTGGCCTCTTCCCGTATTTTGTCATCGATAATTTCTGTATTTGTCCCCAATATATCATGCATCTCGGAGATTCTCTTTTTATCTGCGCGTGATATCTTATCGGGAATATCCAATTTCAGAACCACTGAAACCTCTCCTCTCCCTCTCATTCCTTGGCCCGGCAAGCCCCTTCCTGGGATTGAAATAGTATCACCGGGATTTGAGCCGGCTGGTATCTTAACATTCAGCAAATCTCCGTCCAAATGAGGGATCTGTATGGAAGTGCCCAGAAGAAGGTCTGCAAATCCGATTGGCAGGGCCATGAGCAAATCGGACCCGTCCCTCTCGAACCATTCGTGATTCTCCACTTCTATCTCTATGTACAAATCGCCTGATTCTCCGCCGTGGTTTCTAGAAGACTCCCCGTGCCCCCTCATTCTGAGTCTGACACCATTTGAAACACCTGGTGGAACTGAGAATCTGACTTTCTTGTTTTGAGTTGCGCGCCCTAGGCCGTTACACCCACTACAGGGGTCCTGGATTATCCTTCCCCCTCCGTCGCAAGAAGGGCAGTCGGAGACAACCCTCTGGGTGAATGGGCCGATTCTCTCCACTCTCTCGACCCTTCCCCTACCATCGCATGCTGGACAGCTTCTTACGGATGATGGGTCCTTAGATCCCTCTCCCTCACAATCACTGCACACTCTGAGGGCGTCGAACTCGATTTCATCTTCACTCCCGTCCATAATTGCTTGGAATGGCACAGAGTGCCTAACCATGAGGTCGGATCCTTTGACCCTTCTATTTGCTGTTGATGTACGGAAGAATTGGCTGAATATTCCTCCAAGGTCCCCTCCAAAAAGATCGTCGATGCTGATATTCACCCCTTGAAATCCTCCCGGACCAAAGGGGGAGCCACCGGGGGAATTATGTCCAAATGTGTCGTACTTCCTCCTTTCGTCATCGTCGGAGAGAATTGCAAAGGCTTCCGAGAGTTCCTTGAACCTGCTCTCTGCTTCTGGATCATCGGGATTCTTATCGGGGTGATATTTCCTGGCTAGAGACCTGTATGATGTGCGTATTTCTTCCTTACTGGCACCCCTAGACAGCCCCAGGACCTCATAGTAGTCCCTCTTCTCCGACATACTCTCGACCATGGCTCCAGCCTGGGTGCTTTCAACCGTTCCCTGCTAAGCCAAGAAGTCCCCACAAGAACTACAGTACTGAACACTGCTATTATTCAGGTTCCCGCAATTCTTACATGAGACTACGGACCTAGTCATTGAAGAAGGAGATGGGGCATCCCATTCAGTACCCGATATTGATTCCTTCTTGTTCTGCATTTTGGCCTTCTTCCTCTCGGCCTTGGCCTTCTTCCTCTCGGCCTTGGCCTTCTCCCTCTCCAATCTCCTCCTAGCGGAAGAGTCCATTATTGATCCAAAGAGGGAGGAAATCGAAGTGCTATTTTTCGATCTTTCCTCTCTGATTTTTTCATCATCGACAATTGTTTGTATTCCTGAAACTCTAACATCGGCTTCGAATTCCTCACCTATCTCAACCTCAGACATCTCGGTATTGATTGAACCAACAGTCCCTGACATCCTCTCCCTTGATTTTCTTGAAGATTTTTTGGAGATATTGGATAAGTTGCCCTCCAGTTTCTCTAGTGCCCTATCTGATTTATCGCCCCAGAGCCCCCTATCCTCACTCTTGTATGTTTTAGATAGCCCTCTGATTATCTTTGACCTGTGATACTCATGATCCTCGACCCTCCTATACCTCAGGAACATCAGTAATCCCAGAATCGTGGCTGCAGTGTGTATTCCAATTTCAAGGACTATATCTTCAGAGATGATGTCATTGAGGACAGGTAGACCAAATCTAATTGACACCACGCACAAGTTTGGAGCAAGCAATAGTGCCACCCCCATCGCCATGGATCGTTCAGACATGCTCTGTCCCCTCTCGACTACTGTTTCAATCATTCGCGCCCTTGATTGCAATCTTTGGAGAGGACTCATCAGTGAGATGTCTCTGGGGGTAACGTGGAGATAGACATCAGGGTGTCAACAACTATCCAATCTCATGAGGACCCAGGTTTGGTAGTTCAGGCCGTAAAGAATATTTTCCCCGACTGGGAGCCAAATGGGGAAACCGACAGGAGGGTTTTCCCTCATGAAGGAACTGCAGAAATCCTGTATGGGGTAACTTCCTCCATGGACGTATTTCTAGAGGCCATTGCAAAACAGAATATCATGGACACCGCTCTTGACGCAATGTCTCTTGACATGGAGGATGGGAAATACGCGGATTTCTCAATTTCCCGGCAAGCAGCACTTGTGGGAAAGGTTTCATTTCCCTTGGGGGAAAGGGTCACGGGCGGAGAAATTGATGTTTCAATTTCAGGGAAGGGGATTGACTTGTGGCTAGAGGAGGTGACTTGGCATCGAGGGAGGTCCTTCATTCCTAGAACTGTTGGTGATGACTTATCCATGTCAAAAGATGGGACTCCGAATGAGTGGTTTGACAAGAAGGGTAAGCCCACCATCGGCGAAGAACCTTAGGGAATTCCAGATGAGGACCATTCCTCTATCAAAGGAAGATCGGCGGGAAGCCATTTTAGCCCAATCAAACCATCCTTCCCAACCCATACTGACTTGTCGTGCTCTGAAAGGATTATCGAGGCAGGATCAACCGGCTCACACTTCCATATGAACAAGTCCACATCCCTATCCCCGTAATCATGTGAAATCTCTGCGACACAAGAAATTGGACTCACCAAAATCCCCAGTTCCTCATCTATCTCCCTGATTAATGCGAGTTCCTGGGACTCATTTTCTTCTATCTTACCACCTGGGAACTCCCACCAACCTGCCCATGCATCTCCTTGGGGCCTCCTGCATGCAAGCATCCTTCCCTCTGGGTCAGTTAGCAAAGCACCTACGACCCGGTAGTGGGGCTTTATTGCAAGTCTCCTGATAATCCTTGAGACTATGTCAGTTTGTTCACTAATTGCTATGTGTTCTGGAACTGGGAGATGAACAAAGAGTACTGGTGTTTCTTTTTCTCCAATTGCCTCAAGGGTTCTGAAAAAGGTCTCATTGCAGACGAAACCACCGGCATCTTCGCTCCATAACACCCTAACGTCATGTTCAAACTCCTCATCCAGAATGTGCTTGGAGGCCGTAGTTCTGATGAAATCCGGAGCATCTTCTGCAATTGAGGAGTTAGAAACCATTCTTCCAGAGTTGTCCGGCTTGGACATCTCCAGATTATTCTTAGCTAGTGATTCCAGGCTGATATTTCTCCTCCTCTCTGATAATCCAAGGTGTACTATCGCATCGAAGTGGTGCCCGGATCTGATTAATTCTGAGCATTTTCTTGAGCCGACCTCGTCCACACTGAGGATAATAGTTGAAATTTCCACTCCATGGATTCCGGATGCATCGATTTTCCTTGCCACGGATTCTGAAACATTGAATCCCCTACCTGAAAAGGGCTCGAAACCCGTTAGTAGTACCCGCGGTGAAGTCACGGTGTCTGCGAGTAGCCATCAGAAGTAGTCATTTTCGCATCTGGGATACGTCATATTCATTCCACCCCCCCCATTCCAATAGTCGTGTCTGACAGTGAGTACGTAGTCATACTACCTGCTGAAGAAGAGGATGATGGGGTTAGTGCTCTGGGGGTTTTCGGAATAATCTGGACTGAACTAAGTGGTGGAATTGGTGCCTGGGGTGCACTAAGGCCCATTTTTGCGATTGTTGTTTCACTTGTACCGTTCCTTTTCCTAGGTCAGCACTTCAATCGTCAACACAGAAAGGGGCTCGGTTGGTTCTTGATCCAATTTCCCCTGATTCTCTCTGTGGTACTGTGGCCAGTCATCTTCATTTGGTCGATTTTCGATGCTTGGTGGGTTTCTAGCGGGATAGTTGCAGAGTCCCAGAATAGTTAGAATCCATCGGGTAGCTTCATTGGACTGAATAAATGACCTGGGCTGGTGGACTCACTGAGTTGGATTCTCACTTTTGATTCCCAGTCCCTCAAAACGGTTATTGAGGAAACAAATGGCATCTCTGTTTCATTCAATATTGTTCGAATTATTGTATCAAAAATTTCCATGCGGTCCTGATCGACGGAATCCAGCACCCTTTCTAGTGGGAATGAGTCGATTCTGGGTAATTCTCCCTCTGAATCAATTGGCCATGGTTCCAATAGTGAAGTTGGAAGATCCTCTCCGGACTCTTCGGCTGCATTCTGCAACTGACTTGTAATTATCCTGATGTATTTGGATATCACCAAGGCCACTTCCACCACGGGGAGATCGTACTGATTGACGAAGTTGACCATGTTTTCCTGTAGAAAGAGGAGTCTTTCCTCCAGGGGTTGATTGGGACCAGGTATGCTCCCGCTGGATTCGCCCATGGCCCTTCCAAGTGATTCGCACTCAAGAGTTCTAGGTTGAGCGATCGTCATATCTTATTGGGGATCCACTATTTCCTCTGATTCCATCGAGTAGATCGTCTTCTATTTCGAAATGGTCATTCAGCCAATCCCCATCGGTGTCCCAATTCGTCGGATCTGTACCGTCAGCTATCTGATCACCATCAATATCAATTCCCCACCATCCGAAAACATACTCGCCTAGCCCGGTGTTAGGTAGGTGGTATTGGTCGCCAGCAAATCTGTTGTATTCATCGGCCCATGCGCCATTTAGCAGAATTACGTCATCACTACTGTCCACCTCCTCGTAGTCTATATCGTTGTCATCAACAATCAGGGCATATAGCTGGTCATCATTGTTTATCCTATACATTCTGAAGTAATTCGTGGACAGTGCAGCACTTCCTGAGCAGGTCCCCAATAGTGCCTCCCTGAGTTGCCACCACTCCATTACCAAATTTCCTGAGCAGTCATAGAGGTTTGACTCGCGGACCAATGATGGTGAAGAAAGTGAAGCATTGACCACGCCAAAGTACTCTTGGAAGTTGTTGTAAGGCTGGTAAATACAACTCCCGCTTGAGCAGTCCCACCCCCCATCATTATCTGCATCCTGGCCAGCATCGGACGGGTCCGTTGGATCATGAGTAAACCATGCCCAGTCCAACTGGGGCCTGGAGATGATACCTGATGAAACATCCACTGGCTTCCAAACAACCGGAGTAACCTGATACCAGACTACTGAAATCTGCATGTATGATGACCAATTGTCATTAGTCTCATTCCATCCCCTGTAGTACTCGTAGAAGTCGGGCATCATGTCTCCATCAGTATCGTTGTCGAGGGGGTTTGTGCCATACTTGAACACCTCTCTGCCATCAGAGAGATTCGAGTCTTGGATATAAGCTACCACAGAGCCGTCCTGGAAGAATGGAATCATGACGACTGAATCATCGTCACTATCTTGATCCAATGGGTGTGTGCCATTCTCGTACTCCATCAGGTTGGAAAAGTAAAGTGGCTGGGCGCCCTGGCCAATCTGACTGTCTATGGATGAAGCGGTAAATTGCCTGCCTTCCCAAGTTCCTTGCTCTGCAGGAATGTCTGACCACATCCTATCATACCACCCATCTGCATCCGGATCATAACCAACATCGAGCTCGTTTATCGGATTCATTGACCACCTGAATGAGTTCACAGGGAGGAACTCCCCGTATATCGAGTAGCAGAATTCCCAACCATCTGGCATGCCATCCCTGTCTGAGTCTCCGTCTGTTGGGTCACTAACCCCGGCTAGGCTAGTGTTGAAATTGTTCGTATCTACTGAATTTATCAGGCCCATTCTTTCAGATGATTCTAGACTCTTGCTGGAGAATGAAGAATAAAGATGCCCGAACGCCGCTTGATAAGACAGTCCATTCTCCTCCATCTGAGCATTTATGGAGTCGGTCCCGTATGATACCAAGCCAGTCTCATTGGATATTGTATCAACTGCAGTTCTTTTACCATATACCCTTGACTCGTACTCAGCGAGATTGTCGAATGATTCGGAGTCGGAAATGTGGCCACTCCCATCGCAATCAAATGAGTCTTCATCGGTATCCCTGGAGACATCTGTCCCAGTGAGTGGATTCATCTCCCATATGTTGTCTTCCAGGTTCCACTCTGTGAACCAATACTCATAGCCATCACTCATACCATCCCTATCTGTATCTTCATCATTGGGATCTGAAATTCCCAAGAGGTATGTCAGCAGTGGTTTTGCCGGCTCGCCGGAAAGCCATTCCTGATACTGCTGCATTGCTAATTGTGCCTTGCCCTCCTTGTTGAATAGAATTCTGTAAATCCTATTATTGGCCTCGGACGGGTCGAGTTGCTGCGCTTCCTCCCACATCCTAGGGGCATCAGGGGGAGAAAGACCGCCGTTCGCTGGATTGTTGTTTGTCAGGTTCAACTCTACAAGATCTGTTATCCCATCCATGTCGGAGTCATAATTTCCATCTCCGGGGACCAATGGGTTTAGCGTCCAAACTGAGTCGGTGGAGTTCCACCTCGTGAAAATCAACTCTATGCCATCGAGTAGCCCGTCGTTATCGGTGTCTGGGTCATTGGGATCTGCGGTCAAACCAGTCAAATTCCTCTGTTCTTCAGTGAGGAATGTTCCGAATGACTGAGAAGACTCGGCAGATAGCCACGGAGTAGCAAGTAGTTCCCCCCCAACAGAAAGGAGGTAGAACTGTGGAGAAGTAACTAGATTATCCGTTTCACTCAGATTTCCGTCTATAGAATTGTACTCCTCCCAATTGTTCATTCCATCGCCATCTGGATCCCCAATCTGGTCCCTCTCATCAACGGGGTTGAGTGTCCACTCCTCATCGAATAGGCTCCATCTAGAATGGAAGAATTCCCAACCATCTGGCATGCCATCCCTGTCTGAGTCTGGGGAAAGAGGATTAGCAGAACCGACATCCTGAGTCGTTGTACCATTCACCAAGCTCTGGTAGGATGGACTGGTGAAGTCCCCAAATGAGCCCTCGGCCAAATCCTGCCAAGTCTCATTCCAGAGTGAGGTGGTGAAGTTATCTGGATACGTCATCCCAGAAGAGGTCATTGAGCCATACATTATCTCGGACTTGATATGGTACTCAAGCCAATTTACGAATTGTTCATCGATAGATAGCAAACCATCGTGGTTCACATCATAGCCATCGTTATCGGGATTATTCAGGTAATCAGAGCCATTGAGTGGGTTTATTCCTTTATTCTCCTTATTCCAAGTACATGTGTACCTAGCCTCCCACCCGTCCGGGAGGCTGTCTCCATCGGAGTCAATATTGTTAGGATCGGTCTTAACCCAGGATTCTGCCGACTCGTTCGATTCGCCATGTGAAGGCAGTCCCTCCCTAAGTACTGTCTCGAGCATGTTTCCCCACATATACTCGCAAAGGTTCGTCAGACCGTCGCCATCAGCATCACCATCTGCATCATCTGGATTTCGAGGATCAAGAGTCCAAAGATTTCCGCCTGTGTATACATCCCCTATCCACCTCCTGTGTTCAATCTCCCAACCATCTGGCATGCCGTCCCCATCTGTGTCCGCATTTGTTGGGTCAGTTGGTCCATCGGTACCCCCTCCGGCTCCCGAGCCAAGCCACCCTTCAAGATGGACGGTCTCAGCCAGTTCTTCTGTATTTTCGTCGCAAATATAGTCGTCATTTAGGTAATGGCACTTGAATGATGTTGGCTCTAGGAACCATCCCCAATACTCTTCTCCATCGGACAAGCCGTCTCCATCTGAGTCAGTATCCCGAGGGTCCGTGCCATTGAATCCTAACTCCGATGTTCTAATGTATCTGTACTCCTCTAAGTTGGACCAGCCCCTGGTAAATTCAGTTCCATCGGCTAACTCATAGCTGACCCCATCAGCATCAGCATCTCTGTCCCTGTCATAGGGATCAGTTGGATCAAGGCCATATGCATACTCCCAGCCATCGGGCATCCCATCTAAATCGGAGTCGGCAGACTGAGGATCTATTGGCATGATATTCATGAATCGGCCTGGTGAAACACCCGCAAATAGCCAATTCTTTCCGTCGTTCTCGAGAGTAACTAGGGAAGTGACTAATCCAGGTATTCTAGACTGGTTTAGGTACATTCCCAGAACTCCTGTATGACCGCCCTCCAAGCACCAAGAGCCGTCTCTAGAGCCAACGACAACCATCCCGTTGTATGACATGACTGAGTGCACGTCATTTGCTCCCTCGGCCCATCTGTCTATGTTGTACATCCGCTCACTACTGATAGATGAGTAGGGCATCTGAATGAATGTGCTTAGGTCAATCAGATGGAGGCCGCCTGCTGTTCCGAGCCAAACTCCAGTGACTTCCTCAACACCCCCTCCCGGTTGCAAAGGTCCAGCGACTTCCATTGTGTTAACTATAGCAGACTTGGACTCATTGAGTAAATCTGCACGTTGGACGAAGTCCTCGGAGTTTTCTTTGTCGTAAACCCACCACGGATTGCCGGCCGAAGTGGCGGCATCTGTCGTGTTCCATGCCAAAAGGCCTGCATCCGTTCCAATCAGAAGTAATGGTCCCCTTCCCGAGACTGGGACGTGCAATGCAGTATTAGCTGATGTTGAAGCGTCCTCAAAAATATCATTTAGTTCGATATTTGGAATTGGCTCAGTTATGGAAATTGAATAGCCATCGCTTGAGCAATGGGCTTCTCCGGATGATTGTTCTTGTACAAATGAAACGGACCATGCCGACATTTTCCCAAATGCCAGGATGTCGAGATCACTACTTCCCGTGTTCAACTGGAGGATTGTTTCTATGGGGCCTATGTTTGAATCCGAAAGTGAGGACATCACAGGAAGGCCGCTTTCCATGGATAAGCAGTGAATCCCTGAATTAGTCCCCAAGATTAGGAATTGTGATTCTCCAGCTGACCAACTCATCATTGTGTTCATTTCCATTCCCGAAGGAAGGTAATGACGTGAGACGGAGCCACCGAATGGATCTATTGCGGTAATGCCGAAATTAGATCCAACAAGGAGTCTGTCTCTTCCGGGGTCGCTGATCAGTGAGTGCACGGAACCGTCAACCAAACCAGGAGATGTGGACTGATCAAACGAGATTACTTCTCCCTCATGATGTGACATTAGGGTTCCCCTGAGCCCGGGTGTTACCCATGCACCATCATCGAAATGGGTCATGTATTCCTCATAATTACTGAATGCCTCTCCCCATTGTGCTGTTGATGTGGATGTATCTGGAATAACAAAACCATCCCTGTCCATATCCCAGCCATCTCCATCTGAATCCTCGATTGCATCACTAGCATTCCTAGGATCGAGCCCGTAGTGAACCTCCCACCCATCAGGTATGCCGTCACCCGGTACAACAAGTCCCGTTGCAATTACCTCTGACCAGGTATAGTGATCTGAGTCGGGATCTGTTGGGTCGCTCCCCAACCAACCGTTGTCGCCTGTAGGCCTGTCTTCCACTTCTTGGCAAGAGTCCTTACTTAGTCCGGGAATCTCTCCTGCGCACCATAGTCCATCTCTCTCAGTTACCCACCCATCTGGAATCCCAAAAGAGTATTCCTCAGAATTAGTATACCTTTCTGTAATGTCAATAACTCCATCTCTATTTACGTCGAAACCGTCGCCGCATCCAAAGGTGAAATCCTGACATCGATCAATATCGTCAACTTCATCTGATGGGTCGAGAGGATCGAACCAGAGGCACGTCCATGCATTTGTAGCATTGATGTAACCGAGGCCGCCCTCTGTGCACATGTGTATCTCATATCCATCGGGAAGTCCGTCGCCATCTGAATCGGAGTTGGTTGGATCGAGATACTCCCTTTGTCCGGATTCAGTCAACTCAGGGGGCTTTCCAGTCAGGGATAGCCTATCTGTGAAGCATTTATCCAAAGTGTATGGCCAGCAATACTCGAGAAGCGCGGGTGCACCATCCCTATCATGGTCAGTCATATTGTCAGTCCCATTGTTCATATCTAGGCCCCTGACGTTCACAGGCCCATCCAGAGTCTCAATAACGACTATCGCTCCATGCAATGATTCATACTGATCTGGAATCTGATCTTCATCGGCATCTGTCGCTGGAGGGGCCCCTCCTAGAGCATCAGTTGGATCAGTGGAAGAGACAGGGGACTGTGGGCGTGTCTGCGAAACGAAGGCGAGGCTGCTGAGCAGAAGTAGCGTGATGAATGCCGCGGTCTGCTTTCGTCTCATGACATAGCCCCATCTATACGGCTTTGAGCGTTCTCGACTGACTTATCATGATGATGGAGCGTCGTTCGGACGGGATGTCAGATATTTTGGTTTGTGGCGACGCCAATATTGTGCCAAATTAGTCTTTGATTGACTGTATTAGTGGATTTATTCAAAGGGCGTCTTGGCTCGGACTGCAACAGGTCATATCAATGGAGATAACTCATCTTGGCAGCGGGAGTCGTGGCAATTCCGTTCTCTTATCCACTGATGAATCAAAGATATTGGTAGACTGCGGATTCTCACTGAAGAGGATAGAGTCGAGATTGGCCATGATTGGAGTGAATCCGATGGAAATTGATGGGATATTCGTAACGCACCATCATTCTGATCACTCTAGGTCTGCATCCAGAGCATCGAAGAAATGGGCTTCAGTACTAATGAGCAATGCTGAGACTGCTCGTAGAATGGAATGGCTGGAGCATGAGAATTACTCTGAGTTCTCAGACTTGGAAAGAATTGCTGCTGGCCCAGATTTGAGCCTATTGCCCATCCCAGTGCCTCATGATGATGCTGACAATGTTGCAGTGATCGCACGTTCCTCTGATGGAAAGAGGGCATCGATAGTTACAGATCTGGGAGAAGCTACTGACGAACTAAAGAAGCACCTTTCTGGATGTTCACACATTTCCATAGAAGCGAACTATGACCATTCAAGACTAGTGAGTGGACCATATCCCGAATCGCTGAAAAGAAGGATAACGGGAAGAGGTGGTCACCTTTCGAATTACCAGACTGGGCAGATATTGGATGAGGTTATGCACAATGGGCTTGAGAGCATAGTACTCTGCCACCTTTCTGAGAGCAACAATATGCCACACATAGCTGAAAGTGAAGTGCTGATGAGAATTTGTGATTCATTCTCAGGGAGTCTTTCAATTTCGAAGCAGGATGGGCCTGAATTCACTCATTGGTTGGGCCAGAGCGAGCCAGAAAGGATAGTTGGAATTTCCTAGTGGCCCATTACAACTCTGTGAACTGCGTTCTGGACGTCCCTCATTCTGTGAACGGCCCCCAGCTCCCTGAAAACTACTAACGATCTCTGGAGATAGTCCATCCTCTGGGACCTATTGCTCTCAACTTCGCCTAATCTTGAGAGGATCTCCCCCTGCATCATCCTGAAGTCATTGGCCTCGGCAAGGGCCAGTCCGTCGAGATAGTGCTCCGCTGCCTCTTCGGCCCTGCCAGCATCGCTCAGAACCTGCCCTAACAGCATCTCCACCTCCACGGCGCTATGTGGGTCCGGTTGATCTGAGAGAATCTCGAGAGCCCCTGAATAATGGTGCATTGCGAGATCATTATCCTTGATTTTTGCATAGTACCTCCCCAATACCGCTCTCGACCTAGCATGGAGCCTGATTTGTTCATTCTCCTCAGTCTCATCGTGGGCAATCATTGCATGATCTCTGGCTCTGTCCATCTCGCCCATTTCAAGAAACGCCGAAGCCAGCCTAATTCTGGCTTCTGTCAGTTCTGGTGAACCTTCTGCGTCCAGAAGTTCTTCGACGTTGCCATACACCTCAAGAGCCCTTTTGTTGTCTCTTTGTCGCCTGAAAATATAACCCATATTGTTGTATGAACGAGCAGCTCCCAGTGCGTCCCTAACTGAGATTTGTATTTCGAGGGCCTTTCTGTGCAATGAAAGTGCCTCGTCCATTTCACCCCTCTTTACTGCCAGATCTGCTCTGGATGACAGTAGGCGAGCAAGTGGTGCAGTCATCTTGTGCTTCAACGCAAGCGGCATTGCTGCATCGTACTCGTCGACTGCTTCCTCCCATTTTCCTTGAATGGAAAGTATGTCCCCCCTTAGCTCGTGGATGACAAAACTTGTCCTAGGTCCGAAGTTTGAAACATCCAGAGACCTCAATATTCCCAAAAGCTCGATGTGCCCCGAGCGGACCAAGGCGTGGCCCTCGTCGGAAAGTGCCTCTGCAAGACCCTCCGTGTCCCCTGACATGTGCAGGTGGTGAATGTACTCAATACTCTGTGAAGGGGTGTCGCGTCTTGTCCGGTACCACTCTACTGCATTTGCATGCAGCACCTGTGCAAGGGAGTCATCCATTGATCTGGTTAGGAATTCCCTGACTAAGTCGTGAACATCATAGTTCTCACTATCAGCCTGCCTGGCCAAGCCCTTCTCGACTAAATCGTCGAGTAAGTCTGTTTCTGCATCCACTCCTGAAATTGCCTCTAGAGGCATTGGCTCCCTGAAAACAGAGATTGCTCCTAGTACTCTCTTCTCCGAGCCTGAGAGTCTGCTGAAAATCTCCTTCTCGACGAAGGTCTCCAGAGTCTCGTGGAAAGTTCCTCCCACGCTCCCCCTGTTTATCAGTTCAAGAACCAGAGGATGGCCCCTTGAGAGGTTGTGGATGTGAAGGAATTGAGGCATTTCCAGGTCTTTCATAGCTGTCAAAATCTGTCTGCTTGCTTCCTGATCGAGTCCATCAAGTGGCATCACGAGTGTTACAATCCTTCCAGAGGGGTCAGTTTCGGGGACCACCATTCTGAATGACCTGGAAAACATTACCAGACCCACTTCACCCATCTCTGGGATCTTCGTTGATAAGGACCTGAGTACCGAAATAAGTGTCTCGTCACCAACTTTATGCAAGTCATCAATCACAATGAGAGAAGGCGCCCCCTCTAGTCCATCGGCGATGAGGTTGACTGCCATCTGTGGCTGTGGCACAGGAGTAGATGCTAGATAGTCCGAGAGATCATCGCTACCCATTGCGGACATCCACTCCCCCATTGCCTCGAGAAAGGCCCTTGCTCCATCCCAATCCTGACACCTGTGGTAGAGGAGATTTCTCCTGTGAGTGAATCTCTCTATCAGCTTAGCCGACAGTGCGGTTTTGCCTATTCCCGCTATCCCGGGGACTAATATTGACCCTGACTGGTGTTCGAGTAGATCCACCATGTTCTCAATCTCCTTCTCCCTCCCGTAGAACTTTCTTGCCCTGGGCAAATCCCCAAGAGACGTGACTAGTTGTTTCTCTATGTGCTTAGATAGATCCCTTTCAATCAGATCGGATGATAGTGCAGAGAAATCAATTGTTCCAGAGTCATCCAGATATCTGATTACGTCGACGTGCCTAAGGGGGAGTTCGGTTGCCTCAAGGGCTTTCTGCAATTCCATTGTAGATGACCTGCCATCGTGTCCCACTACTCTAACCATCTGCATTCCCACCTTGGACCAAATGTCATCAGCTAATTTCGCGCCGTCTTCTGTCAGAAAGTATGCCTTTCTTTTTCTGGACACCCCAGTTACGTGTGCTTGCCTCTCTATCAGGTAGCCCTGATCCCTAAGTCCTGAAATTGCCCTGGGCACGTTGGACCTGGCTATGGACACGGCATTTGCTATGCCCATTTGCGAAAGAGCGAATGGGACCTCGACCTTGTCCGCGTGATCGACGTAGTCCCTCAGGTGTAGGAGGATGCGCTCCTGAACACCTGGCTTGGAGGCAGGCACGGAAGTCATAATGCGACTAGCGATAACTTTCATTCAAGAATGTTCGTGATTAACGACCGACATGTGATTCATGCCTGAGAGTCGTCAGGCACCCATTCTTCATTGACTGTGTCCCATAGCCATCCGGGCTGTTCGGCGTGCCTCTGGAATCTATCGGAATCATCGGCAGCAGCCTCTATTTCGACTTCTTGGGTCGATTCTTCTGCTTCATCTTCCTCTATTTCAACGAAGAAGTATGCGAAGGCGGCAATTGCGCCCAGCAGTACAACGGCTACAATTGCCAGTATTGTTGTAAGTCCAGTACCTTCGTCGTCACTGACGGTGATTTTGAAACCTGGTTCATGAGTCTCTCCGCCATACTTGAATTGCGGAGTTGCGGAACCGGATATCCTTGATCCGGGTATTCCAATTTCCCATGTGGAATCTTCAGAGACAACTGTATTGTTGACAGGATTTCCGCCAATGGTGGCAGTGACGGTTTTTCCCGGGAGTCCGGTTCCAGAGAATATTGCAATTTCGTCCTCTGCGATTCTACTTTCCTCTGGCTCATTAACCATGAAATCGAGGCCCATTACAATGATTGAGACAGGGAGTGAATTGGCCTTGGAGCCGAAAGGATCGGTGGCGACGAATATCACTTCATCCAAGGACCATCCAGAAATCTCTGGATCATAAAATGACATGGTTATTGGATTGTATGTCGCTATTCCATTAGTTCCAATACTGAATACGACCCCATACTCGTCATCGCTAGACATGTCCTCGTTGTCATAAACTGAGAGCATTAGTTCTTGATTCTGATCGGCGTCACTGAAGTACTGCATTAGGTCTATCTCTGCCAAAGTGCACCTGTCCTGTGATTGAGAGTCTAATTCGCAATAGAGTGTGATCTCACCCATCCACCCACTTGAATCGAATACAGGCTGATTATTTCCTGCATCTGGAGGATTATCGGCGATTATCTGGAGTTCAACCCAATCGCTATAGTCGAATCCATCGTATGATCTCATTCTAATTTGGTACTCGGAATTATGCCTCAGTGACATTGAGTTCCATTCCTCACTGAAAGCGCCATTTGCAGCGAAGTCTGTGATTGTCTCAGAATGCACGTTGATGTATCCGTTCGCTATGTCTAGAACCTCCACATCGACTCTGGTGACTGATCCATCGGAGTCGCGGGCAACTCCCTCGAACACCGAGCTTTCGGAGACCGCAAGACGGTCTCCATTGGTTGGAGAAGTCACGCTAAGGAAGGGGGCAGTGTTTGAATTGTCTATATTCAGTGTCAGAACCGTTGCTTCGCATTCGTCAATTATCCCAACACAGAAGTCGGAGTCCGACGCCCAAATTGTGAAGGTGTACTGGGCATTCTCCCTTGGTTGGCCGCTGAAATCCCACGTCCAGGACCATTCAGGCCCACCATTGACAGGGGTTATGACTTGGAAATTTGGTCCGACAATCTGGAAAAATATGTCCTCTACATCCATACTGCACTGCTCGGGGCAGCCATAGAAATCGTATGCTGTCCCCTCGAAGGTCACACTGTCATCGGAATGAGTTGACATCGAGCTTGGAGAGGTGACAGATATGGTCGGTGCCTGTGTGTTGAGTTTTATCGTGATTCCAACAATTGGACTATGGGTTATTCCATCGAATGATCTGAACTCGAATGTGTAATCCCCCTCGGCCATACTTGTCATGTCCAGCTCATAGAACCAAGTCTTGAAAGGATGGTTGTTTCTGGTTACTTCCCCAGTTCCGGCCCCTGAAGAGTCAGTTGCTAGCAGTGCGTTGTCCCAATCACCTGTGAATGGGTCCTTGACTTCCACGGAATGCACATACCCTTTCTGGTCCCACTGAGCAAGTTCGTCCGTTTGGTAGAATGCGGCAAGGATTCCGTCATGAGCGGTCCCTGTGATATTCACTACCTTCCTGAATGAATGGCCTTCATTCTGCGATATTGTGACAGAAGGGGCTAGATTCAGCAAGTCGGCAGTTCCTTGGTATGACGAGTCCTCTAGGGTGAACTCACCGTTGTCCAAGCCAAATCCGAACTTGTATGCCGTATATCTGTAGAGAGATAGTTCACGTGTTCCAGCTGCATAGTCGCAGTCTGGATCGTCAGTATCGGCTAAGAGATCGCCGTCGTTATCTATCCCATCGGTGCACGAGTCCTCGTATTCGTCGTCTGCGTATCCATCTGGATTATCTCCGCCTCCAAGGCCTCTGAAATCGAGGTGGAAGTCTGAAGGCAGAGAGAACCACGGAGTGTACCCATCATCCAGGGTCTCTATGTCATAGAGGTCGTTTCCGTGGGCATCCTCGACCAGGACGCTCGCACCTGCCACTCTTTCCCCCTCGACTAGAACTTGGTATCTGACAAGTTCCGCTCTGCGGACTTGCACTGCGTAGGGAGTTGGCTGGGTCTCTATGAATACAGATGAGAGGTCGAGATTTGCCAGAGCTGCAAATGTGAAGACAGTTGAGTTGTTGTCCATGCCTACTGCTAGTGGGAAGTTTCTCGGCGTAAGATTGTCACAGAGCATGCACTCCTGGACCTCCGTTGGGACTATTCCATTCTGGAATTGGTTGGCCGGCCATGCTTCTTGATCTGGCCACGAGAGTTTGACGGGGGTGCCACCAGCGGCAGCGCTCGGGATTGTCTCGGATTGAACGGTAACGGCGCTCTTGGTGATGTTGTAGGTCATGTCAACACCATTCCAGGAGTTCTCAGAGAAGAAGCCCAAGGTGCCATATTGCTGATTCCCAGCGTATCCATTGTCGTAGTGCTTAATCACGGCACCTGTGGAAGGAACGTTCCAGGTGTTCCTCCTGATGTCAAGAAGAGCCCCGATAGCCCTAATTCCATCGGCATCTCCTGCAGCATTGATCTCGTTGTCATACATTGTCAGGCCGGACCTGAATGCCATGACTGCGGGACAGGTGAATCCCCCATCGAAGTGCATCATGCTGGAACAAGTCCCTGTTCCATCGGTGGAAAGTGTGTTGTTTGCGAGGAATGCCCTAGCGGCAGAAGGGGCAGGTGCTTGACTTCCATACTCGCCGGCTAGGACGACTTCCTTGGCGACGTCATGAATTGAGTTGTTCTCGGCAATGACGTCGAATGAGCCCAGCATCCACAATCCGTTCCACCCGCCTATTGGGCCGATGTCGTTGTCGTGGATATTCGCGTAACTAGAGTAGACTCCAATTCCGGATCCCTCAGAGGCACCGGATAGTTCGTTATCGAAGATGTCGGCGTGCGAGCCACCATAAACAGTGATAGGAGTTCCCTCTCCCGTAGTTATCTCGTTTCCGGCTACCGTGTTGTAATATTCAGTTGTCCCAACACTCTTGAGGCTGTATAGATCGACCCCGTTGCAGTTCACGGATATTGATGAGTTGGTCACTGAACCTGAAGAATACCTGAGGGAAATCCCGTAGTCCCCAACAGAGATGTCTGCTTCGTCAATCTCGATGAATGCGTCTTGGACCCAAACAGTCGGCCTCCCTCCGTCTCTCTGACCGCATCCCCTATCCGTCCCAATGAGAGATGGATTTTCCATAATTAGTGGAGTTATGGGCGTCCCTGAGCTGTAAATCTGGACTGCTGAACCGTCAACTCCACTTTCATCATCATTGCCTACAACATACTCTCCACCAATGAATCTGGGTTGTGCGAGATTGGTAGTCAGGACGCTGCTTGTGTTCACGTCAGTGAACTCCATCTCCCTAAGTACGGGGCTCGCCCCGTCCAGTACCAGTGCCCCATATCTGAACTCGTTGAGTGTGTCGATGTAGTAAGGGATGCCCCATGCACCGTCAATTGTCAGGAATCTAATTGCGGTTTGCGAGAGATCGATTGAGTCCCTGATGAGGACTCCCTCGAAGCAGGATGGGTCCTCGATGAAAATCTCCTCATTGCCATTCGACATCCCATAGCATTCGCCTGTTGCGTTGGAGATGGCAGGCTCTGTCCATCTGAAGGTTATCTTCTGTGCGGTATTTGCATTCCCGCTGGCCCCACAGGAAGATGCGCCGATGCAGATGCTCCCCCTAGCATCCAAGTGAGTGCCATTTGGGAATGTGACTGTCGTGCCTGGTTGAATTATTAATTTAGCACCTGATGAAATCACGACGTCCCCGGTCAGTGCGTGGTTTCCTTGCCAAACCTCCGTCCCAGAGATGGTCCCGGATGTGGTGTCGTTTGCTGCAACTACGGGGGTCGCTGGGCCGACTAGGGAAACGAATACGCTAGTTAGCATCAAGAATACCAATAGTGAGCTTCGTGTTCTCTCTACGCGGGCCATGTATGCGGGGTGTCGGGAGCGGATTTAACCCTAGGGTCGAAATGAGTGGTTTGGGAGATGGTGGAAATTCCAGTTTATTGTTCAATTCTAGTTCAAATTGAGCTCAAAAGCTACTTGTGAGGCCCATTCGAAGGCATCTAATTTACCATACCCCAACCTATTGTCATGGCCTGCTCCGTCACCCTCTCCAGACGCAGCAGAGTTCGCTAGTGCTCTTTTCACCAGAACCATATCTTCCTGACTGATGATTCCATCTCCCCCGGCCAAGTCTTCCCCATAGAGCTCTAGAATCAGAGACAATGCCCCTGTTACGAAAACGGTTGAGTCGCTTGTGCCAGATGAATATGCATATGGTGGCGTCAAGTCTGTTGTAGCTGTTGAGAAGATATTTACTCCGGGAGCAGATATCTCGGGCTTCTGGTCGGGGAATGTTCTGTTGTCACCCCCATATGGATCGGTAGCAGAGCCTGAAGCACTATCTGGCCATGACACCCCACTCCTGAAAACTGCCCCTACAGCGATCACACCCGGGATGTTCGCGGGGACAGAGACGTCCGATATCGATCCTTCCAAACCGGTGTTGCCTGCTGCAGCTACCACGAAAATCCCTGCCTGAAGGGCTTCGTTGACTGCAGCAACGGTTTCCGAGTCAGTGCCCATCCCGTCACCAGGATTAGCACCTAGGCTTAGGCTGATGATATCGACTTCTTGTGTTATTCTACACCACCTGATGGCCAGTGCGACTCTGTCTTGTTGTCCTGAGGAGCCTTCCGGGCCCAATGCAAGAGCTATGGATAGGGAAACTCCGGGAGCTGCTCCCGTAAAGGTTCCATTAGCTACCAACAAACCAGTCATCATAGTCCCATGGTACTCATCGCCGACATCCCTAACTTCCTCATTGTTTTCCTCATAGAAATCTCTGAATCCAGCCAGAGAAACCCCCTCTAAGTCCCGGTGGGAGATGTCTGCCCCGGTATCCACAATGCAAACATCCACTCCCTCTCCAGAGAGCCCGGTACTCTGTAGGCGACGTATTCCCGTGTCTTCGTATGCCCATTCAGAGTCTGGCAGAACAGGGGTCAGGTACGCATCAATAAATGGCCAAGAGACCAGTAATAGAAGGGTCCCTATGGAGAAAAATACTGCGCCCCATGGCCATAGTGCTTCCTTGATTGGGCCTAATGGCCACCTTAGTTGACGGGCCTCCTCGTCCGTCAGGCCGTATGCCTCGCCGGGGTAACCGGGAGCCGAGGGGTCGACTGTTGTCAGGAGCCTTGGATCATCGGGTTCGGGCATCAGCTCGAGATGCTCGATGGGGGGCATGAGCAATCGCCATCTCAACGGGCATAAATATCAATGTGTCAGAAGGGTGCATTGGGCCTTCTTGAGCGGGGCTTGGTTAGCATTCCAATTGCCAAAACAATCAGTGCACCCAGTATCCACCCAATCCAGTCAGTGGTCCCTTCGACAGGGGGAGAACGCACATCGACATTGGAAACGCCGCCTTGTTCGTCCAGATATGGCAACACCTCCCCAGTTACGCTTTCCTCCACAATCACAAACCGGAGGTAGTAGGAGTCTGGCCCATAGTCCGTAAGGTCAAGGGATATGTCGAAAATGACTTCTGACATCGAAGGTACGTCCCTGATGTCCGTGTCGAAAGCAATCTCATTACTGC
The DNA here is from genome assembly GCA_002726275.1 of Methanobacteriota archaeon. Lineage (GTDB taxonomy): Archaea > Thermoplasmatota > Poseidoniia > Poseidoniales > Thalassarchaeaceae > MGIIb-O5. The sequence continues at coordinate 8,705 of PBSO01000017.1, read as the reverse complement.
AAGTACTGTCTCCGCAAATTGTTGCGTTCAGAGTAACTCCGGGGGCGTCTACCAATCCGTCATTGTATACTGTTACTGCCCATCCATTAGTGGTGAATGCCACGGGATCTCCGCCGGTGTATGACTGATGTCCAGTTATGCTGATGACCGGGTTAGATACTTCCACGTTGATTTCTATATCTGGATATGTTCCCCCAACTTTGTCGGTTACAGAGACATAAATCGTGTATGGGCCACCCGTTGCGTTCTCAGGGGTTATGACAGAGATTGAATGGGTTGTTGAGACAAAGGCCCCCAGGGTATGGCTGGTCGCCCCGGTCCTCTCCCATCCGTCTGGGAGTTCCGAATCATCGAAGGAGAACTCGAATTTCTCGTCCCCATTACCCGTATTGGTGATGTCGATGCCTATCTGAACCGTGTCGCCGGATGATATTCCGTAGACGTCATCCATCGGCTCCAGTGAGAATCCATGAATCTGCGGTATCCTCACCACCACACTTTCCTCGGCATAGTACCCATCCGTCGTGAAGACGTCGATATTTACTGAGTGGCCTCCGGCAAGGGAGTGCGCGACAGATTGGTTAGCAGGGGAAATTCTCACGTGGAGATCGGTGAAGTTCAGGGTGTTCTCCAGGCCCACATCGAAGCTCACAGTTGTGTTCCATTCTCCCGAGCCATTGTGGAACTCTACCAGCCAGTCTCCCCCGTCAGTACCGGGGACTAGCGCTTGAGCGGAGAACGTGTCGAATGGTTCGTGTCCCAAGTAATCCACTCCGAAAACGAACTCCAGTGGTTGGAAAGTGGAGTTTGGTCCTGCCATGGCCATTAGATCCTCGATGCCGCCATCATGGGACGGATCGCCACCGCTGCTTGAGATAACATGCAGATTGACCTCGTGGTTTGTGACTCTGGTGTGAGATATAATCGTAGGTGGCGTCTCTTGGCCAGCTTGCATGCTAACTGTCCTACCTCCCGAGTAGGTCATGTTTCGACCCATCTGGTTGACTTCGAACTCACTGGATGTCTCGGCCATTCCGCCGGGAAGGAGCATCCTAAATCCTCCTTCATCATCCAATTCTACGACCCACGATATTCCAGCACCGATGTTGATTACCAACTCTGGNTCTTCTACATCCGCGAGGGTCTTGGAGTTTCCATCATAGTCTAGCCATTGAGTTTGTAGGACTAGCCANCCGCCTGAAATAAGGCCGATATCCTCGAACCCGCCCTCAAGGACGTCGGCCTCCACGTTGGCCATTGCGATGAGTCCCTCGTCCTCGACGCTTGCCCTGATGATCCACTCACCTGGCTCGACCTCGGCTGACCAGTTGCCCTTCCAAACACCTTCTTCCAAGTTCTTTGTAGGGGTGACTGGGTCCCTTACCAATCCCTCCGCGGGGAATAGCTCTAGAACTATTGAGTCTGAAATTGCTGAGAATTCCAAGTCGTCGATATAGGAGACAACGCCCCCTACCTCGACCAGTCCAGCGGTCAGTTCGATATCCACTTGATCGGGGGATGTCCCCAGTGAAACTGTAATTTCCTCTTCGGAGAATCCTTCCATATCGGTGGTAACGCACCAAGATGTCTCAGACGGCTGGAACACAGACCAGTCTCCATTTAGATCGGTTGTCATATTTCCTGTGAAGAACATTGCATCGGAATCGGAATCTGTGACCTCATCTTCACAGGACTCCCTGATTGAAACTGTAACGCCCTCCACTCCTTCACCGACATTCGATTCATCGTTGTCATTGAAATCCCAGAAAACGTTTCCACTCAATTCGGATGACCTGTTGGCGACAAGGTGGATTTCCGAATTTGGACCTGGTGACAGGATGAAGTCCTCTGATTCCAGTTGCCACATAACTCCATTCTCAGTAAAGCTGAGTTCGGCTGACCACGTCCCCGGGTAAATCGAAGAAGTGACCATTCCATCAGTGTCGGTCTGCTCAAGGCTGATGGAACCTAAACCATCCCCTGAGTTCAGTGTGATGGTCATGGAGGAGATGGGCTCTCCGGAGATGTCCTCAGTTAGATTGAGGGAGAATGTTGCTACCTCACTTGTTGAGAAGTAGAGTTCCTCGACTGCACCCTCAGGGGACGCTTGGACGAATTCCCTAAGTGTTTCAGATGCACCATCCGCATTCTCGAAAGGATCGACGGACAGAATCCAATTGCCTTCCTCGACATGTTCTACCCATGATCCATTGGAGTCTGTGTAATGGGTTTGCGTCCATCCATTATCCATGTTAATCATTCTGAACATCTGGTCGGCTAATGGGCCGCCGCTCTCATTGGTCAGGGAAAGGCTGACCCTCCACTCTGGGTCGAATGCTACCGATCTCTCGACTACGTCCCCCTCCAGACTAATCTGGAAGGACTGGACTGGGCTCAGAATTCTGGTCCCAAATAGGTCTCCATTATTTGGGTCGGATATCAAATTCACTACTGAGTATGTCCCTGGCTCCAGAGAGACCTCGGCATTGCCCTCCTGGACCCACTCTGTGCCATTGGCCATGATGCTCTCGCTAGCGCCTGCCATCATCATTGAAACGACCTCAAAGTCGTAGGAAACGAGTGTTCCGTTCGAAGAGTTACCATCGCTCATGTGATCTATGAACATGGTTACTGACAGGGTCCCATTGCTCGGATGAAGGAGCATTTCGACGGATGTGTTCTTGTCATCGATGTACTTCTGGACTGAGGAGGCGCCTAGGAACTCTGGGCCCTCTATGTCGAAAGTCCAATTGCCCTCGGGAAGAACCATGTCGAAGAGCCCGTCAACAGGCAACTGCTCTCTCCAAGTCACGTCGTGGTCTTCACTGTCCGCAGTCACGGTAATCTGCTCCCATCCAGAGAATGAAGGCGAATACAGGTTGTTGGCCCTGTTCACGCTCACCATTCCAGAAATTGCTATTCCGGGTCTAGCGACCATTACAATATCCTCCATTTCTTCGGACACGGTGAATCTATTTCCGGCGACCAATGCGGCCACCATTCCCTCAACTGTTGCATCAACTACTGCTCCCTCTGGGAGGTGAATGCTGAATTCGCTAGTCTCGTTGGTTTGTGCAGTTGTGCTGAATCCGTTCCAGTGGAATTCCACAGTAACGTCGGAACCAATCAATTTGTTTTCTTCGGGGTTAAACTCGGCGGAAGCATTTTCCTCGTAGTAGACTATCCCAGAAACCAGCATGCTAGTCCTGAATTCGAACGCCTCGGTAGAGTCTGCTTCAACCTCGATGACCTCCCAAATCTGCTTGGTCTCGTCAAGAGTATGATCTAACAGCCATTCACCTGGCGTTAGTTCGACGTAGTATGTACCCGAGTCATTATCGAAAACCGCATCAACTATTCCATCGGTACCATCGTTGGTCGTGAATGAGACATTCAAATCGGGAACATTCTCATCCCCGTCCAGCATTTCGAATGTGATGTCAAATGTGTTGGCTATTGGGAATGGTATCTGGACGTCTGTTGCTTGGTTGGCATCGAAGACATAGTCTTCCATGAATTCCGGGAATCCGTCGTTGTCGACATCTATCTCGGCGGTATAGTTACCTGGAACTACTGGTCCGAAGTTTAGCTTTCCTTCTTCGTCAGGAATGATCATGCATGGTGCAAAGTGTGCATCACTACAATCATCCACAGCATCCGAGATTGTCCCTCCAGTCACATATAGGGCAACTCCCCCTTGGAGGACCTCTCCTGATTCGCCCACAAGCTTCCCTCCTATGGTGCTCCCCTGGATGCTCACTTCGGGGACCTGTGAGCTAGGATTCATTGACACGATGAATGACTCGTCGAGGGTAGCTCTTGTGCCATCTTCGAAAATCACCGTTAGTTCGTACTCGCCAGGTATGGCGTCCATCAGGTGGAATGTTCCAGATTTGACCATGGGCCCGCTGAATGATCCTTCTCCGGAGAAGGTGCCTGTTCCATTTATCGTCCCGTAGGTCTCCATTTCCTCGGATGTGTCCACCTCAAAGATACCTGATGCAACCATGGATGCATGATAGAGGTGCTGAGTGAAGATTGTCGAGCCGTTGGATGTAAATCTTCCAGTGGCATTCATTGTGCCTTCAAGATATATCTCGCCATCTTCCAAATTGCATAGGGTATGGTTCTCTGGCATAGTTCCATTTTCATTGCAATCAACGGGTGACATGTCGTCTAGGAGGGTTCCATCGAGAGTACCTCTTCCTTCGAACATTCCCTCTCCTGTAAGACTGTGGTTGTGCATTATCTCCTGTGAGAAATTTCCAGTGAAGTCAGATACCGTTGCAACTGAGCTTGAACGAACTGAGCCGCCACCGGTGAATGTTACTTCTCCAATTCCGTTGAATTCCAGGTCATTGCCAACTACAGTCCCATTTGATGTGGTGACCGTGTATGAGTCCATCTGAATCTGGTCCCACAGCGGGGAAATTTCGATGTCGACGCCCACTATTGGTTCGCCCTCAAACTCTGGTGCCCCTTGCCAAACCAACTGCCCTGTGGCGTGTGTTGGTTCCACGTTTACTGTGACCTCGATCAAGGAGTTCCCGTTTGAATGGCCGTCCGAGCCCGAGATGTTGACGATCTGCTCTGCCAACCATGTCGAGCCAGAGACATTTCCGAGAATTCCAGAAATTGGGTTGATGTTCCTATTTGTGTTGGTCTCCGACAGGATCTCTGTCATCCCATAGCTACCCGAGATCACTGTCGCTCTTGCTGCGTCCATATCTGGTTCACCGAAGAATGCGGAAACCCTAATCTTTCCAGCCGGGACTGTGAAAGAAAACGCGCCATCCTCGTCTGCATCTGTAGTGCCTATTGGGATCCAGTATGTCCTGTCGTCCCTATCCACTACTTCGCCATTCTCGTCCGCTACCTCTTCGCCGCTGAAAGCATCACGTTCAATGAGGATCCTAGCATTGGGCACTGGCCCAATTCCCTCTAATTCTACAGTGCCAGAAAGGGTGGCGCCGCTGTAGTACTTGAGAACCTTGACTTGTGTGTTGGCATTGCCGACAACTGGGTCGTTGCAGTCAGAATCTATCTTTTCACCGGATTCGTCCAACTCGCAAGGCAGGTCGTACCAGTTTGCCAGAGCAAAGTGATTCATCATGGCCCCCGGCATAGGAATTGCCGATTCAAGGGGTGAGCCGGGAGTACCTGTTGAGTAGAAGTGGGGAGCAGGTTGCGATGCTTCCCCTGGCAGGCCCAGAGTCGAAGACCCATATCCGACGTACACTCTTGCAACCATTGTCTCAAAGAAGGCGTCTTGGTGCTGATAGTCTATGTCGATCATCTGGATTATCTCAGTTGCATCCTGAGCAGCCCCCGACTGTTGCCTAACAACGTCGTTGAGGTACTCTGCCTCGTACTCCTCGGAAGTTCTGGGTATTACGGGCCCGTCTGCACCCCTCTGAGTTAGGTAGTTTGTAGATATGTAGTGATCCAAGTCTAGTCCGGAAAGTGCAGTGGGTGCATGGAAAATTCCAGTTGTCTGCCCTCGATGGTAAGAATAGTCCTCGTAGTATGAACCTCCGAGAGGGTAAAGTCTGTTGTCTACTGCGAAGTATCGGATGTCATTATTCCTCTCAACCGTCACACCTAGGCCTTCTTCGTAGTCCTGAACCTCGTACGATACTGATGAGGTGATATCATGGTACATGTCGACTAACTCTGACGAGTCGAATGCGGTAAGTAAGAAAGCCCTCCCGAGAGCCAGCTTAGAGTTAGCCCTGTGAAGTCCGGTGGAGACATCGTCGAAGTCATTTATCAGATCGTTAGTGTATCTGTAGTCGCCAATCATGTAGTGGGTTGTAAAATCCTCGAATGTCGAGGATCTGCCCCTGGCCTCATCAAATGAAGCCCTGGCCTCAGTCTCATTGTATGGCTCGCCATAGGGCTCAGTATCGAAGTAGACCATCCATGACTCTTCATCTGATGGGATTCCATTATCCATCAATGAATATCCCCTGAGAAGATCTACCACTCCGTCGGTCGCTATTACCTGCATGGATCGGTCGGTGACAAAGGATGAATCGCCAACGTCGATTGAGAGTATGGAATCGAACTCGTCCATCTGTGCCTCGTCCATGTAATGGGATAACACGTCTGAGAATGCAGAGGTGAAGGATCCGGCGTTCGAACGCCTGTCGCCTTGCGATAGTGTCATGATGAACAACGAAAGGGTGTCGTCTTGGCCCTGTGAAAGAAGCATTCCCCCGCTATTAGGTATTCCCGATTGGAAGTTGTCAGCCACGGTTGGATGCTGTCCCTGTGCTAATGCCTGGAAACCATAGTCCCACCAAGAGACGAATGCTGGCCTCTCGCTGAATCCTACATCTGCGTCTTGTTCGGATAGCCATTCGTAGGCAGTATTCCAATCCGCACCGTTGAATCCGGGGCCGAATGTACCCATGTACCACAACTGACCCGAGTCTGCATCATACTCTGCCCCATTCAGAATTGAAAGATCCCTCAGGAAGTCTGGTGAGATTTCGTAGATTGTCTGATCGACGTCGGATGCTGCTGACTCACCACGAGGTATTCCGGAGTCGATGCCGTAGGTTATGTGCTGACTGGCAACTAACATGAATACGAGCATTAGTGCTGGAATTGCAGGATGTTTCTTTGTGGCCGGCCAGGTAGACTTCCTTCTTGCAGAAGGGGAGCCTATTCCGGACCTGCGCCACTCTTTCACGAATCCTGTCGGATCTGCGGACTTCCAAAGCATGGCCATTCCCAAGCCACCGACGACTGCCATTGCTGGGGTTGCGTTGAATATGAAACGTCCAGCACTCCAAGCCATGTATGCGGCCACTATTACCCATGTCCCCAATAGGAGCTGGCTCTGCCGCTCCTTTCTCGAACCCCTCCAAATTAGGAATACTGCGCATGCCACCGCAATGAGTGTCACAACTGGTCCGTAGGAAGCGAATAGTACGCCTCTGCTGGGTGCCTGAGCTTCCCCGATAGTTCCGAAAATCTTGTTCTTTGAGAAGTAGAATCCGCCGGTGAAGAGGATATCCCAACCATTGTACAGTTCCATCGTCTGCAATAGGTAAAGTGTGCCCAGGATTCCTGAGAAGAGGGCTGCCCCACTTCCAATTACGAGTAGCCACGGCCTGTCCCTGAAGGAACAAGTGACCCATCCCAGAGCAAAGGTGAATCCAATAATGTAGAACATTGGTTGGAAGCCGCTCGGATCGAAAAGCAGACCCATTCCTGGCCACATGTAGAATGGCAGTGGGATTAGGAACGCTGTGAATAGCATTTGCAATGACGCGGATGTAATCGGGAGGCTGTCACGTCCTCTGAATAAGTTCATTACGACTTGCACGCCGAAGGCTAGGAACAAGATTCCCGGCCCATAGACGAAACCCTTCCAGCCCAAAGCGGCCGTTGCGAACGAGATTCCAGATAGTGTGGCATTTGCCATGACTCTTGGATTTGCTGCCCACATCTCCCTTATTCCGGCAAACAGGTACAGAGGGTTTCTACTGGGCTCCCCAAACAGCTTGTCGGAACCTAGTCCCTCCATTGCCTTGACCCAGAAATAGAATGCCATTGAAATGAATAGCAGAGCGAAAGAGTCGTGGTCTGCTAGAGCGAATGTGGAGTGGCCTATGTGCCCAGGCATTAGAGCGATCAACCATGCGGTGAAGATTCCTGCTAGGTTGCTGTGGACCCTCCTTGCAGTTGCAGCAAGGGGGAGGACTATCAGAGCGCCGTAGATAGCTGGCAGTGAAGCGACGCTCCACCACACCATATCAGAGGACGATTCTGCCCCTGTGATCCACGAAAGTCCGATTCCCCCTAGAGCTAGTGACCACGAGAATAGAGGGGGTCTTGGGTTGATTGACCCCATTGGGTAAGCCCTATCGGCATCAAAGATGTAGTGACTCCTTTCCGCCACTACGTAATCGATTACCCTCTTCATGTACCAAGGGTCGGAACCCCCGGTCATGTCCCATAACTGGGTTCCTGAGGCATTCATCGCCGGCAGAACGTTCCAACCTGTCCTGACTGCCAGAGCAACAAATAACGCGAGTCCGACCAAAATACCGTAATGATTCCTATTCCACCAGACCCTGAGTTTGCTGTTCTCCCTGCGTGGCGCGGTATCGCCGAAATATCCCCTAGAGGAGAATATCACGGCAGCTACGTTTAGCCAGAAAATCAGGAAGACCCACGCTACGCCCGATAGCCCGTCGTCTGAAGAAAGCGTATTTCCGAGGAAGTCACTACCTATCTCGACCATTCTTGCTAGTGTGTAAAGTATCCAGTTTACGGCCACCAATGACCCCAATACCTGCCATCCTTCTGCCCTACAGAAGGCCCAGAAGGCAATAACGAATGTACAGAAAAGAGCCCAAACTGAACCCAAATAGACATGTTCCGTGTATTCAGTCAAACTCTGCAAGTTACCTACCCAAATAAGAGGGAGTAGCTGAACGGCCAGAATTAGCGACATTATGCCCAATGTGTTCAAGGATGAATTGTCCGACTTGTCGAAAACGGGCAGATCCCTGAATAAGGAACCCTCCCCTGGATTATCGAGGGTCCCTCTCATTGCAATGGCCAATATTACACCAAGGGCCGTCGCTGAAGCCCAGAATGCGAATAGTATCGAGGCTGTTGATGATCTAGCAGCATCGATCATATCGGCTTCAGAACCAGCCCATGCTGATGAGTCCAGTTGGGTATGT